>DASYRH010000094.1:0-14150 GCA_036004585.1 Nitrososphaera sp. | reverse complement strand
TGCATACGTCGCTGCCGGAAGGATAGATGGCACGATCAATAATGACCTTTCAATGTGGGATATCGCTGCGACGGGGCTGATACTTGAAGAAGCAGGCGGAGTCTGGACGCTGCTTGACGGAACGCAGCCCAAGTTTCCGATATTTGAAAAGATGCACATCTGTTCAAGCAATGGAATCGTCCACGACGAGCTCTTGGCCGGCATCAATTCGCGATGATGTTTTGCGTGACATGCATTGTCTTTCACTCTGAATGTCGCTATCTGGAATGGCAGTACCTTAAAAAAAGGGTAAAATGCACCAAAACGGGATGTTAGAAGGCAGCAGGACCATCTTTTCGGCTGGCACTTTTCAATTCCAGACGAAACACCTACTGGTTATTGCAGTTCTTGCTCTCGCGTTTTCCGCGGCGCTAATTATGAGATTCTATCCCTCAAAATATGGATGGGTTCTAAACGAGTTCGACCCATATTTCGACTACCGCGCCACCAAGTTCATCCTTGACAACGGGCTAGATGCGTACTGGACATGGCATGACCAGATGTCTTGGTATCCTGAAGGTCGAGATGTTGCCGCCACTTCACAGTCGGTGCTCCATATTACAGCCGCATACATGTATCAGATGTTTGGTGGGGGGATGTCCCTACTTGACTTCACTATAGTCTTCCCTGCAGTGATGGGTTCGTTGACCGTGGTAGTAATATTCGCGCTCGTCAGAGTGCTGGGTGGTACTACTGCAGGGCTTTTTTCCGCCCTCCTTCTCGCATTCAGCCCATCAATCATCCAGAGAGGCAATCTGGGCTGGTTCAAGTCAGAGCCACTGGGACTGTTCTTTGGCCTGCTTGCGATGTACCTATTTATTTCAGCCGTCAGACACAAGGAGCTCAAGTACGCCATTGCCAAGGCAGTTGTAGGCGGCGTGATTCTCGGGCTCGCCAACGGGTCCTGGGGAGGCGTACAGTACTTTGCCATACCACTTTCAATCTTTTTCATAGCCTTGCCGTTTTTCAGAAGGGACCTTACCATGCCCATGTACGTGGTGATTGCGTTCACCGTGGTATCGCTCATTAGCTCTGCAGCTTTCCCCCGGCCCGGAATATCCTACGTCCTTGGAATGCCCGGCATCGCCATGATGGGGGGCACACTCTTTCTGGTCATTGCGAACTTTTTGAGAAAGATTGGCGGACCTCGCCAGCAGCAGAGAAACACACTCTACCTGTTGATTGGATTTATCGCAGTGGCCGTAGGAATACTAGCTGGAGGCGCGTACATCTCTCCGAGCTTTAGGTACATCAACGCCATCAACCCGTTCATCAGTTCAACGAATTCCTTGGTGGAGTCAGTCGCAGAACACTTTACTCCTACTGTCGCTGACTACTTCACAGACTTTTCCATCCTGCTAATGTTCGCAGGGCTCGGAATCTGGCTTGCATTCAGGCGAAGAGACGACGCCGCGGTATTCGCGCTTATTATCGGCTTAACAGGTGTCTATGTCAGCGCAACATTTGCCAGACTTTTGGTTTTTGCCTCCATCGGTATAATCGTGCTTGCCGGCCTTGGCCTTTACGAAGTAACCCGGAGCATGCTCGCTTACAGGGAGGCGACTGCGCAGTCAAGCCCTGCATCTGTGGCAGCAAGGGCGACCGCTCTCACCCGGGAAGAAAGGCGAAAGGCCGAGTTTGGAGGATTCCGCACACGCTCCGGGCAGCTGATAAGGATATCATACGTCGTCGTAGTCATCATGATGCTCTCCATACCGTTATTCTATCCAACAAACGCCAACTGGATTAGCTCCGCGGACGTCCCGGCCGCAATATCCAACGGTGGAACTGGATTTAGGACTTCGACTGATGACTGGACGCAGGCACTAAGCTGGATTTCAAACAATACCGAATCAAGTGCGGTGATAGCTGCGTGGTGGGACTATGGTTACTGGATTACGACTCTGGGCGAGCGGACGACTCTGGCAGATAACGCGACGATAAACTCGACGCGCATCGAGACTATAGCAAAGATGCTAGTTTCAGATCAGGAGAAAGGCCTAGCGATCGCCCAGGACCTCAAGGCAGACTATATAGTCGTCTATGTGGTCGGCCAGGTTAGGGTCTTTGGTTCACCGGCGGGAGCAGATGGCAACGTCAATACAACTAGCGCTGAACGCGTTCCACTATACACACTAGGTCAAGGCGGAGACGAGAGCAAAAAGCAGTGGTTCATGAGGATAGGCGGGTTTAATGAAGACAGATACATCCAGAGTGATGGCTTTACCCCTACCCCGGCCTTTTGGAACAATACGTTACTTGGTAAACTTTTCCCATTCGCTCCCGCATCGTACGTGATGTTCGGCCCGGATGGCAGCATCCAAAACGTTCGAAATCTTACGCAGGGATGGGCACAAGGCTTCAGTGGGTTGTATACCCAGGAGGTAAAGTACCCGGCTGACGGCGATGCAAACCAGCCGCTCCACCTGGTGTACGCGTCGCCAAGCTTTGAGAATAAAGATAACATCGCTTTCGGCGTCTTTGTCTACAAAGTCAACCAGGACTATGTTCCAAGGCCTGATGGAGATCCTTACGTAGTTTCAGAGCCCGAGCCAACTCCTGAGCCAGTGGAGACTCCTGCGCCTGTCAATGCCACGGCGCCTGTAACGTCAAGTGAAATTGCGGTAATTGAAACCTCCCAGGGAATAATCAAGATGGAATTCTTCCCAGAGGCAGCTCCGAAGCATGTTGAAAACTTCATCAATCTAGCAAACGACGGATTTTATGATGGCGTGCTCTTCCACAGAATAGTTCCAGGCTTTGTAATACAGGGAGGAGATCCCAACACCATCAACGGAACCGACAGAAACGTATGGGGAACCGGCGGTCCCGGCTACGCCATCGTTGCAGAATTCAACAGCATATCTCATGATAGAGGAATCGTTTCGATGGCGCGAGCAAGTGACCCCAACAGCGCAGGCTCACAGTTCTTCATTGTTTTGGAGGGCGATGAGCTAACCAAGGGTGCGCTAGACAACAAGTATACCGTCTTTGGCCGAGTCTTTGAAGGGATGGATGTGGTCGACAAGATTGCCGCTCTTGATACCATTGTAGTAGGAACCGACACAAGGCAACCGGTCAACCCAGAAGATGCAAGGATACTGTCAATCAAAATAGAGCAGAGATAGTCCAGCTCAGACCAGGGGGATCACTATCCTTCTCTCCTGCACGAGGTCTATCGCACCGATTGTGAAATTGAAGTGGCTAGGACGAATATGGGGTCACGTGATAAAAAAGGAATCAGGAATTTCTCGCAATTATCAGGTCGACCTTTGGCAAGAGCTTTGAGTCGAGGAACGTCTGCATAGGATTGGACGAAATTAGCACACAAAGGAATAGACTGCGGAAAGGCTACAGCTACTCTTGAATCAATATCTTGACTGGACACGCAGTGACTAGTCGACTGAAGGTCTTGGCATCATTCTCGCTTCCAACTATTGCTCCATAATGCATAGGGATTGCAAGCTGCTTTGGCTTTATCTTCTAATTAACCGAACGTGCTGCCTCTTCGGCAGTCATGACATACGTCCCAGAAACTGGAACCAGGGCGATATCTGGATTCACCCCGTCCATCTCCGGAATAACATCCGTGTCACCCGCGTGATAGATGCGCAAGTTGTTCAGAGTTATCACAAATCCAACCTTGCCGTCTGCCTTTGGATGAAATGTCTTGTTTGTGTTGTAGGCAGCCACTGCTTCAATGGATACGCCTTCGATTGAGGCCCTGTCTCCTGGGGCAACTCCCTTGATCTCTGCGGCCCCGATGCTTTTGAGTTTACCGACACATTCCTCGGCAGCCACAATGTGAGTCTTGCTGCCGACTACAAGTGCGAGATCCTCGACGCTCAGGTGGTCAAAATGGTTGTGGGATATCAGAACGAGATCTGCATCTTTCTTGTTATGCTGTGACTTTAGTTTGTACGGATCGAAATAGACAGTCTTACTTTCGTAGGAAATCCTGAAACCATCATGACCAAGCCACTGGAAACTGATCCCGTTATGCTCCAGCATCAAGATGAGGTTGGTAGAAATTTATTTAAAGATTGTTGGGTTTTATTTTCGGGTTCGCAACAATGAGCCTGTCGCGGCTCAGCGTAAGAACCAAGACCTCGCTTTTTATGAGACGCCTGCGTAGGTTAGTGTCAATTGTCGCTACTGCACATTTGGTCCTAAGAGCGTACTCGACAATTGAATCGTCGACGTGCGCCGCGCGGCCAACTTTGACTTGCCTAAATTTTGCCTTTGCGAGCTCCAGCGCCGTCTTGGCAAGGGTTGACCTCTTTGGTCCGGCCTTTTGTTCCAACCGCTCAAGCTCGCCAATTACAATATCCGGAACCAGGAAATCAAGCCTGCCGAACTCGGACTCTATCCTTGGGAGTTGCTTTATCGGCTTTGAAACCAAGACCATCAGGAAACTGGTGTCGCACAGAACATTCATGCTAGAGGGCTATTCCCGATCCGATAAGTCTCCATCTTTCCGCAATCCTCCGGCTTACTGCAACCCTGCTTTTTGGCATAAGGCACACGGGTTTTTTCAGCTTTACTTCTATCTTGCCATCGCGGACGCTTGTGACGGTTCCTATCGCGGCCGCAGTGCCGATGTTGAGTCTTAGAGGCTCCTTCACCTTGATGGGCTCTACCTTTACCATGTCGGCAGTGCCGACGGCCGTATCGAAGAGATGAGTTTCAACAGAAATGTCCTCAACGTCCTTCGGAAGCGTCCCAGGCTTGCCAATTACGGCGCCAATAAGAGAATCACTCTTTGTATACGTGGGATCGAGCTTTGTCCCTATTGCGACCAATCCGCCCGGCTTTACAGTTTCAACCAGGCCAGCACCTGTCCCAAGGGTGGAGATGTGCGAGGTTATTGGCTCGTACTTGCCTTTCTTTTCATCCACCAGCCCGGGCCGAATTTCAATTTCGTCGTCGATGTTAAATTCTCCCTGCACTAGCGCGCCTCCAATGATCCCGCCTTTGACCTGCTTTATGGGTGCGCCGGGCTTGTTCACGTCAAACGAACGCAGCACATGCATTATCGGAGCATCGTTATTTGCGCGCGGCGGCGTCTTGATATTATTCTCAATTGCCTCAATCAGGGCATCCATGTTTAGCTTGTGCTGAGCAGATATTGGGATAATCGGTGCCTTTTGTGCAACGCTGTCCCGGACAAAATCCTTTATCTGTTCATAGTTATCGATGGCTTCTTGATATTCTGTGAGGTCGACCTTGTTCTGCACAAGGACAATCTGCTGAATTCCAAGTACCGAAAGTGCAAGGAGGTGCTCCCTCGTCTGGGGCTGCGGCACCTTTTCGTTTGCCGCCACAACTAAAATGGCGCCGTCCATGAGCGCGGCGCCAGACAGCATGTTTGCCATGAGGCTTTCGTGGCCCGGCGAATCCACAAAACTAACGACGCGCAATAACTCGCTCTTTCCGCCACAGTTCGTGCACTTTGGCTGAGTGCTATAGCCCAGCGGCGAGGGGCACTGTGGACACTTGTAAAACGCAGCGTCTGCGTAACCCACTTTTATCGTAATTCCTCTTCTCAGCTCTTCGCTGTGGGCGCTGGTCCATACGCCAGTAATTGCCTCGACCAGAGTGGTCTTGCCATGGTCTACGTGGCCCGACGTGCCAATGTTGACGCAGGGCTGGTAACCATATTCCTTGATGTACCAATCCGGCAGAGTCTCTTTCCAGTGCAAATTCAAATTACGTCAATTCCAAGAGAGATATTAACCTAAGGGAAAATTATGCCACTACTTCTTTTTCTTTTCAGGTTCCGCAGCCGGAGCTTCAGGTGCGGCGTCCGCCGTTTTTTCGGGCAGCGTTCCTTCAACAAGTAAGCAGTTAAGCTGGTAAATTTCTTCTGTCACCATGTTTCCCCTGACCAGTTTTCTTATCCTTGCCTCGCTCCTGTTGCCAACGCCGGTGGATAGGAGAACGTATTTCTTAACTCCTCCATGAACGTCCGAGCGCATTGGTGTTCCTGACTTGTCACTTCCGCCAGTAATCTTGATCTTGCCACCTGCAATTCCAATAATGGATGAATCGACGACTCCTCCAATTCTAGAACCCAACAGCGGCTGAGCTGCCCTGTCCTTGAGGTCCTGCGTTATAGTCTTGCCCTTTGGGTCTGAAATGACTAGTTTGAACTGAGCCAAAGCAAAATTGAAACGAATTTCTGGTTTAATTAACCTTTGGACGATGAAACGGTTAAAAAGTGCGATGACAAACGAAAAGATGTTGGAAGCCGGACAAGAGACAGAGGTAGAGTGCCCCCGCTGCGGATTCATGATGAAGCGAATGCAGGCCTGCCACCTCTTCTGCGCAAATTGTGGCGGACATTACGACTGCAGCGACAAAGGCGGCGTGTGGTAACTAGAGAGGATTCTTGTCTAAGTTCATTTGATATTCATCAGTAAGGTTGAGTGCCTTTCCTTTCATCGTTTCAATGTAATCGTCGTAAGAGGAGGTAAATCCGCAGTGCCTGCATGTCACAGTTGACATGTCATCATCCACTTCGGCCTTTTTATTGCACTGAGGACATCTTGCTTCAAGCATGATCGCCTTGCGCAGGCGCCGTTAATAAATAATCTTGGGGGATGAGCTTTGCATCTTTTTCATCAGCTGAAACTCTACCAATGCCTCCTAACCTGAGCTGTGTGCATGGCAGCAGAGGCACCTCGTTGTTCCGAAGTGAATATAAGAACTCTCGAACTCTGTAAGGTTCGGCGTGCCCTATCTTGAAACTGCAGATACTCCACGAATGTACTATGAGGTGCATGGTAGGAAAACCGACCGCGCGGTTGTGCTGATTCATCCAATTGGAGGGAATACCGAGATCTGGAATAATGAGATCAAAATCATGCTAGAACGCAAAATCAGAGTCATAGCATATGACCTGCGCGGCCATGGCAGAAGTGAGATTGGAAAAATCCAACCGTATATTATGCACGACCTTGTAAACGACCTTCGCAATCTACTCGACCATTTGGGTGTGGAGAAATGCTCATTTGTTGGGCACTCTATCGGCGGCCAGATATCCTGCATCTTCGCGGTGACCTATCCTGATAGAGTCCAAAGCCTGGTCATAATTTCGTCCTCATCAGAGTCAATACCTGATCTGGACCTGGAAAAGCACCACGGAACCAGAAGATTGGCTCGAGAAAAAGGCATGGAGGCACTTGCTGAGGAAACGATGAATGAACATGAAGTAGCAAGGGAGGCATTTCAGAACAAGAGAAAGCGCGAAACTTTTGCAAGGATTTTTACCAAGACAACCGTTGAAGGCTTTTCTTCTGCAACGGTTGCTCTATATTCAATCCCCCGGAGCGTGACTAAATCACTTGGTGCCGTTGCGATCCCAATATCCGGCATCGTGGGCAGCGACGATGAGGTTTTTGTAAGACTGATGAGGCAAATGCAAAAGGAAATTCCAAGAATGAAATTAAGAATCGTAAAAGGCGATCACTGGGTGATAGTCGAGAGTCATGAGGCTTTTGACAGAGCCTTCGAAGAATCTCTGGACGACACGGTCTTGCTGCAAGAAAGCCGGCAGGCAAGGGAAGAGAAAGAGTAACAGAGGCACAACGTCTGAATAACTCTAGGGAACGGCGAACGGGTTGTTCCCGAGTTTCGCAATCACCCCGGTATTTGTCAAACATATGATGATCGCAATGAACAAAAAGAAAAAAGGGAATAGGTCGCACTTCGGCTGTTAATATTCCTAGTCGCGTTTGACCAGCACAAAGTGGGGAATATTTGCGATTGTGGCCGGGTATGAAGTCTTGTATTCCCATCCCATGACAAGAAGGCTTCTTGCCTCTGCTACATCCGAAACCGTCGCAATGTCTACTACCCTCTTCTTCCTAAACGTAGCTGCGGCCTTGTGCTCGTGCCCTGCCCCGCTTTCGTCTATGAGCTTCCACTTTATCTTTCCCGTGACTGGATCTTCTCCCATCTTTTCGAAGGCTATCATCTGGCCGGCGTACCCCGCTGCTCTGCAGCGATTGCATTCTTGCATCTTTTTCTGCGGTTTAGATGCTTCCGCTTGTATTGTTGACATCACGCAGCTTGCTCATTCGGTGCTAATAAGACATGGAGTACCAAAAGGGGAGGGGGTCGTGTAGTCTAACCGTAAATTTCTGGACCGCCTGCTCCGACAGCATCCTGCTGTTGCTTTTGCATTGCGCTAATCAGCTTCTGCATCTCTTTCCTTAACTCGGCGGCTTGGTTCTTGAGTTGCGCGACGTCTATTATGAATAGATTGCTGGCATGGCGGTTGGCAGTTTCGATGAGGATGGTGGCGCCTTCGGGGTCCGGAATTGCCTGTGGAGCGGCTATCAAAATCCCGGTACAAGGGATTCCGTTTGATAAACAGGACGCAAGGAGCGCTCCGGAAATTCCCGTGATAAATGTCGGTGAGCCACTGGTCTTCTCCTCGGTGCCGTTCCTGTGAATCCTGCTGAGAAAGCCATGATCGTCTGACTTTCCGTCGCTTGACATAATCACAGGCTTCCTCTCTGCTTGAGGGATCTCATTAGCAGCTATTCCTTCGAGGACCATTATCTCCCGAATATTATGATCCTGAGCCCATCTAACTACAGGGTTGAGGATCTGTCTGATCCCTGCAAGAAACATAGGCGCATCGCAAACCACTACGCACACGTCGCCTTTTTCGTTTGCATAGATCCGAAACGGGTGTCGCAGTCTCCCACCGATATACATTACTCCCGGCATGATAAAATCTGAATCGACATAGGCGATCTGCCGCATCTTTTGTTGTTCTATGATATAGCTTGCACTCATGGAGCCGACAAGGCCAGGACCTGGGAAACCCGCAACGAGTATGGCATCATTCAATTTTATCCGCTGATTCCTTTCAACAGGACGAATGATGGTGCGTGCCTCTCTCCCGGTAATTCTTGAAAGCTCAGGCTGATTCGGTTCGGCCATGCTTATCCCGGCATAATAACGCTAATAACAATTCCAAATCAAGTTGAAGGGAAATGGTAGATTTCCGGGACGCTCTCGACTCTCAAACATGCTTCAGAACTATCTATCTCCAATACTAATTATCTATGAGGGACCGCAATGATGAAAGTTGCATCGAATAATCCTGCATTAGATAGCATGGCTGACGCAACCAAGATCAGAATTCATTTCTCAAGTTAGGAGGCCTTCCTCCGCTCGCCCTTTACTATTGTTCTATAGAACAAGTCTGCGATCACGGGGAGCTCAAGGTAGTCTACAAGAATGGCTGCCCAAGCCGCAAGGAAGGGAAGCTGCACGGCAGTAGAAGGTCCAAAGAAGGTCTCAAACACAACTTCGTCGGTTATCCAAAATATATGAAATACTTGGACAGCCAGCAGAGTGAAGAAAAGGGCGTTCTTTGATCGCTTTCGTACATCCTTATACAAGCTTAGGCCGTAGTAAGTCAAGCCGGCGACTAAACCTGGTATTTCGATGTAATCTATTACGATGAAGAACAAGAACAAAAGTCCCGTCTGCGACAAGCCTGCGCTCTCGTCCTGCATTAGCCGCTTGATTACAACATCGACAGTGAGCCAGTAAAGGTGAATTAGCTGAAGCGATATGAGTACGAAGGCTATCTTTAGATTCAGGTTCTCGTACTTGTGCCAAAAGATCACCAGCTTGTCGGTAAGGGCTGACAAGAACAACTAGCTATGATTACCAAAGTATCAAGATTTGCGCATTGATTAGTACTTTTCTTTCAATTTGAAAATCACGATTGATTCTATCGAAATATCGACAGCCGGACTTTCCCTTACTTTATGGCACAGCAAGTTTATTAGCCGCACTTATGAAAAAAAGTTTTCAGCTTTTTGCCTTGTATCGCTCGTTCAAATAGAGCATTCCCTTCATTATGTCCCGTGCCTGGTCTGCAGATATCTTGACCTTCCTCACGAAATCTCGACTCATGCCTAGCGACATTAGCCTGGTACCGATGGGATTCTCTCGCACTATCACCCTTGCCTGGACTGCTACTTCTGACGCAAGCAATTCTCTTATCTTTCCGTAATGGCTCAGAAACTCTTTACCTTTCTCGGTAGTTTTGAAATGCCCCTTGTCACCCACAAGCTCTACCAGTCCCTTGTTCACCAACTCATCGGTATAAGACTTGAGCATGTCATGGCTCAAGTTGCCCCTGTACATTATGTGAGTTCTTTTGGCGTTTCCGGCAAGACAAACCCCAAGGATATCTCCAATGATTTCTATTTTGCCCCTGTTGCCCTTTGCCGACGACGGCTGCCGTGTGCCGGTGAGCTGGTTCTCACTCAATTCTAGCGCCCTACCTGCCGCTGCTCTTTGACTTCTTTACTTTATGCCCCTTTCTGTCCAGATCTACTTTGCTAGCTTTTGTATCGGACTTGCAGCCATGGTCCGACTGAAGACCACCAAGATGTCCAGCGCAATCGCTTGAGGACGTACTTTGAGATTTGAAATTCTTATTAACTGCAGTTATACTGGCGCCCTCCGCAACATGATTTAAGGGGATAATTAGTCCTAACACCGCAAACATGCATGCTGACAGGGTCGCTAAATGATATCTTGCTTTCATTCTCACTGTCTCACCGTTTATTCCATCTCTCACGATTCATATTGGCTAGTATGTAGCTTTGAATACAACAAGACAACTAAAGCAAAGATCGCACTCAATAGACATGTGACGGTCATCGGAGATCTTGCAACTATCACCGGCAAGGTGTTGTCTTCACTTGGAGAGCCTACAATGCACGCCCTTTTTTGGGAACTAAACAGTCAAGGCGTAACCACTAATCCAGAGGAGTTTGACATCCGAAAATTCGACGAAGAAATGAAAAAAATCTTTGGTGATGGAGCCAATGTCTTCATGGAAGAAATATTCTCTCAGTTCAGGGTCATGTATGAACAACGCTATGGAGATCAAGGACCTGTTTTAGCAAGCGATGAAGAAAACCTTGCGCCCGTAGAAAAAATCCAGAAAATCCTTTCCATTAGGGTCACGAGTTAGTTGTTCGGAGACGAGGATAAAAAGGCAAGAGTTAGAAAGGAGAACACTGTCAACGTCAAAAGGCTACTTAGAAACATAATCCTTCTTATCGTAGGCATCGCACTGGCATTCGGCTTGACAGACTTGGTGATATTCGAAGACAAGCCATTGTTTTTGGTCTTCTCTGATTTCTCTATTAATGCCGCCGCAGGGTCTGCGCTGGTATTGTCCATTGCAATAGTCTACCGACAAAAGTTGGGTGGGCTTCATGGAAAGACATATGCCGCTTTTGCCATCGGCTTGGGACTCTGGTTTGCGGCTGAACTTATCCAGACCTACTATGAAGTTGGCGTGGACGACGAAGTGCCATATCCTTCTGTGGCAGACGCGCTCTGGCTAGCTGGGTACGGGCCATTTGGCTATCACTTATTTGCGACATATAGATTCTTTAACAAGTCTGCCAGGCCGCATGGCCTGGTCATTGTCGTGGCGACAACAGCCGCAATATTTGGTTTGTTTGTGCCAATAACGGTCCTAAGCTCGTCGCTTCTTACTGATGATCTGCTTGAATTGATCGTGAACGTGATGTATCCTAGCCTTGATGCTGCGCTGATTGTGCCAGCCATAATGACATTTTCCATTTTGCGAAAGGGCAGATTGACGGTTATTCCGTGGGTCTTGTTGTCTGCGTCAATCTTGATAATCGCGGCCGCAGACAGTGCCTTTGGATATATTGCTGCAACAAATCCTGACTCTGAGATTTGGGGTTTTGGCGTGTTTTATCTGGCAGGCTATCTCTGCATGGGCGGAGCCCTGTACTGCCACAACCGATTCCTTATTTTCAGCAAGGCCAGAGCCGTGAAAATTTGGCAAGAAGAAAACCGATAGCTCTAGTGCGTCAACTAATAACCATGAAATAGATTCTAGAGCCCGCGCCACCATCTAGAACTTTTGATCAATTGATTTCAATCCAAGGCTGTGCATCCTGTGATTTTTCAGTCTGACGACATATACCCAATTTCATCAGCTTGAAAAAAGTAGCATTATCTATTAAAGAGATAACGTGTATCTGTTATGTGATGTGGGGTCTTGGCGTCTATTTTGTACATCTAGCTGATTATCTTTCGCGCCGCAAGTACAACAAGCGAAAATTAAAGACCTGCGACGTATGCCGAAAGAAATTTGAAAGTGCGGAAACAATGGAGAAGCACAGGAGGGATAGTCATCCTAATGTTCCTCCTAGAGAAGCCAGTGCCTAGGGTGTACCAGTCTCATCTGGATTCTTTACCGACTGTATCTACTACACTCCCGGTGTGAGTGGTCACTTCCATTCGTTCAAGCTAGGAAGTCTGAATTGGCTTGTGAGAATGTTCAGGTAAGGATATAGCCTGAGGCATTCCGTATCGAGTCATGGTCGCGATAAATGCATCTAGGGAAGTTGCCGCACCAGTGTCGCGTGTTTGGCAGATAGTTTCTGATGTTGACAATGAGCCAAAATACTGGCACGGGACCAAGACTGTGAAAAATATCAGAAAATCCGGCAATACTATAGAGCGTGAAGTCACGATATCATTCAGGGACTCGCTGTGTAGACAGACTGTAGTTCTTGATCCAGAAAAGTCCGTCGAAATCACCATAACAGAAGGCCCGATGAAGGGCACAAAAAAAGTAACCTTGTCCCCGGTCGGTGAAAAGACGCGAATCGATGCAATCTGGGATATCAAGCTCGCTGGCTTTCTTGGCATGTTCTCCGGCATGGTAAAGAAACACATCGCCGAAGGCACAGAAGAAGCTCTAGATAGGATTGCAAAAGCGGTGGAATAAATATCGAATTTCGAGCTAGGTTACAGAGCGATGGACTGGGTATTGACCATCACCAATTTGGTGATTACGATAATTCTGGGCGGAATCCTTGGCCTGTGGGTGTACTTTCTAGCCTTTATGAGCAAGTCATTTAGACTTGCTCCACGACTCGAGACGATCAGCAGAACTTCTTCTGCGACGCCCAAGGTTAGCGTCATTCTTCCGGCTAGAAATGAAGAGCAATATATTGGCCGATGCCTTGACACTTTACTTGCCCAGGACTATCCCAACTTTCAGATAATCGCTATAAATGACTCCTCAAGCGACAAGACCGGGAAGATAATGCGGGAATACTCTGACAGAGATTCGCGTGTTATCTATGTCAGTGCACCGCCAAAACCCGACGGCTGGGCAGGCAAGAACTGGGCATGTTATCAAGGTTACCTGGAGACAGAAGGAGAAGTCTTGATGTTCACTGACGCGGACACAGAGCACGCTTCAAACACAATGTCCCTAGCAGTCCAACACATGCAGTCGCAGAATCTCGATGCGCTGACTGCCGTGCCGCATCTTGTTTGCCCAGATTTCTGGACAAAGATCACCCTTCCCGCGCTAGCAACATTTCTGCACACCAGATTTTCTCCGCTGCGCGTAAACGATCCAAATGTAAAGACCGGATATTTTTTTGGTAGCTTTTTCATAATAACAAAGGCGACCTATGAGGCGGTGGGGACACATCAAGGCGTCCGACAAGAGCTGGTGGAAGATGGTGCCCTCGGAGGCAAAGTAAAGTCTTCAAATTTTAGAATGAAGATGGTGAGGGGCGAACGCCATATTGACGCAATCTGGGCTCGCGACTTGTCATCTCTTTGGCATGGGCTTAGGAGACTGATGGTTCCACTCTATTATCAGAACAAAGTTGGCGCGGGGCTCATGACGCTTGCTGTTTTTTTCATATTGTTGGTTCCATTCCTGTCCATTCCATACACTATTCTTGCAAGTGGGGCCGCAGGCAACATTTCCCGAGATGTCCTCATTCTGATGCAGACCGTTCTAGTAATAGTAATACTATTTACAACTGCCTTCCAGTGCTCCAGAGGCCTTTACCAGAATCCATTGTATGCTATGGCAGCCCCCCTAAGTGGCGCTATCGTGTCCTTTGGCTTCTTGTCTGCCATAATCGACGCGGCAAGGCGACGCGCTGTCAGCTGGCGTGGTAGACAATATACTGTAAGTGAAAACCAGCACCCTATCTACTAAGATAGGGACAATTCCTTCGAAGTATGAAAACGTTGGAACGTGCGTTCCAATTGGG
>DASYRH010000093.1:0-9444 GCA_036004585.1 Nitrososphaera sp. | reverse complement strand
CAAGGATCTGCTGCTGTTGAAAGATGCGGTGGAGGGAATAGAAGGCATGATTGACAAATGCCAAGAAGCCTCTGATTCATTTACGATACTGGCCCTGAGCATGTAGGTACTATGTTCCTAGGACAGCTTGTCGACAACAGGATCATAGTCTGGAACATTGAAAACTCGCGGAAAATATTTGGGAGCGGATACTATGGCAAGCCGGTTGGTGTTCCTAAGCCAAAGGGCACAGATTTCGATGCTCCTCTTGTCCTTGACCTGATAGAAGGATATTATCTGTCAGTAAACGGCAAGCTAAAAATCGTTCGGACCGACAAGAGCGTCGTATCGAGCAGCGAAATCAGGCGAATTTGCAGAAAGCAGTATTCTGACTTTGATACAAAATACACCGTCTTCCAGGACCTTCGAGATAGAGGCTACATAGTAACTCCTGGGATCAAGTTTGGGTGCGACTTTGCAGTCTACGAAAGAGGGCCGGGAATAGATCACGCCCCTTACCTTGTGCAGGTCTATAGGGGAACGGATATCCTAACAGCGACTGGCATAGTTCTTGCAGGCCGGCTTGCAACCACCGTGAAGAAGCAATTCATCTTGGCGATCCCAAAGGTAAAATCAGGAAAGGTTGATTATGTGGGGTTTGACTGGTGGCGCGCATGATCATGTCTGGACCAAGTTAGTCGGGCCTGCCTTTGCCGGTAAGTCAAACTTGACAAAGTTTTCGCCCGAAATGGAAAGGCGCGTCGAATACTTTTCCGACCCTTGCTCAAGCCAGCCTTTGTAACGGAGCGAGTTCTTTATTATGTCAAGGATGCTTGGCTTCTTCTCGTTTACCTCCTCATAGCACGAAAGTAGCTCTCCAAACTTTACCTCTTTTTGCTTGTTCATTTTTGCAAGGTAGTATGCAAATACCGCAACTTTCTCATAATGGTTCATCGGCTTTTTTTCCGCATAAAATTCTCGCAAAGCTGCCTTACTATCACCTGCCTTAAGATCCACAGGAATTGGGTGGATCGTGACAGAAGGCCTTGGCGAATGTTTTGCAGGAGATGACTTTTCCTGTCTCGGTGGCAGCTGATCCACCTCAAGCGTGTGTTGATTGCCCGGAGGCAACGCGGCAACAGCCTCTTGTGCTTTGAGCGAAATATTCTGTTCCAGTCCGCGGCGTATTGCTTCTTTCACAGCCGTCTTGAAGATCTCTTCAAATTTTTCAAGGTGCTTGTCCACAAAGCTTTCCTTGCCTTCGAGCTCAACTATTCCTTCCTTAACATTTATTGTAAATCTTGCCTCCGACCCGCTCAATTCGCAATATTACATTAGGAGGTTTTTTATTAAGTTGGCGCATCAATCCGTTCATGCTGGGAAACTGCGTTTCTTGGGCCACGACGATCGAGTAACGCCTGTCTTAAATATTCGCAGATATTCTCCAAATGCAGTCATGTTTGTTGTAAAGAGGCTCGGAAGAAATGGTATGTGGAACGCAGTCAGCCTCATTGACGAAAATGGCTCGTTTCGGGGAGAAGCCAAATTTGAAACGAGGGAGGAGGCCGAAGAATACCTGCAAGTCTATATGGCGAGAATGAAGGAGCGATTGCGAGCGAGCTCAAACCCCGAGCCACAGGTAAAGGTTTTCGATGATAGTACGCCAGAAACACCGCCGGTCGAGATAAAAGAACCAACAGCAAAACGGAAGAAAGTCAATAAAAAACCAAAAAAGAAGAAAATTATACACAAATAGTTGATTGAGGGCAATATTCCGGAAAATAAATGAACATTCAATGAAATCTTTCGATAATGGTAAAAGCTTTAAGCTTCCCTGCCGTAGACTAACTAGAGACGGCTATGTTTGTTTGTGCCACCTGCAAGGGGACTGCTTTGATCCTGGCTGTCGATCCCGACGGTAGGTTACACTTTGAAGAATGTCCCGACTGCAATCCCGTTCCTGTAAATTACGCGAGTTAGCGGTTAGTCGATCTAATTGACTCAAATTGCTTTCTTATCTTCTGAGCAATTCTCGAAAGATCTTCCTGATTGGCCACCTTCCTGGCAGGCCATTTACCATCGGGGCTATCGTCATTAAAACGTGGCACAATATGAACATGGACGTGCGGAACGATTTGATTTGCCGCGATCCCATTGTTCTGTCCGACATTGAATCCGTCAGCTTTTACGGCCGAGACGACTGCCTTTGCAACATCAGGTACAAGGGAATAAAGCCTGCCAACCTCGGCGGCAGGCATGTGAAGGAGGTCGTCGTAGTGTCTGGTCGGAATTACCAGAGTATGTCCAACGTTAATGGGATACTTGTCCATTATTACCACAAAATCGTCATTCTGGTAGACGCTAACGCCCGGCTGCTGGCCGGCAACGATAGAGCAGAAAATGCAGGACTTGGTTGACATCTTTGGCTTGCGAACGTATCGTGGGTGGTTAGACGTTTATTTTTTGCTCTCCTTTGGGGGGACACTTTGCGAATTTTTAAATACGCCGTAATCCCGATTTGATTGATATAATGGGCGAAACAATGGAGCTTGAAAGCTTTGATCTCGATTTTTCCTTTCGTTGTCCTAAATGCGATTATCTGAATGAAGAGATGTCAGCCAAGGACCTTTCTAGCGGAAACGCTGAATGCGGCATGTGTGAGACGATTTTCAAAGTTGAAGGCTTGGACGCAGTAAAGATAACTGCCACTCTGGATTAGCAATATACTTTAAAATATACTTGCATTGCCCAATTAGTCATTATGGAGCTACCGAGTAGAAAAGTTGTCGAGGGAACTGCAAGGGCACCCCACAGGGCAATGTACAAGGCGATGGGACTTTCAAACGAAGACCTTGACAAGCCCATTATTGGAGTTTCTTCCACTTGCAACGAAGCCACTCCTTGTAACATTCATCTCGGCCAGCTAGCACAGAGCTCCAAACGCGGTGTTAGCGATGCTGGCTGCACTCCTAGGGAGTTTACGGCCATAGCCGTTTCTGATGGTATTGCAATGGGCCACGAGGGCATGAAGGCGTCTCTTGTGAGCAGGGAGATAATTGCAGATTCTATTGAGGTAATGGTCCGCGCCCACCAGTACGACGGCATCGTAGGAATTTCTGGCTGCGACAAAAGCCTGCCTGGAACCTTGATGGGCATGGCCAGGCTTAACTTGCCTGCGATTTTTGTATATGGCGGCACAATCATGCCGGGGGTTTGGAACGGCAAGCAGGTAACTGTTCAGGATGTCTACGAAGCAGTGGGGGCATACGACGCGGGAAAAATGACGCTCCAGGAGCTCACAAGTCTTGAAAATGTGGCTTGCCCTGCGGCAGGCTCTTGTGCAGGAATGTATACTGCCAACACGATGGCTTCGGTAAGTGAGGCGATAGGGATGTCTTTGCCTGGAAGTGCTTCGCCTCCCGCGGAAAGTGATCGAAGACACCAAGTCTGCTACAACACTGGAAAAGCGATCGGAGATTTACTTGAAAATAACATTCGGCCAAAAGACATTATGACATTTGAAGCGTTTGAAAACGCGATAATGGTTGCAAACGCCATAGGAGGCTCGACCAATGCCGTCCTACATCTTTTGGCGATAGCCAGGGAAATTGGTGTCAAACTTTCGCTACCTGATTTTGAAAGAATCCGCAAGCGCACGCCTCATATCGCGGACATGCGGCCAGGGGGGGCGTATGTTATGCTGGACCTTGACAAGATAGGCGGTGTTCCTGTGGTTTTGCGTAGCCTGCTAAAGAGGGGAATACTTCATGGCGAAGCCATGACTGTGACTGGAAAGTCAATGCAAGCAAACCTCGATGCTATGAAGTTTGATTACAGTCCGGATGAAAAAGTCGTCAGGCATCTCGATAATCCGATTAGTGATCAAGGGACGCTCAAGATCTTAAAGGGAACCCTAGCACCTGAAGGAGCAGTGGTCAAGGTAGCAGGAGTAAAGAACAAGAAATTTACTGGCAAGGCGCGTGTATTTGATGCAGAAGAAAAAGCGTTTGATGCCATCTCTAGGCGGGAAATTGCCGAGGGCGATGTAGTAGTTATCAGGTATGAAGGTCCAAGAGGCGGGCCAGGTATGCGAGAAATGCTCGCCGTGACCGCCGCTCTTGTCGGCCAAGGTCTCGGAGAAAAGGTGGCGATGGTTACGGATGGGAGGTTTTCCGGCGCGACGAGAGGCTTTATGATAGGACATGTCGCGCCAGAAGCGATGGTAGGAGGACCAATTGCTATTGTGAAAGAAGGGGACATGATTTCTATAGACACGCTGACAAGCAAAATAGATCTAATGATTTCAAAAGTAGAACTGAAAAGGAGGCTGAAGAAATGGAAGCCAATCAAGCCACATTACAAAGTCGGCGCGCTTGCAAAGTATGCTTCGCTTGTCCAGTCGGCATCTGAAGGCGCAGTAACGGTACCCGTAAAGGTTTAAATGATAATTGCCTGACATGAAGCCTGCTGGAAGAGATGGGAGACTATGAAAGGTGACTACTTTTGGCCGTATTGCGAATCTAGATTCCTCCAGTAATCTTGAAGTAGAGAAACTAGAAACAACCGAAAACCAATTTGACCTCTTCCGGAAAATCTATGCAGCTTACGAAAAGGTCTTCATCCTCGAATCGTTGGTCGGACCAAAGGAACTGTCCGAAATGTCTGTAATTGGTTTTGATCCCGAATTTAGCATAACTTGCAGCTCAAAGACATTTAAAATCCAAAATGGCCAGAAGACAATTCATGAATATACAGTAACTGACCCGCTTTTGCAGCTACGTGCACTCTTGCCAAAAATTGCCGACAGCCGGTTCAGGTTTATCGGAGGAGCGGTCGGGTACATCAGCTATGACGCGGTAAGGTTCTGGGAGCGTCTGCCTCAGGGCAGGAGAAAAGGACCCGGGTTCCCATTGCTTGAATTTGGAATATACTTTGATGGGGTATTGTACAACCACAAGGAGAATCAGGCTTACTATTTCTACCTGGGCAAGTCGCGATTTGGCGAGCTACAGAATATTGCGAGTAAATCTCAAAGCAGAACCGCCAAATTTTCATATTCTAAGCCCAGGCGGAATATGCCCAAGGAAAGATTCGCAAGCATGGTCAGGAGAGCAAAGCGCCACGTCTATGACGGCGACGTTTTCCAAGTTGTGGTCGCCAAAAGCATGTCATTTTCGATAAAAGGCAGTCTTCTCAGGCTATACGAAGCACTTCGGGAAGTCAACCCATCCCCTTACATGTACCTTTTAAAAATGTCCGACAGGTGCATTATCGGATCGAGTCCTGAAATGCTCATGCGAGTCACTGGCGATTATGTGGAAACATTTCCGATCGCCGGTACGCGACCTGTGGTCAAAGACAACGCTGAAAATGAGCGGCTCAAAGAAGACTTGCTCAAGGACGAAAAGGAGCTTGCGGAGCATACCATGCTCGTAGATCTTGCTAGAAACGACATAGGGAGGGTATGCAAGTTTGGAACTGTCCGCGTCAATGAGCTCATGACGGTCAAAAGGTTTAGCCATGTCCAGCACATAGTTTCACATGTCACAGGACAGCTACAGGAAAGGCTTGATTCCTTTGACGCACTGAGAGCGGTATTTCCTGCAGGCACTGTCTCTGGGGCGCCCAAAGTGCGAGCCATGGAAGTCATTGATGAACTTGAGCCCACTTTGCGTGGACCTTATGCTGGAGCGTTGGGATATTTCTCTTTCAACGGTTCATGCGACTTTGCAATTACTATCAGGTCTATCTTTGTCAACAAGAACAAGGGGTACGTTCAAGCAGGCGCAGGCATCGTGATGGATTCTAATCCAAAAAACGAGTGGGCAGAGACTGAGCACAAGGCAAGCGCAATGCTTAGCGCTCTGAAAAAGGCCGCAACAGGATAGTTTTTTTGCTCAATCTGCAGTCATTTTATACTCGCTTTTTTCCATGACTGCAGCGTATTCTATGTGGTGGCTGGACGATTGGTCAAATCCAGATCGCCAAAAATCATAGTGACCCGACCAAATGCACCGCTGCGGTCATGGGCGCACACATATGACGTCGCTACTACCACACCTAGTATGTAACCATAACAGCGAGTGCACAATGACATAAGTCGTAATGGTTGACTAATTATCTGTTCGTAGGTGGTTTGGCGTAGAGATTTGATTCATTCGTGTGGTATTCAACTGCCAAGCCCGAGTCCTTTTGTCTTCCAGTGAGAATTCCAACCACGACATCGTCGCGTCTGATTATGCCTTCATTACGCAACTTCTTGACTCCCGCAGGGACTGCTCCTGATGCCATTTCGCAGTCAAAACCGTTAAGGCCGACTATTGACATCCCATCCGACATTTCTTTGTCGCTCACCTGAGCCACGACACCGTTAGTAAAGTGTAAAGCTCGCAACGCCTTGACGATATTGGCAGGTCTACCAATTTGGATCGCAGTAGCATGAGTCTTTGGTCTTATCCCAGCCTTGTCTAGCTGCGCATAGTAGCGTTCAACCATTCCAAGGTCGGGTCTGCCATCGTTCCAGGCTAGTTTCTTGTTCTCAAAGATACCATTAAAGAGCTCATAGAAGGTATTTGCGCCTTCTGCGTTGATTATGGCCATGCGCGGTATTTTGCTTATCCAACCCCATTCGCGGAGCTCCATAAGACACTTGCCGCAGCTGGAAGTATTTCCCAAGGCCCCTCCAGGGTAGACGATCCAGTCAGGCGGATTCCAGTTTAGGTGCTCAAGTACCCGATAAACTATGGTTTTTTGTCCTTCCAACCTGAAAGGATTGACGGAATTGACTGTATACCCACCAGTTTCCTTCGCGCTCTTCAGCGATTCGGAAAGGGCATCGTCAAAATTCCCTTGAATCTGTATCACTTGAGCACCGAACTGAAATGCCTGACCCAGCTTTCCGGGGGCAATCTCGCCTTTAGGAATATACACATCACATTGTATATCCTCATTTGCAGCGTACATTGCGGCAGAGGCAGATGTGTTACCAGTAGACGCACAAATAATCTTGCGTACACCGAGCATTTTTGCCTGGGTAACTGCAGTAGACATGCCATTATCCTTGAACGAGCCGCTTGGATTGTATCCTTCCGGCTGCAGTAAGAAAGAATCATGATCCATGTCTGCATGATCTGCCACTTTGCTCATCTTGTACGGCTTTGAAAGCCTGCCCTCAGACCCATCTAACGAGACAAGCACGCGTGCGCATTCTTCAAAATCTTCGGTATCAATTCCCGCGAAATTTATCAGGTCTCGGAATCGCCATACACCACTCTCATTATAGATATTGCCACCGTGGTTTCTGCGCTCATAAAATTTCTCGATTAAATCACGAGGAGGCTTTCGGCTGTATACAATGTCTAAAAGTGAGCCGCAGGAACATCGGTAGATATCATTGCTAATTTCATAAGTCAAACCACATAACGGATTAATACACTTCTTTACGGCATGAGCATCCATGTGAGATTGACGCTGAAGATTGCTATTTAGATGTTTTTCTGAGAAGGCTATCTCTTTGCAGATTTTTCGTACATTTTCAGGAGCTGCTGGATTACACCATCCATGTCCTCTTCAAGAACTTCCGGCGACACGGCATGTTTAAGCAAGTTGCTGATGGTAGAGGAAATTTCGGAGCTAACCTCATCGAAACTGTCCACATCGTTATAACTCTGCTGATAAAGTCTTCGAAGTTTCATCGCATACATCTGGGTCTGCTCATTTATTGTAATATTGTAATTGCGATTGTTGACTTTGATCTTCTCCTTTATCAAGCAACTTTACCCGGACAACGGTCTTTAAAAAACCTGTCTAAAGGGCAACTTCGAGGGGGATTTTGATCGGTGTAACTGCGATCATCTGTTACCGTAGTGACTCTCCACTGCAGTACACTTTTCTTTTTACACCATTGCTCGAATATTGTCTTAGGTGCCATCATAGTAAGGATGCCATTTGATAAGCAGTGGGTAAAACCGCAAGGAGAAAGTATGGGTCACAGGTTGCTGGACGGCATAAAGCCGCAAGCTCCTCTGAAGCCAAGAATTGAAGAAGCGCAGAAAAAATTGCAGATGCAAATAACAAAGCTCGATAGCATTACGGGTCGAATGCAAGAAAAAGACCAATTGATATTCAAGAGAGTAGTGCTAGCTATGCAGAGCCACGACAGCCAACACGCACGCGTGCTCTCAGGAGAGCTTTCGCAGATTCGCAAAATGAACAAGATGGTAACGTCCGCAAAGTTGGCATTAGAGCAGATACAGCTAAGACTGAACACAATAACTGAACTTGGAGATGTCGTTGTGACGCTGAGCCCCGCAATGTCAGTGATTAAGGGACTGCAAGGCGGCTTAACGGGAATGATGCCTGAAGCGGATCAATCATTTGGCCAGATCTCGGAGTTACTAGGGAATATCATAACCGACTCTGGACAGATGCCCAACGCAGAAATAGGAACAATCACGAATACGAACGACGACACTCTGCGGATAATGGAAGAGGCAAGCGCCGTAGTAGAAATGAACATGAAAAATAAATTTCCAGACCTTCCGACTACGAGTACACCCGCAAAGAGTCTAGAAGCCGCAGGCTTCTAGCCTACTTTATTTCTTGTCAGCAACCTTTCTAACCTCTTTTTTTATTCTTGAAATAGTTGGATAGCTATATCCTTTTTCCCTGTATGTCTTTATCATTGCTTTCCAATTGGCAAGTCGCCATCTAGCCTGCTCCTTGTTCAGCAAGTGAGTCTCCCTTTTTACCAAACTCTTTCTGCCTGGCATGAGATAACCTCCTTCCTCTGCATTCTTGCGATTGTATGCAAACCGAAGACCAAATAGAATGTTCGAAGCGGAAAGATTATTCAGGTAGGTGGATAATTCCCTCGCCTCTTCCTCGGACACCTTTAGACGAAAATTAATCTCTCTGTCTAGCACCTGTTATACCTATTATTACTCAAAATCCCTTGTTATTATGTGTATTTCTAAACTCGAGTTTAGAAACAAAATGATTCAATCCACTATTTTCTGTGTTTTCCCTACTGCCAGAAGGATTTCCAATGCTTTGCTCAGTTGTTCTCTGGTGTGCGCCGCAGTAACTGACAATCGTAAACGAGCGCTACCCTTTTTCACGGTTGGATATCGCACCGGATGCACAAATACACCCCTCTTCAAAAGTTCCTTGGAGAATTCTAGTGCGATATCTTCCCGCCCTATCATTATGGGAATAATCTGACTTGATGACTTGCCTATGGTAAAGCCAATCTCCACAAGTCGTTTTTTCAGAAATGCAATATTGATATTCAACTTTGATTGAAGGTTCCCTCTCCTGGCGAGCTTCATTGCCTCGCCCGCAGCCACGCAGAGATGGTCGGGCAGGGCCGATGTGTAGATAAATTGCTTCGATGTGTTTATCAATAGCTCGACTGTTCTTGCCGACGAAGCGACATACCCTCCGAAACATCCCAGACCCTTGCTC
>DASYRH010000092.1:0-4276 GCA_036004585.1 Nitrososphaera sp. | reverse complement strand
CGCCACCGGATTTCTGGCGGCTCCTTCTCTGAAGAAGTTTTTCTGCGACTGCGTCTATGATCTGGTTCTTCTTGGTTCCCTCCTTTTTTGCGACCATCACGTACCCGGATTTCGTGAATGCTCGGCGAGGAAACCTTGCCCCGTCGTTTACCTCGGAATCAGAGAACTCGAAACCAGCCGCCTTTGCCGCTTCTGACAACTCTGAAATTGTCGGATCAAAGACCGAGCTATTCCTCTTTACTTTCCGGCCCTGGCGTCGCTTGAGATTCTTGTTAAAGTAATCCAGCCACAGGATCACATGATCGTAGTCTTTCAACCCGATCCGTCTATTCTTTGCTGCTTCTTAATAAACTGAGGCGAATGGAGAAAGGGTCATCCAATTGCAGACCAGTGGAAAGCATCATGAGATGCAAATCGCGCAGTGCAGCGCATGTCGGCAGTCAACAGATAAGTGATCTTGAGCGAGAAAATATTCGCACATTGAGTTTGAGTAAATGAGCCAGTCCTCTCGTAAGTCCTGCTGCACCCCTCTGTCCAGATCGCAGGGATGCTGAGCTCGCCGGTCCAAATATTGCTTTTTTCTTTCCTCGATAGAATGGTGTCAACAGAGATTTTTCTATCTAGTTCAGTGGATTCCGTGAAGACGTCAAGTCGCTTCGATCGCGCGTTATTTACCAGTTCGACACATACCTCGCGAATATCCTTAGAGCCAATAAGTTCGACAGTCATGATAAGCCGGCCAGATTCAAGCGAGTTCAGCGACTGGGCCAATCCAGGCTTGATTACAAATTTAACATCATACGGGCAGACCAACTTGTTTGTTGAACACGGGCCGTCCCAGAGGACTTCCACATAATAGAAAAAACCTGATTGCTCTTAACGGTTGTCAGGAATTACGAGGTCTTGGCGCCAGTCGATTTAGTGAGGACGGCATTGACTACTCCGTTCTGTCCAGGTCGTGAAACGACTCTTGCCGGACCACTTTCCGTCTCAATAAATGCACCCATGCTGATAACGCCCCTTCTCTCGTAGTCCCTGTTGGCAGGATTCTTGGTTACTCGGAGGATCTTGGATTTTGTCACCTTCTTTGCCTCCTGGTCAATGACATTGGCAAATTCTGCTGTTTTGAATGCAGCCTTTACGTTATTACCACGCGTTCTGCGGGTAACTATCTGAGTAGTCCCTGCGACGGCTTCATTGGGATAACGGTCTATCTCAAACTTTCTTCTTCCCCGCATCGCGACTTTACGCCCGCCAGTCAGTTTGCGCCCAGCGAGGTTCTCTATCGATTTACGCATGGCAGGAAGTTTGATAAATTCTACTCTAATTAAGACTTTTCTGGGACATGAGGGACGGCCGGGGCGGGCGCCTTTGGCTTCGAGGGCACCTTGTTAGTGGTAGCCACCAGTTTGCTCTTCATTGCGCTCATATCCGTGATGCCAAAATAATCCTGGAACTTTTTGGTAGTTCTGTAGACTTTAAGCCTGCCGAGGTTTTCATGCTCCACGAACAGCAGCTGTTCGAGCTCTTTAAGGTGGGTATAGACTTGGCTTCCCCTGATCTGTACCAAACGCTTTGAGGTCACCGGCTGCTCGTATGCAATATACGATAGGGTCTTGAGCGCGGCCGAGGGGATCAACGGGTGCTGTGCGAACTTGCGCACCAGTGGGCCATATTGCGGTTTTAGCTGAAATACAAAGTTGCCGTCGTCCAGCTGGGCGATCTCTATTGCTTTGAATACCGATTTTGATCTTTTTATCAGGTCACTGATTATTCTGAGAGTCTTTTCCTTGGAGTTCGTCCCCGATGCCCTGACGAGTTCGTCAACTGAGAGAGGTCTGCCTGCCGAATAGAGAGCCGCTTCTATCCTAGCAATTACTTCGTCTTCTGGAAAGGACTCCCTCAAACTGGATGAGTAGACTTGAAATGATTTATTATCTTATTGCTGCTCTTGGGCAGGCAACGAGGTGGAAGGCGTGACTAGAGTGATCTTGATGTCATCCGAATCATCGGGTTGATCTAATGTGACCTTGGTCTTCATTGCCAAGTAGAGCATTGCAACAAAGCAGCGTGCGACCTCAACTGGCTCCATCTTGGCAACCAGGGATTTGAACATGAGCGTACCGTCGGCCGTAACGATATCCATGATCATGTCCTCGTATCCCTGGATTATCTGCTCAAATTTCAAAAGATACGCGTCGAAATCAAAGGTCTGTACCGGTTCGAGTTCTACCTGTTTCTTCCTGGGTCGCGGGTGGGCAAGCTCCATTATCATGTTCTCAAGCATCTTGAGCAAGTCTTCAACCGAAACGGGATACGTCGATTCAATCCTGAATGGCAATTCGACTGGGTTTAGCTGGGGTATTGGCTGCTGCCCCTGTTCGTCAAGACCCTTCCTTTGCATTGCAATTTTTTCCAAGGCAAATATGCTTTCGACCTTTAGCCGATATATCATGGAGGAAGATACCGCAGCTATTCCGCAAATGCGAAGATCCTTGTTTCCAGTGGCTTCAATGAGGCGGAGGAACATTTCGAGGAGTGACGTAACGTCAACGTTCCAAACGTCCTTTCTGACAAGCAGAGACGGGTTAAAGAGGAGATTCAATGGTGCCTGGGCAATACTCTTCTTTGTGTCTACTGGCTCCCCCTGCTCTGAAGACAAGCTAATGTCACCTCCCTCATCAGCAATATAATACTTGTTTGTGAAGTAAATTTAGTGTCAAGGTTAGCATTCCATCTTCGTTCCACTTGTGATGCAGCGATACCTAGTGATGGTTGGCTTGCTTTGAGCAGGGTTTATTTGGTCTGATGATTCATTCTGGACATCCGATAGATGGCCAAGCGAAAGAAATCAAGCAGAGCGATTACCATCGGTGGAATTGCTGCAATAGGAGCGGTCGTCGTGGTCATGGTTCTCCTCTTTGCGGCAGACAGAAGAAATATTGAAGCGAGGAGATCGATAGATGCGATAGCGCTTGATGCCATAGACCTCACCAGAGAGTATCAAGCAGAGGAAGGCAAATGGACCAAGAATCAGTACGACAACAGCACAATGATTGCAATTATTGAACGGTACGATTCCAGATATCAAGCGATCATAGATGATGCGAATAAGCTGGACATCCCGGACCGATATAAAGTGGCTCAGGACTTCCTAATCAAGGCAGTCCAGTCCGAACAGCAAAGCAATCTGCACCTTCGTAATCACATCGTAAGCGGTTCCCAGGAAGAATATGAGAAGTCTGTTGACTTGTTCTCCTTGTCACTTCAGTATAGCGCGGACTACGACGCCGCCATGAAATCTGCAGGATAAATTCTGTACGAATCCTATTGTCACGATGATTAGCGTTGTCCATGTCTGCAGCTGGCATGAGCACACATATGCTACGTATTAATTATGGGATGCGAATTGTGGTAAATCAGGGCCCATAGTTCAGCTTGGATAGAATGGCTGCCTGCGAAGCAGTTGGTCGAGGGTTCGAGTCCCTCTGGGCCCGTTGCTCTCATATTTACAAACCGTGGCTGGCTTGAAATCGTTTGTGCAGCAACCGTATGCGGTTCTGCTGCAAACCGTGTACGGTCTTGCTCGCTACCGTTTACGGTCAGTGCAGCGCCTACTGCGAGCATGTCAGCGCTTGCTGATTTTTTTAGGTCTTGGTTGTATAGAATACCGCAAGTCTTGCAGTAGTAACCCATTGCCTCGTAAGTCGCTTTTGCACCGTGTCTCTCGTAAAGAGTTTTTATTTTCTTGCCACATTTAGGGCAGTCTTGCATCAAGTTAATACCGTAGACGGTTGTATTTAAGCACCGTAGTAGCAAAAGCCGACTGTCTCATTTGCCCTCATAGTATTATGGTCTTAGAATCGCATGTCTTTGACATACTCTCGAATACTAAAGTAGGCATGTTAGCTTGATTCAACTCTAGGCTAAGTAGTATGTAAAAAAGTAAAAGGGCGTGTTCTGTAGGCACTGCCGATAGTTTCGTATCTGGCAAAGGTGTCGCCCAAGTTGACCCATCAGATTTCTTGTTGGTCACAACACCTTTGTTCAAAACACATACAGTATCTATTCGCTGCCATAGGGGCATATTCTCTGCCTCATGTTTTGCATCGAGCGATTCTCTCATACTATCGAGGTTCATTGAGTCTGCAGCGAATACAAAGTACGTTGCCGGCAGAATCGGCCACGTATCTCTGCCATACGAACTATAGACTGTATTCATGTCTTCATAAAGTCGCCTAAACGACCTTTTTTCGAGTTTTCTGACGCTTTTCAT
>DASYRH010000091.1:0-8435 GCA_036004585.1 Nitrososphaera sp. | reverse complement strand
CTGCGTTTTTTGATCAAAAGCAACATACCTCGATGATTTTTCAAGATATGAAAGCCCGATTCGCCGGTCTTCAATTATTTTCGCTGCGATATTGGATATGCCCTCCACGCCCACCTGAGCCTCGCCCAGCTCGGCAACAGAGTCGTCGCCATATTCTAAAAGCACACGCCTGTAAAATTCTTCCCCTCGGTTGGGGTTATTTGCGAACTCGTCCAGGAACACCCTGCGCATCGTCTTTTCGGTGCGCGAGTATCTTGACATCAGGGCGCCCCGATCGACCTGTCTTGGCGTAATAATGGCAAATACCTGCTTGTCGGAATTAGAAAAATGTGCTCTCAGCAAGGCCTTTTCATCGTCCGAGAACTGATCAAGAACGGCGTTACCTTCAGTGGACACAGTTACATGCAAAAAGTATCGTCAATAAAAAGGTCGCTTTGTAGGTTGGAATTTGTTAATAAATAAAGGAACTCTGTTCTTCAGTTCGACTTGAAGAATATCAGAAGTTCAGACACATATCGCAAGTCACATAGGTTGTAAGCCATATTCACTATTAGGTACTTGGGGTAACTCGACATCATGGCCAAAAAGACTGGCGCCGTTGTCGCTTTGGTACTACTCGTCATGATAGCCTTTGGGACTGTCTTTCTTTCAACCCCATTCGGTCAGAGGGCTATGGGTTTCGTTGATGGTATGAGAAGTTTCAATTCTCCGCACGACATGACAGGTTGTATAACAGGTGGCTGCCAAATGCCAACGATGGGAATGTCCCTTATTTCCTAATTGTTGAAAATTTTAGGACGGGCTACGTGAACCAATTTGAGACAGCAGGTTCAGGATTAGCCCATAACTCGTCTTGTTCAATTCGCGACATTTTCGGGTTGCTGATTCCAGTGATCTGCGCAATCGTCAGCAATTCCCAAGTATTCCATACGCAATCCTATTCAACGGAATTTGGCATGTTTATGCAACTATTTTGACACCGTTATCATTATACCATCTTGCTAAAACCTTCGCATGAGCGAAGAAAAGCTCGGATTTGTAGGCAAGCAGGTCAAAGACATCTACGGTACATTCATCGGAAAAGTTGTAGGTATAATAACAGAGATCAACGGCGAGGTCGAGACTGTCGGGGTTGATTGCGGCTCCGGTGGGCTCAGGCAATTACCGTACGAGCAGCTCGTTATGCAAGGCGACTATGTGTTCTTTATCCCAAGGTGGAGGCTGGACGCACAGAAGCTCTTGAGACAAAAGTCTCTTACACTGAAGAGGATAAAAGCGCTCCAGGACATTGTTGCTGAAAATGATTCCATGCGTGAAGATGCCGAGCTCGTTTCTATCAAGTATCAGAAAAAGCTAAACGACTTGGAAGAAAGTGAGAAGCAGACCAATGGCAGTCTTGACGCTCGTGTGAAAGAACTCGATGCAGAAGCCCGCAACATCCGGGCGGTTCTTTTCGACGCAAAATTGCAGTTCAGAAGCAACGAAATGAAGGAAGAAACCTACCAGCAAATCAAGGTCCAGACTGACGAACTAATAGAGCATATCAATAACGAAAAGACCGAGATAGCTAACGTTCGGACAAAGCTAGCATCGCAGACTCTTGATAATATCACGGCCGCAACTACCGCCCCAATCACTGTTACTCAGACTGAGCAAACACCAGCCGTAGATAATGCGGCGACTGAGCAGGTCGGACCAGCAGTGCAAGTGACTGCGACAGGTCAAGAGACAGTAACTCCTGTTGCTGCTGACGGCGGGACAGAGCAGGTCCCGGCAGAGACCAGCTGGCTAAATCAGGTCATCACAAAATAGGCAGCGCGACCGGAAGAGCTCCGGCCGACCTAAATTTTACGAAAAATTCTTGAGGATCCTTCAGCGTTCTTTCTCTGCCTTGGGAGTCGTTAGCAGTAATTCGCCCATTTCGTTATGCATCTTTAGAAAGTTCAGGCCCTTTGAGGTCGCTTTGTACAACTGCGCCCCCTCAATGTATTCAAGCAGGTCATTTTCGATGAGGACGCTAAGGTACTCTTTTAACTGCGCATAGCTTAGAAACGCCCGATACATTATTTTCGTCTTTGTAGCTCCGCCGTTTGCTGCCTCTAGGATCATTGCTACTATTTCTGTTCTACTTCTGTACTTCAAACTATGATCGAACTGATTTTTCTCGATTTTTAATATAACGGCGCACTTTATAAGAAGAAAATTCTGAAGAGGGACTTCGAAAAAGTCAGGGTAGCAAATGCTTTAATGACGAGGAAAAGCAATTCCCTCGCGTTGTCTGAGCCCTCAAAGCTGTATGAAGAGTCAGGCAAGGTAAAGGTTAGCATTCATCCAAAACGGCTTGAGGTTCTTTCAAAACAAGCCCTTCTTGATTTAGAAGCTTTCTGGAATAAGCAAGCTAGGGGCCTAGAGTGGACAGAGTACTGGGATAAGACACTGGATTGGAACCCCCCTTTTGCAAAATGGTTTTCCGGAGGCCATATCAACGCGTCGGTAAACTGCCTTGACCGGCACCTCAATTCGGAAACGAGGAACAAGGCGGCGATAATCTGGGAAGGTGATGACGGCCAGAGCCGGACGATTACATACTTTGAGCTCTACAGACAGGTCTGCAAGTTTGCAAACGTGCTAAAGGGCAACGGCGTCTCCAAGGGAGACAGGGTCACACTCTACATGCCTATGGTGCCAGAGCTCCCAGTCGCAATGCTTGCATGTGCAAGGATCGGGGCGGTACATTCTGTCATATTCTCGGGGTTTAGCTCCCAGGCCGTCGTCGATAGGGTTAACGACGCAGGCTCAAAGGTCATTATCACGGCTGACGCCGGGAAAAGGAAGGGCAAGATTGTCGAACTCAAAAAGGTTGTTGACGAAGCCTTGGCATCTACACCGACAGTCGAGAAAGTCATCGTTCTCAGGCGTGCTTTCAATGATGTCACACTCGGCCCAAAGCAGGTATGGTGGCATGAGGAGATGGAAAGGGCATCGCAAGTATGCATTCCCGAGCCAGTCGAAAGTACGCATCCACTCTTTATCCTGTATACGTCAGGAACCACGGGCAAGCCGAAAGGAGTAATTCACGGTACAGGCGGCTACCTAGTCCATGTCTTTTCCACGGCAAGATGGGTCTTTGACTTTCGCAAGGACGACGTTTTTTTCTGCACGGCGGACATCGGATGGGTGACAGGCCACAGCTATGTTGTATATGCCCCGCTTATGCATGGAGTGACCGAGATAATGTACGAAGGCTCGCCTGATTTTCCAAAGCCTGATAGGTATTGGGAGATCGTGCAAAAACATGGAGCCACAATCCTTTACACTACTCCAACCGCTCTGCGAATGTACATGAAGTATGGCGACTCCATCCCAAGTTCTTTCGACCTATCTTCGCTCAGGCTCTTGGGTACGGTCGGCGAGCCAATCAATCCCGAGGTTTGGCTCTGGTACTTCAAAGTCATTGGCAAAGAAGGCTGTCCAATAGTTGACACTTGGTGGCAGACGGAAACTGGTGGTATCATGCTAGGGATGTGCACCGGGATAGAAATGGTCCCCATGAAACCTGGCTCTGCCACCTTCCCCATGCCTGGGGTCGACGCGGGCGTGGTCGATGAAAATGGCGACCCGGTGCCTCTAGGGACCAAGGGGTTCCTTGTGATAAGGAGGCCGTGGCCAGGAATGCTTCTGACATTATGGGGCGACGACGAAAAGTACAGGACTACTTATTGGAGCAGGTTCCCAGGGTGCTACTACCCCGGTGATTATGCCATGATTGACCAAGATGGATACCTATGGCTGCTGGGTAGGGCCGACGATGTTCTCAAGGTGGCTGGGCACCGCCTTGGTACCATGGAGCTGGAAAGTGCATTTGTTTCGCACGGATCGATCGCGGAAGCAGCAGTCACAAGCAAGCCGAATCAGATAAAAGGAGAGTCGATCATCGCATTTGTGGTTCCAAAAGAAGGAGTTGCAAAGTCACCGCAATTGCGAAATGAACTTGTAGAACACATTAAGAAGACTCTAGGAGCCATTGCGGTGCCGGAAGAGGTATATTTCGTCGAGAAGCTGCCGAAGACCCGGAGCGGCAAGATAATGCGTAGGCTTCTCAAAGCGGTTGCATCTGGGGGATCCATTGGCGATACGACGACGCTCGAAGATGGAGCGGCTGTGGAAGAAGTAAGGCAAGCCTTTGATGATTTGCAAAAAGAAGTCGTTCGCTCCTAGAATTTCCAAGTCGCCAAATAAAGTGGAGTTATCTCTAGTGCTGAGGATTCTCTGGCAGTTTCCTTGATTTTCTTGGCGGCATTCCCTTCAAGTGAGCCCAGGTAACGGTGGATGTTGCGGATATTGACCTCTGTCGCGTAATCTGGGTCGTCCACGACATCTGCCTTTGCTTTTCCGCGAACCCCAAGCGGAGGACCATTGGGAGGGTCGGCGTAGATGAGGAAGTAAAGCGCGGGGTTCTTCCGAAGCGATTTCGCTTTTTGTCCGTCACTGTCAATAGCCACGAAAAACTTGTCATCCTCTTAGTAATACCACACCGGGTGGACTACTGGGTAGTTATCGCGCTCGTCAACGAACTCGAGCCGCATTATGTGGGGCTGTGTCAGAAATGTTGCAAGCTCGTCTTTTCCCATGGGTTTTCCGGCTTTGTCAGCAAGCCTGTAATCCAATAATGACAAGCTCTCGCGGACCCTAATTAATCTAGATAGAGATTATGGTCATCTTTGATCCCTTTGAAATGTTATGTGCATCTATGAACCCCGCAGTGGCAGCCATTACATAGAGTGAGCGCGATGTTGTTTTATACGTACAGCTAACCGTCTCAACCACGTTCTGGCATGGGGGTGCGTTCTTTATCATATAAACGACATTGCCGTCTCTGTCGAGCCAGACGAGATCTAGATTGTACTCGATGTTTAGCATCCAGACTTGGTGGAGATCAGGCTCGTCATACTTTAGCAAGAGTGCAGTGTCATTTGCTAACCTGTCCTGCCTAAAGGTCAGCCAGCGTTGTCTTTCCGCGGCGGTGTCCGCGATTTCCACGGTTATTACATTGTCGTCTATCTTGACGGTCCCCTTCGAGAATTCGGTCCTATCTGGCTCCCTGACTTCCGGAGGAAGGAATGCTATACCAAGACCGCCAATGGCAACTGCGGCGATAATCGCGGGGATAAGTATAGCCGACTTGCGCGCCATTAGAGTATCATATTGCCAAAATTAATTTGAACTTTGCTCGAGATGATAAAGTGGAGGGGGTGGGATTCGAACCCACGAACCCCTAAGGGACGGGATCACTCATCTCGTCATGTTAATCGTTGTCACGAGAACAAATGATAGCGTTCCACGCAGACATGATCTTGAGTCCTGCGCGTTTGACCAGGCTTCGCTACCCCTCCACGGATGGGTTTTGAGCGTAAATCCTTATTTCATAGTTGCGGCGAGAGTCGAAAGGTTAAATTTTGCTTTTGCGAAATAGGAGGACATAAGGTGCTTGCGGGGATAGATGACCAAGCCTGAAACGGTATCAAGGCTTTGCGTAAAATGCCATTCAAAGACAATTCATGAAGTGCACGAGAAAACTGTCACAGGAACAAAGCTGGTCTGCACCGATTGTGGAAACTCGCTTGTGGCTGCCTTGTAGCTTCAATTTTGGCCAATTATTGTCGCCGCACGTTTCATTCTTGGAACTAGACAATTCAATTGTTCGGCAGCCCTTTTCGATCTGACCTGCAGATTAAACATTTATTATCAGATTCGAACTAGCACAGAATATGAAGATAGGCGAGCTTAAAGCTGGAATGCGAAACGTAAGTGTTACAGGCAAAATAGATAGTGTGGGAGAGTCGCGCACAGTTAACCTGAAAGCAGGCGGAACAAACAATGTTGCTGACGCAATAATTTCTGACGAGAGTGGAAGTATGAAGCTGTCGCTGTGGGGGGATGACATCGAAAAGGTGCATGCTGGCGACAGGGTCTCCATTGAGAACGGCTACATCAATACGTTCAAGGGGGAGAACAGCATCAACATCGGCAAGTTCGGCAAACTAAACAAAGCCTAACTGATATATCCCATATCTCTTGGTTTCTGGGGCTGCTGACCCTCTGGGAGCCTGCCGCCTCTAGCGGCTGTCATTTGTTGCTCTATAGTCTGTATAAGCATTTCAGTATCCTTTGCACGCTTGTCAAGGTTCGTCATGTCTACTTTTACGTTGATGATCTTGATGAGGGTCTCAAGTATTGCCTTTGAAGCTTTTGCATCAACGACGTATCCCGAAGTTTCTCCAAGGAGGCAGGTGCCTTTGATCCCGCGCATTTTTGCTATGCCTATTACCAAGCCGTTCATGCCTGTAATACTTCCACTGTCCATCATGGCGATGTCAAATGACGAAAATGACTTCACAGTTTCTGAATCCGTGGCAGTGCCAAAGACTTTGGACTTTTCAACAAAGACTCCTGTAATGTATGCGGCCAATGTATAGACATGCTTTGTTCCAAATCGAGAAGCTACATTCAGGATTTCCTCCGCCAGAGCATATTCTGCATCCGGGTTTGCCGGCTGGGAATCACCCGTGAGCATTAACAAATCTGGTCCTGATTCCCCACGCCACCAGTAAATGCTGTTCTTCAATAGCTCTGCCGTGCCATCTGCCCTTATCATTACTTGGGGCGGGAAAGAACTTGAATAGATATCGACCAAGTGCTTTGCGTGCAGTTCCTCGATCAAATGATCTACCGCCAGCTTGCCAACGTAGCCGCTTCCCGGAAAGCCGCAAATCATCAATGCTGACTTTAGGTCCGGGAGCGCATTATCAGAATATACGAGCTTTATCTCACCCGTGGACACATCTGCACAAACGCGGAATACACTTTAAAGCTTTATCCATAGTCCGTTTTGGATATCCTGGACACAGGAAGGCATTTGAAGGGGGAAAATGGAATTAAGTTCCATCTCAACAGTACCTCAAGTTCCATACCATTAATATGAAACCTTACAAAAACCGAATCTACCTCGATGCTGGATGAAAAGCCCAAGCTAACCAAGGAAAGGATTGTAATTCTTGCGTCGTGGTTTGGTGTCTTGGTCGGCGTACGGTTTCTCTTGGCCTTTGCGTTAGCAAACGTGTGGATAGGAACGTTAGGTGCTGTGGCGATCACGTTCGCAATTTTCTACTTTGCCATAAAACACAGCCCGCTGAAAAGATTCAGAGTTCGGATCAATTCGGCACTTGCAGTGTGGTACAGGCGCAAGTTCTTTTACATTAGTGGCGCCATAAGCATGTTTCTGCTCGCAAGTCTCTTGTTTTTGATCGACTACGGCAATTTGAACTATGGGGACAGGCTGATAACTCTGGACATGACGGATTCAGAATTCGAGGATACACTACGGCGGCTGGCCGGAGACACGCAGCTTGCCAGAACCCTGTCAGGCAACCTTGGGCAATATTCTGTTTTGGACATAATGGCAATAACTCTGGCAAGCGCTGACAAGAGCTTTGAAGGTTACTATTCCAAAATAGTTGGTTTCATGTTCGCAGAAGATATTGAAATCATGCTCTTTCTCACGATCTTTCGTTCAAGAAAAGAAATCTTTGCCGCCCCTCGTATCAAACAGCTCTAAAACACCGTTCATGCTCACGACCATTTGAAGTTCTACCAATTCTTCCTCGATTCTCCATCCGACAAAAAGTGCAGCAAGAACTGCTTTGTACTTGCGATCATGAACAAGCCTTGGACGGGATTTGGACCCGTGACCTCTACCTTACCAAGGTAACGCTCTACCAGGCTGAGCTACCAAGGCAGTACTCTTCTCAATCAATTGGAGAGCCATATAATAATCATTATGAGAATGAGAGTTTACGACCTGCAGTTTACAATTGCCAACAACGGTAAAACGAAAAATAAAGAGAAGACTGTCGTCTTCTAGTTCAGCGGACAGCCGCCTGCGCCATTGTTTGCTGCAAAGTCATGAGCGATGAAAAAGACTAGCGGTGTTGCAGCTCAAAGAATCGGAATGCGCATGAAACACATTGTCTTACAAGAATACAATGAATACGTAGTATACTGCCAGATTTACGGCAGTCACTATGGATCCAACCTTGAAGAACTCAAAGTACGAGAATACTGGGATCCCTCTGGCTTCAGCTGCTTCAATCACAATGATGTTGCTTGCAGCTCCAAGAATAGTAAGATTTCCTGCTATCGTGCTTGCCGCTGCTAGCATCATCCACTGGTCCACGTGAGCTCCTGTAACGCCGCTATCAGTCATTACAAAATTGTAGATTGTCACGAAAGGTACATTGCTTAGGACCTGGCTCATACCGATACTGGCTGCAGAGATGACGTTGGCACTTTGCACCAGATCTTCCGGATCTGGATTAGGGAGTATCGTCCCAAATATCATTGAGACGGCGCCCGACGACCACATAGCAGACATTACA
>DASYRH010000090.1:0-22905 GCA_036004585.1 Nitrososphaera sp. | reverse complement strand
TGCGAAGCAGCCTCTATGATCGTGTCGATTTCTGATTGAAGGAATCTGTCAAAATAACCAAAGATCTCTGCTCGATGTTCAAGTCTTCCCTGAAGGGACTGTGCATTCTCAGTTACCACATCGAATAATGATACGAGCGTTGCATTGGAAACTTTTCCAGAATCTATCGCAATAGCAAGTTGGCTACCAATTGTTCCGCATCCTATCAGGCCAACCCTTCTACTCGGCAATATGCGTCATCAAAAATAGGGGTAAAGAAGGATTTCTACTTACCTTCTGCCGCGGCGCTCTGGTTTCTTTTGTCCTGGCAACCGCTTCTTTTCAAATCGTTTGATAAAATTGTCCTTGTTGCGCAACTTTGCAACCGGGCTCAGCCTTGGCTTGCCCTGAATCTTTGGCGTCTGACCTCGTACCTTGCCGGCCTTTGTCAGTGATCCGTGTGTTGGCATTGATCTTCATGTCGTGTTACCGTCCCAGTTTATTTATGTGTATGGCTGTATCACGCTCAGCCTACTTTTCGAATTGTGGCAACTATTGCCTACAATTTGGATTTTACAGGCAGCGATGTCCTAGATTATACTACTTTAAATGTAAAGGTAGTTCATAATTTTCTGTTCACAGATAGCATGACGATGCTTGAATTTGACTTTCAAAAACAGATATTGGCTCTGAAGAAGGAGAAGAACGCTGTTATCTTGGCGCACAACTATCAGTTACCAGAAGTGCAGGACGTTGCGGATTTCACTGGCGACTCACTTGCGCTTTCAAAGAACGCTGCGTCAACAGATGCCGACATCATTGTCTTTTGCGGAGTGCACTTTATGGCCGAGACAGCCTCCATCATATGTCCAGACAAGCGTGTCTTGATACCCGACCTGGAAGCCGGATGTTCACTCGCCTCTACGATTAACGCGCAAGAACTCAAGGGATGGAAGGAAGAGCATCCGAACGCAGCAGTAGTGAGCTACGTCAATACTACAGCCGACGTAAAGGCGCTTTCTGACTATTGCTGTACGTCTTCAAACGCTGTCAAGGTAGTTAGCAGCATACCTGCAGACCAAGAAGTTCTATTTCTTCCTGATCTCTTCCTGGGATCGTACGTCGCAGAAGTGACCAAGCGGAAAAACATGTACATATGGCCGGGCGAGTGCCATGTCCATGCCGGCATCAAGGCAGAAGACATTAACAAGATGCTTGCGACTTTCAAGAACGCCGATTTCTTGGTGCACCCTGAGTGCAGCTGCACTTCTTCAACGATGTATCATATTTCAAAAGGCGACCTTGCCAAGACAGGGCACATCCTCTCAACCGAGGGGATGATGAAGCATGCAAGAACTTCAAATGCCGAACAGTTCGTCGTGGCAACTGAGACCGGAATCCTGTATCGGATGAAGAAGGAGAACCCCGAAAAAGAGTTCATACCGATCAAGCGTGACGCTGTATGCAAGTACATGAAAAAGATCGACTTGCAAAAAGTATACAATTCTTTGGCACGGGATGTCTATGAAGTAAAAGTACCGCCCAAAATAGCAGAGAAGGCAAGACTTGCTATAAACCGGATGCTGTCGATATCCTAGACCGAATTCAATTCAAGGCTAAAATCTACCGCTCTTGGCGAATGAGTGATGTAGCCAAGAGAGATAAAATCCGGCTTGCTCCTTGCATATTGCTTGATGTTCTTCTCGTTTACCCCGCCAGAAATCTCTACTTTGCTCTTCTTTCGCAGACCCATTTTTGTCAATCTAGCGATTGTACTTGATGCTCGCGCAGGAGAAAAGTTGTCGAGCATTATGATGTCTGCTCCAGCAGTGATCGCGTCAATCGCCTCAGCTGTGTTTTTGACCTCACATTCTACTCTGATAGCATTACCCGCGCAACTTCGAGCCTTTCTAATACAATCACTTGGTGCGCCCACAATGGCCAGATGATTGTCCTTTATGAGGACCATGTCGTCAAGCCGCATTCTGTGGGCTCCACCCCCTCCTGTGATCACAGCCCTCTTGTCAAAATAGCGCAATCCAGGTGCTGTTTTGCGCGTTGCAAGTATCCTGACGCCTCTGGCTAGCTGTGCAAGCTTGTAAGTCTCTGTCGCAATTCCGCTCATCCTCATTATCATGTTTAGGGCAGTGCGTTCTGCCTTTAGAATTGCCCTGGCGTTTCCAGTGACTTTCATGACCACCTTGTCTTTGTCAATCCTTGCGCCATCGCTCACTATCGCCTTCGCCTCACATCCGCAAATTTCGAAAATTATCTCAGCTTCCTCCAATCCACTAACAACTGAGTTGCGCGATTTACAGATTATTTTCCCAATTGCGTGCAGATCTTCTGGGACTATGCTTTCACTTGTGATATCTCCTGCGCCAATGTCTTCTTCAAGAAACTTGACGAGGGATTCTCTTACGTTCAGAATCGAACGCAGGTCCTGCATTGATCAGGAAACCTTTAGCGCATACTTGTTGGGGACTGTGATGTCGAGCGTCTTGGCAACCCGTGATTTTGTGGGGTCGAACACGAGTATTATTCCCGACCAGTCGGGGCTCAAGTCTGTAGACTTGCAATTCGGACAGACTTTTCCCATCGTAATAGTCTTGCATTTGCGACAGGCCTTTTCTTTTGCCAAATTCTACTTGCCTCCGGCTGCCTTTTTCTCTTTTGTAGCTGCTGGCGCGGTCTGCTGACCTCCAACCTTCCCCTTCTTAATCTCCTCGGCAATCCACTCCATTGCACCTAGGAAAGGCTGCCTGCAAGTAATGCCTATCTTGCCCATGCCTGCCCCCTTTCCAAGGCTTACTGCCGTAATCCTTGCTCTCAGTTTCGATCCGATTTTTAGGGATCGTGCCGTCTGATTGGCCACGATTACACCTTGCTTTACGTCGCTCTTTAGGTAGTCGTCCGTAATCTGGGACAAGTGGAGCAGAGCGTCAGTAGGACCTATCCTAACGAACGCGCCAAAGTCAGTTATCTCGACCACTTCGCCCTCGACGATCTCTTGCAGTTTGGGGTAAAATGTCAGTGCCTTGAATGTAACCTTGTGATAGGTGGCGCCATCTCCAGCCACTAGTTTTCCAACCGAACTCGTGTCGGCGTCGGTGATCATGATAACATAGCCGACGTCCGGGCTTATCATGCTCTCGTACTTTTCCTTCAAGATCTGGATGGCTGCATCCTTCAATGAGTTGGTCAACCTGTTTGGAGGAATCCTTACAACGTCGCTCATGTGCACTATGGCAAACATAATGCTATACGTTGAAACCTTCTTCGGAGGTCATTATGAACTTTTGCTTTATAAGCGGTCAGGATCTCGGCGCAAATGGCAGCTCGCATTTTACTGAAGAGTCAGTCGTTTCAACGACGGCTTTGATTCCTACGGTGACTTCAAAACCTGTCTTCAAATAGCCTTCTAAAAAGCTTGATCCTTTTTTTCCGAGTCCGTGTCGGACAACAATTGTCATCTGTCCTCCGGGCATGAGCCTTTCGTCATAAGTTCCCAAGTGGCCGTAGCGGCACATGACCTTTTCAATGTATTCCATTATCCCTCGTTCTGTCAACTCCTTTTTCCAGAACATAAGAGTATCGGGCAAGGTAGACCTGCCCAGTTTACTGCCAAGCTCATAAACCTTCTCTTCGCCGATCTCGTCAAGAATTGAAGTGAGCATCTCGCGATTGACTACAACCATGTCTATCTTTGACAAGTACCTGGTGAATTCGGCGTACCTCTTGAGGATAATGCCAACAAGAGCGTTGACCGATATCCCCATGTGAACAGCTTCATCGTCGAGAACGTTAAGCACCTCGCGCTCAAATCTGAAAGATCTTGTAATCGACACGCGCGCGTCCTCTGTTACTTCAGACATGATATACAGAATAGCTGATTTCCTTTAAGGAGCACGAAGATGTGTTATAATACAGTGTTATGTAGCAACTTGTACTACATTGTAACTGCAGGAGCATGATTGTATACATGCCTCTTAAATGAAAAGCTGTAATAAACGCTTATGGTATGAGTTACAAACTCGCAACCGAACAGGACTTCTGTGCTCTTTGTAAAAGCAAATCTATTGTTTTTGATGCTGAAACAAGCGAGGCGATCTGCTCCGAGTGCGGAATGGTCGTTAAGGACAATATTGAATCGATGGGCCCTGAATGGAGGTCTTATTCGGGTGAAGACGCCGAAAGCAAAAGCAGGACTGGCATGCCTTCGTCTCTGGCATTTCATGATATGGGCCTTTCAACGTTTATTTCTTATTCTAACGTAGATGCAAACGGCGTCGCAATAAGCGCAGAGCAGAGAAGCAAAGTTCAGAGGATGCGAAGATGGAACAAAATTTCAAGCAACAATCGCAGTTATCATCGCAACCTAAAGAATGCTTTTGCAATTTTGAGTGCGATTAAGGACAAGCTCTCACTTAGTGACACAGTGATCGAAAAGGCCGCATACAATTATCGCAAAGCCTTGGACCACAGAATTATCAAAGGCAGGTCAATTCGTGCGCTGATAGTTGCGGCCATTTATGCGTCATGCAGGGATCTATCAGTCCCACGTACGCTTGAAGAGATTGCAGTTGCAGCAAATACTGATACAATATTCGCTGGCAAATGCTACAGGTTGCTTGTACAGAACCTAGAGCTCAAGCTACCAGTCATTGACTCCAACAAATACCTGGCTAGAATAGCCAACAAGGCAAAGGTCAGCGAAAAGACATATCGTGCCGCTCTCGAGATGCTTTCCACTATCAAAAACGACACGATATCGCATGGGAAGGACCCGAATGCTCTAGCAGTCGCGGTGCTTTATGCCGCTTGTATAAAGGAAGCAGAAGATGTAAGCCAAGCACAAATAGCCGTAGCAGGAGATATCAGCATCGTAACTCTGAGAAAGAGGTTTCAAGATGTGCGGAAGATATTCCCCATCTAACCTCACTTTCTGAGAAACACGAGGATTTAAATACGGTAAAGGCAAATTTTTTGTAATGGTAACGGTAGATCAGGTGCTCACCTCTTTGAAGAAAGTTGTGGATCCTGAATTGCATAAAGACATTGTGTCAATGGGAATGATTAAGGATCTTTCTATAAATGATGGCAAGGTCGCTTTTACGCTTGAACTTACCACTCCTGCATGCCCGTTTAATAGTGATATAGAGAGGGATGTCAGGTCCGCGATACAGGGACTGGGAGTGCAGGATTTGACTCTGAAGGTTACTGCGCGAGTAATGGAAGGAAGAGCCGTGAGCATGGACGAACTCTTGCCGGGAGTTCGCAACATTGTGGCAGTAGCAAGCGGAAAGGGAGGAGTCGGCAAGACCACTGTATCTGTCAACCTTGCAATCGCGCTTGCACAGACTGGTGCCAAAGTTGGGCTTCTAGATGCAGACATCTATGGGCCAAGCGTACCGTTGATGATGGGTCTCAAGGCCTCGCCTGAAGTCGTAAACAACAAGATCCAGCCGCCAGAGGTTGACGGGGTAAAGGTCATTTCGATGGGCTTTTTCTACGAGCAGTCCCAGCAGGCAGGAATTTATCGTGGTCCCATAGTCTCTGGAATAGTAAAACAGTTTCTAACTGATGTCAACTGGGGCGAACTCGATTATTTGATTATCGACCTTCCGCCAGGCACAGGCGACGCTCCGCTTACCATAGCACAGACAATTCCGATCACCGGAATCTTGATAGTTACAACCCCACAAGATGTAGCAATGAACGTTGCCGTCAAGGCAATCGGCATGTTCAACAAGCTCAATGTGCCAATAATTGGAGTAGTGGAAAACATGAGCTATCTGCAATGTCCGCACTGCACCGAATTGATATACCTGTTTGGTCAAGGTGGCGGCAAGAAAATAAGCGACGATTTCAAGATCCCGTTTATTGGCGAGATTCCGTTGCACCCTGCAATAAGGGAGGGCAGCGATATTGGTAAACCCACCGTTATATCGGAGCCCGAATCCATGCAGGCACTTTCTTTCAGCAAGGCGGCAAAGGTCGTTGCAGGCCGAATTAGCATTATTGCCGCTGAAATGAAAGCTCAGGAACAAGCAGAGCCCGCAAAATAGGGTCATAATGCCCGTTAGTCCCGACGACTTGCAGAGACTTAAAACTCCTTTCGGCAAGCTAATTCAGGATCGTAATGTTAGCAAGGCGCGGATCCTTGGTGCCATCAAAGGGGCCAAAAAAGTTATTACGGTTGGCGACGCGACGACTGAACGTCTTATCTCTTTCGGAATAATTCCCGATGTTTCAGTAATTGACGGTAAAGAACGAAGGTCAATCACGGACCGTCAGATCGTCTATCCGGCGGAGGAATTCAGGTGTGTAAACCCGCCTGGAACAATAACACGAAAAGCGATTGATGTATTGAAGCAAGCCATTAAGGAGACTCCCCCTACCAGAGTCAAAGTAGACGGTGAAGAAGACCTTCTTGCGCTACCGTTATTTCAGTTCGCCCCAATAGGCTCCGTTGTACTGTATGGCCAGCCACTTGAAGGACTCGTGGTAGTCAAGATAACTAGATCCAAACAAGAGGAAGCTAAGACCCTAATGGAGACAATCATGAATAAAACCAATTCAATCCCTGAGGGGGTTTCTTGAGTACAACGAGATCTGTACCGAGAGCGAATTCAAGGATTTACTTCTGAACGAATAGCGCACTTATCATCCATTAGAAGCAGAGCGTAGACTGCCCTACTGTTCTTGTAGCAATTGAGTTGAATGTGACCGGGGTTATTGAACAACCAAGTCAAGCTACCCCGGCCCACATAAGGCAACGTATTGATCTACTTTTGTTCAAGTTTCTTAAAGAGCATTATGGCGTGCAGGATATATCGCCGAAGTGCTTCGACAGGCATCTATTTTTCATAGGACGCCAATCTTCCAATACTAGCAGTGCATTATGGGGGTATAATTCAGCAATTGTTACCCGATGCCATTTGCGACGCCTAGGCTATTTCAGACAGCAGCTGAATCTTACTCAGTGCCCTTTCTCTCTTTTGCCCCCACGATTTTCGTTGGTTCATTCGGAATCGCCTTCTTCTCTTCAACCTCTTTCCGTTTTTCTTCTGTTGTTTCGTTCATGGTTGGCATTGATATCGTCACAAAATGTTATCAAGGTTTCAGTGTGTGAAGAGACTTCGGTCCAGTCAGTGAGGTGTTTGCGAAAAAGAAAACCGTAAAGTAGTTTGCTTTCGAAAAGTTCACATGTCAAGCTCCGAATCGGAGGAAAAGAGGCACAAGAAAGATCGGGCGCTCTACCAAGGAACTACGCCTGCCGAGGAGGAAGAGGAAGAAAGAGAATTGAAGAATCAGTAACGCAAGGAATCCTTGCATCAGGTTTGCGAAATTGTTGAGGGTTGATCCTCACCAAGAATAATCAACATGTGCAGCCAAATCGCGCGAGACCAAAGGTTAGGCAAGTTCAAGGACGCCCCAAAAGTCTTGTCAAAAAGCGCTACACTTAATGGATGGATTTGAGATCGACTAGTTCGGGGGATGAAGAGGTGGTGGCTGAATGACAAAGATGATTATGTATACCAATTTCTGACCCCGAAATTTTCAATTACTTGTCGCAACCGCAGCCGTCACTACCCAAGTCAAACGGCCTGATGTTATATTTTTTCATACAATTCGGACAGGCACTCTCGCCATAAGGAATTCTCGCATTGCAGAAAATGCATGCAGCGGTTTTCCCTTCCGCTTCGAGACTTGCCATCATCGAAAATGATGCAGGATGGCTATTAAATCTTGTTGCATGTCTGAAAACGTTCAGGACTAACATAGAGAGTCAAGGCAGACCATTAGGCCCTGGGAATATGTGGATTCCAAAAAGCATGGGCAATTGATCCGGGGACTCGGTTACTGGAACGGAGTAAGCAGGATTTTGGGACGATTAGGAGTACTGTGGTGGCAACGCTTGCCGCAAAGCGGACAATTCTTGCGGTCCAAAAACACGCACTGGCAGATGTGTGACTTCATATAGCTATCGGCTGCCTTGGTGAATTCGCCAGTACCGTTACAAAAAGGACAATCAGAATCGGTAATTTCTATCAAACCCCTGCCAGAACAGACTGGGCATTTTTGGAGGTCGGTTTGAGCCATCTTTTCTACGTTAAATCAACTATAATTTAATCATTATCGACTCTTAGACAATCTAATTATAGTTTCTAAAGCTGTAAACAGGTTTCGGAATTACATAACAATGAGGTGTATTATTCTTGACTCGTGACGTTGAAAAGGAATTAGATGCCTGACGATTCCCACTTCTGGAACGGATCCTTTTTTCTGGCAAGATTCTTCTGCAAAACATAAGCGACTGCTTTGAATGGCCTAGGGCAAGATGCATTCAAAAAACTGAGTGCATTAATAGTTCCTTTAGGAATCTAATTAACGATTGCCGATCGACGACGCGCTAAATCGCATCGCAAAGGGCGAAGTATTCGACGACTCTTGGAGTAGATTGGTGTACTCGGTTGACTCGAGCCATTATCAGATCATGCCCGAGATGGTAGTCTTTCCGACTGACGCGGAGGACGTTGCGGAAATATGTAGGTACTGCACCTCCAAGCAGCTTCCCATAGGAGCCCGGGGCTCGGGGACTGGCTTGCTTGGCCAGTCGCTCACCAATGGGACGGTGCTGGACTTTACTAAACACATGAATCGGATCGTAGAAATTGAGCAGGACCATGTCACAGTGCAGCCCGGAGTGGTCAAGGCCGTACTCGACCGAGAATTGAAGAGGAGAGGCAAATTCCTACCACCAGACCCTGCTAGCAGCAATTACTGCAGCGTAGGTGGTATGATAGCGAACAATTCGAGCGGGATTCATTGCCTGGGTTATGGAAATACAATTGACTTCCTGCTTGGAGTCAGCGTGGTCTATGCTGAAGGCTCAAAGGGGTACGCTGAAGAAGGCAGATTTGACATAAAGTTTGCGATGCTCCGGGATCTCTTGTTTCCAATGCTTGAAACCATCCATCGAAGGTTTCCAACAGTAAGCAAGAATTCTTGTGGATACAGACTCGACTCTGTGGTTCAGGAGGACAAGTTCCTTCCACACAAGATACTAGCCGCGTCCGAGGGAACTCTTGGCCTAGTGACTGAAGCAAAATTCCGAATATTAGACTTACCGGAGCAGAGATGCCTACTTGTCCTAGGATTTTCAGACTTGCTGGCAGCGGTATCCGCAGCCCCTGTCATCCTGAAATTCTCACCTGTCGCACTAGAAATGATCGACCACACGGTAGTCTCGAGTGATAGACCAGGATTGGGCCATGGTTGCATACTATTCGTCGAATTTGCGGGAAATAGGGCCTTGGCCGAACGCCAGTTAGAGTCTTGTGCACACAAAATGAAGAGTCTGGGTTCCGTCATGGAATACGCGTCAGACGAAGCCAGTCTCTTGCGAATATGGGGCGCAAGAAAGGGTGCACTGAATAGTATCATGAAGCTCACTGTGGGGAGCCGAAGGCCTATAGGACTAATTGAAGACACCGTAGTCCAACCTGAAGACCTTCCTGATCACGTTGGTGCCCTCCTGAAAGAATACAGGCGAAATAAACTGAAGTATGTGATGTACGGGCATGTCGGTGACGGAAATGTCCACACACGACCTATCATTGATTTGGCATCCAATACTCAGATGAACATGATGGAGGAAATCGCAACTCGTGTGTTTAGGCGCGTAACCCGGAGGGGTGGGACGATCACTGGTGAGCACGGAGACGGAATTTCGCGCCTACCCTACATTCCAATGGTCTACGGAAGGCCTGTTATGAAGCTTTTTGAACAGGTCAAAGAAATTTTTGACCCCAAGTACGTCCTAAATCCTGGGAAAAAGATCATATCAAGAAAATTGCAATAATTTAAGAATAACAATGGTCAAGTTTTGCCTTGTTGAAGTCGCGCTCTAGGGATTTTCGGAGGCTGTGGTCTTACTCCACCGGTTTCTATGCGGTATGGGTCGCACATGTCGGAAGAAGGATGGGCTTGCTAGACATTCTCGCAAACGGACCAATGACTGCTCAAGAGTTGGCCACTTCTAGTCGCCTCTTTTTGCCGGCTGTCGAAACATGGTGTTCCGCAGCCGCTGCATACCGATTCATTGTGAAAGGCCCCGGGGGTAAACTTCGACTCGCCTCAATGATGAAATCACTGCTAACTGATAAAAAGCATCCAGATTACCTGGGTGGTCAGTTTTCGTATCTGGCCCTGCGAAGTCTAGAATACGGAGCTTTGGAGGACTTGTTTAGGTCCGGCAAGACCAGATCAATGTCAAACACATTTGATGCGATAGAAGAAGCAACGCACTGGGATCATTACTCATTGCTCAGAGCCATCAGGAAGGACAAGCGACTTCATCGGCTCCTGACAGACGGCTGCAATTTCGCCGACATTGGATGCGGGACTGGAAGTCTGATTGTAAAGTTGTGCAAAGAATATCCCAATTCCGTTTACCACGGCATCGATCCGTCGGACGTGGCAGTATTAACTGCAAGGCAGAACTTGAATGGAGACCAAGCCACCATAGAGAAAATGAGGGCTGAAGAGATGCACTTCTCTAAAGAATTCGATATCGTTTACCTAGGCGAGTCGTTGTATGCATCAAGCAGTAAGCAAGCCGTCCTGACTAACTGTTACAGGTCACTTAAAGAGGCGGGAACAGCGATAATAATAGAGGGGCTAGTCCCGGCCAGAATGGTTACGGAAGGCGATCTGATAATATCGGGAATGCAACTGGATTTCGCTCTTCAGGGGTACAAGTTCATGACCAAACGCGAGCTCGGCGGCCTCATGACGACTGCTGGGTTCAAGAAAATAGCCTTCAACCCCCTAGGGGGTGCGGTTTTTCTTACCTGCGCAAGAAAGTGACTATTCTGCGCCAAAGAAACCCAGAAGGTCAAAGCCCTCTGTGGCCTTGGCCTTTATTTCAGCAATAGATATCAAGTGGCCATCGGGGTCCTTGATGATTGCATGCTTGCCAAATGGCTCTTCTTTTGGCTTTTTGTAGAATTTCACTTTCTTGTCTTTTAGCCGCTTTACGCTTGAATCGAGGTCGCTGACTTCGAACCCGACCAACATTCCGGCTCCCGTCTTTATACCGCTTTTCTTCTTCGCGGGATGTAGCGCAAGGACGGTATTGTTGTTAAAGAATTCCGTCCAATCCTTTGACTTTGTCTTTACCGGAAGACCAAGCGTGTCCCTATAGAACTTTACCGAGTTTTCCATGTTGGAAACAAGCAGTATTACTGCGCCGACTTTGCTAAATGACAATCCACAGCACCTTTGAGAGAAGTCAGTAAAGGTGAATTAAGAACTTTGCTTCGTGTTCATGAGAGCAGACTAGCCCGTAAGAAAGAATTCCTCGTGACATGACAATTAGGGCAAGATAGACGCAAGCCGAGCGTGCAAGGCCCCAAGGGGTTAGGCGGACACACATCCCTAGATGACGGCAATTGCCTCAAAATTTTATGTGCTGTCAATTGCAGGGCAAAAATAATTCGAGATCGCTTTCTCGGGCAAGAGCCACTCGCATTTTGAGCCTTCTGCCTTCTGCAAAAGTTGTGAGCTCTTCGTCGAAACATTTTGGACAGAGCAGCAAATCATTAAACTCTGCGAGATATCTAGTCTCTTTGGAGCACAATCGGCATTTTTCATCCTTTTGGATTCTTCTTCTGGATCTCATATCAAACTAACACTAATTGGGCATGCAGCTCATTTATCTCGCTCAGTGTAACTGGCCCGCACGCACTACTTTTTTCTATCTTTTGCATATAGAACCCGGCGAGCGTCACGGATTTATCATCGTTCTAGAGGATCAAACATTCTTATCCAGAATACTCTTAATGCATTCGCATTTGTTACTCGATTTCGACAAACTATTAGTCAAGTGATAGAGGGCTATCCACTAGTCCCCGCACTTCGATTATTAGTCTTTCATTTTTCGTCAGGACGTGGTTTCGAAAATCTTCAATTTCCAGACCATCATCTGATGTCACCTTCAATATCTTGTCTTGTCCCATTCCCCAAATCGATAGGAATTCTCCTAGCGTATAATCGCGCTTCACTACTGATTCTATATGTATGGTACCGCTTTCGTCATGCGTGTGGATAGGAGCCAATAGTGCCCTTGACGGACCAAACTGGTCAAGAGAGTGGTCGTGCCACAGCTCTGAGGCGATACCTATCTCTGCCGGCAGTACTACATTTTGCCCAGAATTTCGTAATTCAATCTGGGAATGAATATGCATTACAAGTGCAGGATTCGCATGAACTTCTTCCAACGTAAATTCTTCGTCTTTCTGATCTGTGTTTACCTGATCGTTGGAAACGTTTGATGCGAAAGTGCCCTGATAAATGACAAAGATAGTCGCGATGCCAGACGCTACGAGGCCAATTCCTGCATAGACTAGCAATCGTTTCTGAGTCAAGACCACAAACAAATTGGCATGACTACGGTGCTAAAAGCTTTGTCAGGGATTCGCGATAGCGACCAAAACATCCCAAGGAAATGTAATTCTGCCGTCCTGCGAAAAAACAAGAGCTCGAGCTCTCGCCTCTGCTTTGATTGCGCCTGCAACCACATCATCCTCTTCTATCCTTTTTCTAATCGAGTTGGCGGTAGTAGAGAGATAGTCTGCCCAATACTGGTCGAATGAACCTGCTACATACTCGAAGGTAAATTTTCTGATCTGAATCCCCCTGTACCCAGCTCCTGATAGCTCCTTTTCAAGATCTCTGGGCTCTCCAAATCGATGAACGGTTGGCATCTGAGGAGGCCTTATGTTGGGAATGAACTTCAAGACCGGTTCCATTATTGTGCTAAAGTACGGCACCCCTTTGGGAGAACCATGTACAGCAATGATCAACCTTCCCTTTGGTTTCAATAGATTTCTAAGAGTCGATAGCACGCCGTGTGAATCGGGAAAAAACATGAGCGCATATTGACAAAATATCTTGTCGAAGCGTGCATGAAGTCCCATATTCTCCGCATCCATCTGGACTATCTTGCCCCGAGGCAAAGACAACTTGGCGATTCTGAGCGTGCCAAAAGACAAATCAAGCCCAACCAGCGATCCGGATGCTCCGAGCTTTTTCATCACTGCAGATGAAACAGCACCGGTGCCGCAAGCAATGTCTAGTACTTGATCAGCTGGTTTGATGTCAGCTGCGTCCACTAATTCAGCAGTAGATTTGAACGGGCCCACCCCAATGCTCGCCCAGGAGTTATGGTAGTTGGGAGCAACCAGATCCCAGTTCTGCATCGTTGTTATCTTGTAGTTTGTAGTGTCAAATGTCAAAATACGGCTCTCTACATGAGGAAAGATTTAATTCCATTTTAACTTGATTATCTTGACATGAAGGAGTTCCGGGTTTTGCAGAACTGCCCCATCTGCGGCGAAGGATTTGATTCAGACTATAAACTAATGAAGCACACTAGCTCTAGCCACCCAAAGCCTGGAAAATCGGGCTGGATGAGTGAGGAAGATTCTTGTAGTTGCGGAGGAGAACATTCACATTTCCACGGCCATTGTTGAAATGCGGGCCTGCGCGGCATGACGGCTGACAAACTTTTCTTCATCTATGTGGCAAAGAACGAAGAATGGCAAAAGCGGCAGCAGGAAGATTGGGATTACGTCGCATCGATGACGAGGTTTTTCAAGTGGTGGAACAAGCGCTATTTTGACGTCGACATGCCAGTTGAAGCGGACATCCTGCCAGTTATCCCTGGCAAACTGTTTGACAGGATGTCCCTTGCCTACCTGATGAGGGATCACGAAGGTAGAGGTACTGACGTTTTTCATTTCTATTTGGCATATTTCAAGCCCTTCTGGACCGATTGTAACACCGAGGGCTACACGGCCAAGAATCTTGGAATCTCTTGGTGGGAGAGGCCACCCGAGGGCAAATCGGATGCGGAAAGAATTGAAATGTTTATAGAGAAAAATTGTCCCAGAGTCTCGCATATTCTTGCTCACGAGATGTTGAGGGCCAAAGGAAGGACCAAGAAACAATACTTTGGCAACGTCCACGACGTCTGGGACAAACATCTTTATGATAACTTGCCTTTACTGTACTTTGATTCACGTTTCAAAAAGGTGGGCAAGGAAAGTTCGCACAGGTTCGTAACTCTTGACCCTGGCGAGCTGTCATGACGATTAGAGAAATTTGCGAGTTATCGGGAGACAATTCTATTGTTTGAGATTCTGATAAAATCGGGAGGCGTGGTGTCGACAGCTGGGATTGGATTATTCATAGCGTTTGTGACAGTCCTGCTCGTTTTCCCCGTCATCAAATCATGTGATTCTGCCAATACAAACTGCGTTTACTCCTCCACTGCGCCAGAACCATTTCGCTCAATCGTACAACCGGTTTACCTTGCAGCTTCATTGCTTGTTATTGCCGGTGGCGTCTTTCTAGTAAGATTTGGACGTTGGCGTGATTCCAAAAAAACTGGAGAAGGCGTCTAGTTAGCCCACTCTCACGGGGTCCTTTTGCTCTGTGTGGTCGCGCTTCATATGCTCTTCCATTTCTGCCTGCGTAAGGAAGGATTTGCCACAAAAAGTGCATGTAACCCTGGCAGTGTCTGCTCTGGATGTCATTAATGGATTAACGCTGACAAAATATTTAATGAATTCCGCCTCTCACCGGCTATAAATAAGACAGATTGAATATAGCGCTGTTGAGGAAAATAACGTTCAGTCCTGCAGAAAGAGACTTTCTAATCCGAAATGAAGCATGTAGAATTGCCACTTGCAAGAACGACGTCCCACACGTCGTGCCAGTTTCCTACATTTTTGAAAATAATTCTTTCTATTTCGCTACTGACTATGAAACGAAAAAACTGGAAAACATCAAGACCAATGGAAAACTAGCGATGACGGTTGATGTGTACAGCTCTGTGGGCAACAAGGCCGTTTGCATACAAGGAAATGCGAAACTAATCGAATCTGGGCCGGAGTTCAAAAGTCTGTACGAGACATTCAATCAAAGGTTCGAGTGGGTCCGGAAGGATCCTTGGAAAGAAGGCGAGGCGCCTTTCGTTGAAGTCGTTCCTTACACGAAGGTTAGCTGGGGGCTAGAGTGAAATAAAGACTACAGAAAAGCTCGACGAATTTGCAGGTAGGATCTGCAAAGCTGTGATTCCTATCAAGAAGGAATTCTATTTGGGTCGCGGTAGTTCTATAGCAATCTGCACGCTGTCGAGCTTTGACCTCTTGGATAGAATCTCAAAGACAGTTGCTCTGATGGACAAGATCGCAATTGCAGGCAGGCTTCTATCTGAGAACAGGGGGATAGATGCCATGATCGAATTCGCGTCAAGAAACCCCGGTCTTGAGCGCATCATACTTTGCGGCAAGGAAGTAAAAGGGCATCGAGCCGGGCAAGCACTGCTGTCGCTTGCAAAGAATGGAATCGAGCCAGGCGGAAGAATAGTTGGCGCGTTGGGACCTTATCCTATATTGCGTTCACAGCCCAAAGATGTCAACACATTCAGAAATAGAGTTCAAGTTGTTGACCTGATGGGAATCACAAATCTTGAAATGATCATGGTGTTAGTAACCTGATTTCTGCCTGTCACGATTGACCTTGTTCTTTTTCACGTACTCATCAACGATCTCTGAAGGGCTCATGCCGAGTTCAATGGATGCTTGCACCACGAAATGCCAGATATCGATTAGCTCTTCCTTTGCAGTGTCACTGTCAAATGTCACGGGCCTCTTCCACCATTTCCAGTCAGTGAGCCTCTGCAGTTCTACCGCCTCATGCACAATCGCAGTAGATAAAGCCGATATCTTCCCCTCAATCGATTTTGGGTACCGCGATAGGTCCATCATCGACGCGAGTTCTCTCTGCATAGAAAATATTGCTTCTAGGCTATCCATGGCATTGAGGAATAGCACAAATCTAAATAGTTTGACCAATGAACTTACGGCTCTTGACGTATGCCATGCCCTGTGCGAAAGCTTTAAGGCATGACTCCGGCTAATACCGTTAGCAATGGTCTCTTCCACCAACAGGCCGTCTGCACCGCAACCTCCGTTGGACGAAAATAATTCTCCTTCTCTCGGCAATGTGTTAAGTTCATGCTTGGACATGCTTCGCATCGAAGACGCGATGACTCGGAAAAAGGCAGTTGAGTTTATCGGCGGCGTTCCTGCAGGCACGGTAAATGCGTACGGCAAATGGATTACCTCCGTAAAGGCAATCGCGGACTCGTGCGCGGTTACAGGCCATCTCTTTTCCCAATCGGAAATGTGTGACTTTTTGACGGTCGCCGCTAAGGGAGTTGATCCAGAGCGAACAGGAAGCAAGGCGGTTAACGACGCTACATTTCATGTCTATGTAGATATCATGGAAAATTACAACAAGCTGAATAACGCAGTAAAGCTACATTATCCAAGAGTTATCATTGACACTATTTCTGCCCTTGATAGGGGCGTGGATACGCGTGGGGAAGCTGTCGGCGTCTATGCAATCGACCGCTACTATCAGGAGAGAAAGCAAAGCGCGCCCATGGAGGATCCATCTTTAATCTACACAGCAAAGGCTTTCAATGAAACTACACGTCCCCCCGTCAGTCGCAGCCAACCAGTTACGTTCAATGAAGAGCTAATAGTGAGTTTGATGCACATTACTGGAAGAACTAGAAAAGATCTAGAGAGTTCTCTTGCTGCGCTCCAAAGCATCGACGTCAAGAAGATAAAGGATCTTTCATCCAATTACAAGCGATTGCAGAAATACACGAAGCTGGCCAACACCGCTGGGTTCAAGAAGGAGGTGGAAAAAGATCTTGGCAGAAGACTCACGGACAACCAGCTCCAGCATGCTGTCAACTCCATAAGAAAAGCGAATAGCTACATTGAAAATGTTCTGGACGGAAAATTCGTGCCGCATGGGACGCACGGAATCAACCATGTCAAGCACAATCTAGAATATGGATACCAGCTAATGGGACTGATGGAACCCAGGAAAAGACGAACAGCCTAGACTAGGCTACTCTGAGCCTTCAGCATTCGTTCCAGGTTGAAGCGTATATCAAGGAATTTTATTCCTTCTGTTGTCGTCCAATAGACCGACGATTCTCCTAGCTCCAGAAGTTTCCTATTCAACAACATATGCAGGACATGATTCGCCTCGACGCTTTTTAGACCAGATTCCACTTCTGAAATCCTAGTGGCTGAGATGCCTGAAATCGCAGAAGACAGGAACCGGGCCGCAATGTCGTGTAAGTCCAACAGCTCCACGTCCTAAGCACATCATTAAAGGATTGTGAGTCACGCTTCCGAAGATCAAATACATGATTAGGTAAAGTCGTCCTCCCATCGAGGAACATTCAAACGCTCCTGGGATACGGAGGGTCCTTACCTATTTAGCGGACGTTCCTTGGTTATCTGTCATGCAATGCATAAATTATTAAATCTTTCCATGATTGAATTAATAATTCATCTGAACCCATTCGATAGGGTAATTAACTCCAGATTCTTTCCTTAAACGTCCATTTTTTATTTAACAGGAAGTTACCGACTGAGGCAATGACTACGCCCAGAAACAAGGCAGCCGAATAACTAACTTGACTGCCGTCGTAGAGCAAATAAACAGTAGAGAGCTGTAGAAGCGCTCCGGGGGCACTAAAGCCGAGGAACATCGCGTATTGCATGGCTGTTCTCTTTGGATCAAAAATCCTGTCTTCAAATGTCCAAATCTTGTTGAGGAGAAAGTTCGAAGTCATTGAAAGTAGTATACCGATAAAAGTCCCGTGGAGATACCAGAGCGACGGGATCAACTGATTGAGAAGTACCGAAGCAATGTAGTTAACGAGCAAACCAGATGCACCGACAGTATAGAACCGGCCCGCCTTTGAGAGGAATCGGACAGAAGTCCTTCGCTCAGAAGGAGCCACAGATCGACCGTGGCTATACAGCCTATAGACAGCCCTGACATAGTCATACATAACAGAAGCGTTTACCTTGCTTGCCCCGAGGGTTCGATTGGTGAAAGTGTAGGGGATCTCTTTCACTTTAACGCCCTTTAGCTTTACAAGCATTTCAAGAAGCATCTTGTATCCGATGGCGTCAAACTTTACATCGCTTATTATTCTTCGTCGAAACGCAAAGAATCCAGACATCGGATCCTTTATCTCAATGCCGAGTCCAACCTGCGCGATTTTGGTCGCACCCCTGCTCATTAGCTTGCGCTTAAACGGCCATCCAATTATTGAACCGCCGAGAGTATAACGAGATGCAACCACAATGTCGCAACCCTTGTCCTGGAGTTCCTCAACCATGTGTGGAATCGTCTGCGGAGGGTGAGAAAAGTCGCCGTCCATCACGAGCACAATCTCACCACACGACGACTGCACTCCTGCAAGGATCGCAGAGCTCAGACCTTGCCTTGACGGACGTCGCACTACATGCAACTGAATTTTGTCATCACCAGTTCGGTTAGCCAGCTCTGATACGATTTCCGCCGTGCCATCTGGCGAATTGTCATCAACCACAACAACCTCTGCACCCATTCTGTCGGGAATAGATTGTTTTATGGATTGCAAAATCCGCGCAATATTCTGCGATTCGTTGTACGTGGGAATGATTATTGAAAGAGCCAACCTTCGGGGCTCCAGCAATTCATTCTGTGATGGCGGATCCACTACATTAGAGTCCTATAATGGAGATATAAAATTATCACATCATAGTCACTGTCAACGCCTTCAAAAAGTAGACCAGGCGGTGCGTAAACTATGCAAGATCGGATATCCCTAGGGTCGAGATGCCAAACTCTATCGCGGCGGCTCTTGGGGGTTGGACAAGCTTTGCTCGAAACATAGAACTTTTTGCGTCGATTATCTCTAGCTTTAACTTGATGTGTGAATAAATGGAAACAGAGCTGCCCAAGTATTCGCGCTGCTGAACGGGAGATATGGCATGAGCAACATTTCTTCCAGGTTGGTCAACAACATCGGTGGGCACGTTCCTCACCATGTTTGTGACGACGACAGCACAGCGAGAGGCTAAGGCAGCCATTGCTAGATTGCGCAGGTGATTCATCACCGCGAGATGCCGTGATGGACCAGAGTACTCCACAGAGAACAGCCCTGTGACTGTGTCTATTATCACTAACTGTGGATCGAGATCGGCGATCTTCTGGATCGCATTGATTTGGTCTGCAGTCACAAGAGCACGAAGATATGTGATCTTTTCTAGAACATCCCACATTCCCCCGATCTCCATAATTCTCTCCGGCCTAAAGGTGCCAGCAGTATCAACAAACATCACCTTCCCACCATTCTTGATACAGTTGACGGCTAGAGTGAAACACAACTGCGTCTTCCCGGCTCCACTCTCTCCATAGACATCTGTAATCATTCCGCTGTGGATTCCTCCGCCAAGCAGCGTGTCCAGAGTTTCCGAGCCAGAAGAAATCATTACCATGCCCTGCCGGTTCACGGATTGAAGTGCCGTTACCAGCTTATTTACTTGCGCAAAGGAACCTTTTTATTCGAGCGATCGCGTTTTGACTTGCAAAGTGATTAGCTAAATTGTCATCACCTTCTCCGTCATCTCAACAGCCAAAGCGTCCACTTTCCACCCTGCAGCGCGCTATCAATCGAAAAGTTGCAGTGAGGCTGAAAAGCGAGATTGAATACAAAGGAAGGATGAATAACGTCGATTCTTACATGAACTTGATTCTGACTGATGCCGAGGAATTTGACGGTTCTGATGTACTTGCCAACTATGGCAAAGTAGTTATCCGCGGAAACAATGTGCTGTTCATAAAATTAGAAAAGGAATTCTAACATTGATCACGGGTTTGGTGGCTGTTGGCTAATGGTAAAGCGATGGCTGTTCACGTCCGAGAGCGTCACGGAGGGCCACCCTGATAAGATCTGCGACCAGATATCTGACGCAGTCCTTGATGACTTTCTCCGCCAGGATCCAGACTCTAGGGTCGCTGTAGAGTCGATGACAACTACGGGGATTGTCTTTGTCGCTGGCGAGGTGACTTCGAAATCTCACATCGATATACAAAAAATAGTCAGAGACACCATTCGCGAAATCGGGTACGACAAACCTGAATATGGTTTTGACTGTGACTCATGTTCAGTGCTGACGTCACTCCATGAGCAGAGCCCCGACATTTCGATGGGAGTAACTGCTTCCGGCGAAAAAGAGCAGGGTGCCGGTGACCAAGGTTTGATGTTCGGTTATGCTACGAACGAAACTCCGGAATTGATGCCGCTTCCTATAACGATGGCGCATCAGCTTTCTATGAAACTAGCCGAAGTGCGCAAGAAAAAGGAATTGGATTGGGTTCGTCCAGATGGCAAGTCCCAGGTGTCGGTCGTATACGAAGACGGGGTCCCAAAGAAAATAGACACGGTAGTGGTTTCGACCCAGCATTCGCCTGAGATAGGGCTGAACCAGTTACGAGAGTCAATAATCAACAAAGTCATCGAACCTGTATGCGGAACCTGGATTGATGGTCAGTCAAAGTTTCTCGTCAACCCGACTGGAAGGTTCGTTATCGGTGGGCCACCCGGCGACACCGGGCTCACTGGGAGAAAAATAATTGCAGATACTTACGGGGGCATGGGAAGGCACGGAGGAGGAGCATTCTCGGGCAAAGACCCCTCAAAGGTGGACAGGTCCGCCTGCTACATGGCGCGCTATGTTGCAAAGAATATAGTGTCAGCGGGGCTTGCAAACAAATGCGAGGTCCAGGTGGCCTACGCTATTGGGGTGGCTGAACCTGTTTCCATCATGATAGACACCTTTAACACCGGAAATGTTGATGAGGAGGAAATTGAAGCCCGTGTCCGAAAGGTATTTGATATGAGACCCGCAGGCATTGTCAAAACACTGGATCTGAAAAAGCCAATCTATCGCAAGACTGCTGCATACGGACACTTTGGACGAAGCGGTCCCGGCTTTACATGGGAAAAAACCGACAAAGCGCCACTGCTTCGCTAATAATAAAAATAGCTCGGTAGCATAGCATGCCTGTTGTTAGAAGGAAAGCTGGCTTTAGTCACGGGAGCAACAGGCGGGATAGGTTTTGAAACTGCGCGTCGGCTTGTAGAGCGCGGCGCAACTGTGCTGGTATGTTCAAGGAAGCTAGACCGCGCCGAAAGGTCAGCAAGCCAAATCGGATCTGGCGCACTGCCTGAACAGCTAGATATCGCGGACCCTAAAAGCGTCTTGCGTTTAGTTACCAAAGTATCGAGGAAGTATAAACGCCTGGACATCCTCGTAAATATCGCTGGTTACCCGTTTGACCGCAAGATATGGTACAAGAAATTCCACGAAGTGAAAGACGACGAAATCGACAAGGTGATCAGTGTAGATCTGAAAGGGACTGTGAGGATATCTCAGGCATGCATTCCATTAATGATGAACCGCGGCGGAGTGATAATTAGTATCGCTTCAACTCCCGCTATAGCGGGACATACTGAAGGCGCCCCGTATACACTTGCCAAATCGGCAATCATTGCGATGACAAAGCATATTGCATTAGAATACGGACAAAACAATATCCGAGCATATGCTCTAGCGTTGGGAAATATCGCAACTGAGGCGACTTTCAATTCAATGACGGATGTAGAGCGCAAAAAGGCAGCTAATGAGAACGCAATGAAAAAGTGGGGTGACCCGAAGGAAATCGCCAGCGCAATCGCAAGCCTAGCCAGCGATGACTTTTCTTTTGCAACCGGCAATACGATAGTACTAGATGGTGGAACCGTGATCCGGTAATTGGTGGGCAAAGAAGGAGACGAACAGTTCTATAAGGAACTGGAGCTGGCTGAAAAAGAGCAGGAACTCCCACCCGAAATTCAGGACAAGTTGAAAAAGGGGCAGCTGAGAACAGGCTACACAACCGGCACCGCAGCTTGCGCAGCAACAAAAGCAGCGCTTCACGCACTTATCACTGGAAAGAAATTGCAACAAGTTACGGTCACCCTTCCAAAGGGAAGAACTGCAGTATTGAAAGTGGCATGGACCACGAAGGAAGATGGTTCAGCTAGCTCTAGTGTGATAAAGGATGGCGGCGATGACCCAGACGTTACCAGCGGAGCTGAAATTTGCTCAACTGTGTCTTTTAACGAAATGGTCGGGTCTGTCAATATCAAGGGTGGCAAGGGCGTTGGCAGGGTAACAAAGCCCGGTTTGGGTCTGGAAATCGGTAAGGCGGCAATAAACGACACCCCCATGAAGATGCTAACATTGGCGGCTTCAGAAGTCGCAGGAGAGCACCTGAAGACTAAAGGGATTGACGTCCTCTTGACTGTGCCTCGTGGCGAGGAGATATCTAAAAAGACGGACAATCCTCGCCTCGGAATTCTGGGCGGCATCTCCATTCTAGGTACTACTGGAATAGTGATGCCTTATTCAACTGCGTCATTTGCTGCTGCCATCCGGCAGGGTCTTGATGTCGCAATCGCAGCAGGAGCCGATACCGTAGTCCTGACAACCGGGGGCAGAAGTGAAGATTTTGCGAAGGGACTATTTCCTTCGCTTCCTGACCATTGCTTCGTGCAAATGGGAGACTTTGCGGGATACTCTGTCAAGCAATGCGCAAACAAGAACTTGAAAAAAGTGAGGATTGCAGGCTTTATTGGCAAACTTACAAAGATGGCAATGGGCATAAAACAGACCCACGTAGCCGGTTCCCACGTTAATATGGAATTCATGGCGAACCTGGCGAGGAAGCGTGGCGCATCAGATTCTGTTGTCGAAGAGATACGAAGCGCAAACACTGCCCGACATGTGTCAGAAATTGTCAACAAACATAGGATTGCCGGGTTTTTCAACTTGTTATGCCAACGAGTTCACGAGCAAATGGTCACGCACGCAGGCAAAAGTTTGGATGTTGAAGTGATAATGTTCGAATTCGACGGCAGAGTAATAGGGCGGTATCTAACTA
>DASYRH010000089.1:0-8714 GCA_036004585.1 Nitrososphaera sp. | reverse complement strand
ATCTGCTTGGATTTTTTCTTGTACGGCCGATTTGGGATGTCCAAAACGTCGAAAAATGTTATTATAGGCTCATTAGCTAGGACAGGAGTGCAAAATAACACAACAGGCCTATACTCGGCAAGTTGTTCTGGAGACTGTTGCAAATAGGTTTTCGAAAAGCTTAGCCAGGGACTGTATGACTTTCAAAATGCACTCGATTTCTTATTGACCCAAGACCTTCAACCTCGACCTCTATTAGGTCATCATTCCGCAGCCATGCCTTCGTTCCATGACTCGAAAGAATAGTACCCATAGGCGTGCCGGTGGATATGATATCGCCGGGTTCCAGTGTCATTACCTTACTCAGTTTTGAGACTATTTCTTCAACCCTTAAGACCATGTTTGAGGTTCTTGAATCTTGACGCACTTCTCCATTGACTTTGCTAACAACCCGCAAGTCATTCGGGTCCTTTACGTCGGCACGAGTGGTGATCCAAGGCCCGCAGGGTGCAAAAGTGTCAAAGCATTTGCTGCGGCTGACCTGAATGTCAGTATACTGTATATCTCGTGCCGAGACATCGTTCATGACCATATACCCGCAAATAGCTAAGAGGGCATCAATTTCGGAGATATTCTTGCACTTTTTTCCTATCACAGCCGCCAACTCTCCTTCAAAATCCAACTGTGTTACAAAGTCCGGACAAATTATCTCCGCGGATGGTCCGTTTAAGCAAGTTCTGGGTTTGAGATAGAACACAGGGTCACGCGGTGAAGTCTTGCCAAATCTTATCCAACCGCTCTGATCTTTATAATTAAAATTAAGAAAAATAATCTTTGGAGGGTTGGAAATTGGACACAGGAATTGAAAATTGTTTAGACTGTGAGTAAATTGCAACTTTGGCTCTAAATGCTCAACCTTGTGCGCAAACTCACCTAATAGGAACTCTTCCAAAGTGTTGGGAAGGTTAATTCCAAGCTGGGATGCAACTTCATCGCGAATAATTGTTTCATTTCCACGAATCAAGATATAGGATTCAGTTGATGGACCCGCAATCCGCGCGACTTTCAAGTCCTTATCTCATCTTCACAATTAGCGTCCTGAGCCCATCCACCAGAGCAGCACTGAACTCGTTTCACGCTATCTAATGCCACTTAATTAGTCGATATTAATAGTCAAGAATTCCCTAGAAAAGCATTGTGCAACCGTGTACGGTCCCAAAATAACCCGTCCCCCGTGGGGTTTGGCCGATAAAGGTGAATGGCCCTCATCTCACCACCCAAGGACTAGTCCTACATACTGCTGATAGGATTTTCTGGAAGTCACTAATTCGACCAGCTATTCGAAGTATGTAGCTATGATCATGCGATGCATAATAATTACGACGTAGCTATGATACATCATTGATACACACCGCTTCGCCATATTGCGTAGGGAGACTGCTCTTGGAGTATTAATCGCTGCTTCCGGTATGATAAATGACCTTGTTGCGACACTCTTTTTAGGAAACTTGGCCTAAAGATTTTACAATTCTAGTTCCCGCTTTTCCATAGAGTGCATCAATCGCATTGTCGATAGATGTGATGATTGCTAGTTCGCCCCCTGATTCCAGGAATTCTATAGAAGACCTAATTTTTGGACCCATACTCCCATTGAGAAACTGTCCATCTTTGAAATGTTGTATGGCCTCTTGCATGCTCATTTGAGATATTGCAGTTTCATTTGGCTTTCCGAAATTTAGCTTAACTGTATCAATATCGGTGAGGATAAGTAAGACTGAGGCGCCTACTGACTTGCCCAACAGTCCTGTGACCAGATCTTTGTCTACGACGCCGTCAACGCCGCAATAACCGTGACCGTTTCTTATTACTGGTATGCCCCCACCACCGCTCGCTATGACGATGCACCCAAAATCCGCTAACTTCATTACTACATCAGACTCAATAATTTCCCGGGGAATAGGTGAGGGCACCATTCTTCGCCAAATGCGTTCTCCAATAGGCTTGACCTTGCTGAAAATGTATTGTGTATTTTCGGATAATTCTTTGGCTTCCTCCTGTGTATAAAGCGGGCCTATTGGTTTAGAAGGGGTGTCCTTCGAGAAATCCGGATCATCCTTGTCAACAAGTGTTTGTGTTACTACACTCACCACTGGTTTTGTTATTCCTGCCTTCATGAACTCATTCTGCAGGGCTTGTTGAAGCATGTAGCCCAGCTGACCCTGAGTCATGGCTACTAGCGCGTGCATTGGTTGACGTGGCAATACTGAAGGTGACATATCCTGCTGCAGTGAAATTACACCAACCTGGGGCCCGTTACCGTGGGTCAAAGCGACTATCTCAAAATCACCTGCGCTACTGACTATCGAGACGATCTTACTGGCAGTTCGCGTAATATTTCTTAATTGCTCTTCAAAAGATCCTGACTGTCCGTTCTCGAGGATCGCGTTCCCGCCTATCCCGATTACTACTTTTTTCTTCACACTTGCTGACCTTAACGAATGATTTTTTTGGTTGTGTTGCAATACTTTTTCCTCCATTATTGTGATTTCTTAGACATAGGCAATTACTGCGATAGGTCCTCCCCCTAGCGGACCTTGATGTTCTGTCCCCCCCGATACATACACCATAGGATCTCCGGTTATGCCCGCGATTACTGCGTTTACAACAGCACGTGCATGTCGTGTACTGCTGATATCAGAGTCTGTAACCATGGTTATACGTCTTCCTCGAACTAACCCACTTGGGTGTGCACCGGCTTTGGCAAAGACGTTTAAAACTCGTGCGGCTTCTTCTTCGCTTAACTTTGCGTTCCCATTTCTCGCGACGCCCGCATTTTTCAATGCAGCCCATATTGCTTCAGTATCTATCAGATCTTTCATGACGCTATGTCCAATTACAAAATTACTAGAGGATTGTGGAGAATTTCCCATGACCACAATTTCATTATTCATCAGCTCTATTCCTGCAGAAGTTGAGGCAACATTTGAGAAAAGAGTCCAATCGTTACAAATGGCACAATCTGTGACCCTCTTCTCCTCTATCTCTTTCAACGCCAATGCGACGCCTAGAGCTGAAGCTCCGCGGGAGAATGCCATAGATTTTAGCGTGTCCTTTGTAACTACCTTCTTACCCCGATCTTCGGCGTTATTCATCCTTTCAGAGGTTAGGAGAGGGCACTTAATTTGAACAAAATGAACATCGACCGTATTTTCTATTCCAGCGTCCGCCATTGCTTCTCTAACAGCTTGGGCAACACCTTTTGCTTGAATAGTGGTTCCAATTTGTTCTGGCAAAAGATTTCCAGTATTTTTTACTCCTATTGCAAGTCGCTTTGCCATTCCTTTCTTCAGCTCACTCTTGTTACTTTTTGCAAAAATTGTTGCGTGTGGACTCATGACTCCCTCGCATCCGCCAGAACATACGATTGAAACCTTCTTGCTTACCGCATCTCTTGAGCAATGAAGGTGTTCAGACAGGAAAGACTGGAACGTAGAAGCAGCAAATCCTCTTGTAAAGTCATTAACATTTCCATTTCCTTCAGTCTTGGCAATTATAGCTACAATATCTTCCGGCCTGATGTTTTTTTCTTTAATGAGAAGGACAAGACCTCCTAGATCGTCAGGACTTGCCATCGGCACCTTGAAAACATCAACTTTCATACCTGCTACTTAACCCCCAATGATTTTAGTCTTCCAGCCACATTTTTGGCATATATCGGATAAGGTAGAGTTATCCCTCTGGCACCTAGACTTTGAATGTTGTGTTCACTATCGTAATCCATTAGAGCGATCCCAGCTTCTCAAGATGAAGCTTCGTCTTCTTCTTGAGTACTATTAGTTCGTCTATTTGTTTGTGAATATTGGTCCTGTAGTGCATCAGATTCTGCCATAATACCCAATCATCCGTATCTATTGCTTCCATGGTATCGTCAAGTCGTATCAATGCTATCCTAAGAGTAGTGATAAAACGAAAGATTGCCTTTTCTTTTTCACGTAACAATATTTCTTGTTGCGAAGGTGAGTATTTGTTGGATAAATGATCCAAATCCTCCCCAATATTGCCTCTAATAAGATTTCTTACTTCCTCTCTTCTCAAATCATGATCGATGACTTCCTTTGCAACGATAACTCGTAGTTCCTTGTCTCGGATCCCTAAGATCTCTTGAATGGTTCCAGGATTTGTTCGCCGGCAAACGATCTGGTCTAGGATTTCCTGTGGTAGAGCAAGTAACCGAATCCTATTACTTACATGCGAATGACTTTTTCCTACTCGTTGAGCAAGCTCAGATACGCTACCCCAGCCATGTCCCTCAACATATCGCTTGTAGGCATGAGCCTCTTCAACGGGATTCAATGTATTATGCTGCAGATTCTCTATCAAGGAAACTTCGAATGCATTTCTTTCATCAAGCTCTAACACATGACACATTATCCGTTTCCAACCTAGTTGCTTGCATGCAGCAAACCGTCTGTTCCCTGCAACTACTTCATACTCCTCGTCATTAACCATCCTGACTATAATAGGTTGCAACAAACCCTGCTGGACAATTGAATCTTGAAGTTGATCGAGTGAGATGTTTACATCTCTTAGAAGAAAATTTGAATGGCGAATCTTTGATACCAATATTTCAGTAACAATTCCTTTTGTTGGAACATTGAATATCGTTTGCTCAGATTCCATATTCCCTTGCATACTCCTTTAATGCTTTCTTGAATGGCAGGAGAGGCAATGTCACAATCCCTGCCCCGATCTGACCGATACCAGGAAGCTTGTGAGCAATTCCAGTATTTGCACGTGGCGTTATTCCAGTACGTAATACTTTCCTGATATCAATCCCCACCGGAGATCCCTCAAAGTCGAGGTATGGGATTGTAAAATGACGGTGTTTAGTAATTGTAATTTTACTGAAAATATTGGTCATTTCAAGCGCATCCTTAGCGCTTCCTCCAACAAACTTCGCTATTGCTGGACTTGCAGCCATGGCAGCGGCGCCAAGACCTACAGTTTCCGTGATCGTGCTGTCACCCATGTCAGGGTTTGCATCATTGGCCGAGTATCCGGGGAAATAAAGTCCGCTAGGAATGGCAGCTTGGTCTGTGAACCATTTATCGCCTAAACCAGATACTTTAATTCCTATCTCGGTTCCATTACGAGCGATCGCAGTCACGATAGTGCTATATTTTATGTTATGCGCTGCATCAGCCATGATCTTGCTAGCGACAAGCACAAGATTGAGAAAGAAGTGGTTATTTGAATTGATAAATTCATACGATTCTATTGCATCAATTCGATCTACATTTCTAAATAAGTGTGGCACAACTTCCCGCAAAAACAATGATGTGCCAGCTTGGTTACGATTATGACACTCATCTCCCATCTGCAGCGCCTGCGAAATGATGGGTTTGAGTAGAATACCTTCCGCTTTCGAAGTGGTCGACTTCAGAGCCGCCTTAAGTGCAGGCGCAAGCGTTACCTTCATCCATTCGAGCCTTTTGATCACGTCTTTATCGAAGGCTCCAAAACGAAGTGCTGGGCCTAACCCTTCATTAAAGTTAGTAAAGGCTACTTTGTTTGATCCCCTTTCTTTTGCCATAAACACCGGCATGCTGGGAGAGATGACTCCGGCCATTGGTCCTAGTGCGGAATGGTTACGGCCTGAATCAAATGCGATTTCACCAGAGGTAGCAAGCTTTTCTGCATCTTCCGGCGTCTCCTCCCATCCTTCATACAAGATGGCACCAATTACGGCGCCTTTTAGCGCACCGCACATCTGTTCCCACGCAATTGGTGGTCCAGCATGAAGTATCTGCCTATTTGTTGCAAAGCTGGGGATACACTTGTAAGCAAGATCTACGTCGAACAGAATCGGTTCTGCATTCATCATTTTTTCAACGGCCGTTGAATTTGCGGCGGAAATTGACTCAGAAATGGTTGCTACTGATTCCATAATATTCTGTTAACCCCCTATTTTATCGGGGATCTGCTCAATTGCTCCTTCTTCCTTCTTCAGCTCCTGGGTGAGGAGCATCATTTGGATGGAGTCTCTAGAGAAATTCTGTTTGACAATATTCCTGGTGACGGTCATGATCAGTTCTAACTCTTATGTTTCTATGTTTGCTTTTTCGTCTGGTTTCTTCTGGTCAAACATAGCCTTTACTTCATCAGACAAATATCCGGTAATCAAATTCCCCTTTAGATGAGGTTGATACTTCGGGATTATCCAGGCAGCCATCAATGCTACGTATATCGTTCCGCCTATCAGGAATGACGATATCCAAGAGTTAGCAAATATGAGATCTTGACCTGGGTATGGTACGAACAGGATGAGTGATGATACAACACATGCTATGACGGCTGCCGGATTAACCCCTTTCCAGTATCTGAACTTGCCTTTGCTCAAGAAGGTATCCTTTAACTCGAATTTGAAACGACGGACTATTGCATAGTCAAATATTATGACACCTTCAACAGCACCAAGAAGGGCGCCGTACGTCAAGAGCCACCCAAACAGGAAGTTATAGGCATCTCCATAGAATGTCCATGCTCCCAATGCTAGCGAAACAGCAACTGTTATGAGCACTCCCCTGAACCAGGTAAGATATCTAGGGTACGAGTTTGCGATATCATATGCCGGTGCAATTGTATTTGCCAGTATATTGACGGAGAAAGTCAGGCCCAGTATGCCCATTAGCACAGGAATTCTAGCTAACTCTGGAATGTAAACGATAGCTAGCAGCACAGGGTCCCAGATAGGCTGCTCGAATAGGACCATTGTTGCTCCAGTAGTAAGTACACCAAGCACACCGATTCCTATCATTATTAGGGGCATGGGCAATTGTCCAACGGTCTGCGCAAATTGGGATTTGGCAAACCTAGTGAAGTCAGGCATGCTAAGTGCCATCGTAATCCACAAACCCACATTTGCATTTAGGAAGGCTAGCACTGCTATAGTATATGCATGACCCTCAACCTTTAGCGGGATTTGTGTTATTGGACCAAAGTCCCAATTTGTCTGACCCATGAAATGGGAAAAGATGTAGACCAACCCAATGAATGTTACAGGGGCAGCTATTCTGATAAACCATTTTAGCGCGGGCTGCGACTTTGAAGGCGGAGAGAAGTATAGCAGAGCGATTTGTGCGGCTATCGCGATTGCAAATGTAGTCCAGAATAGTTGTGGAAACAGTAAGGCAAGTGTTAGCGGTGAAGCTGAGCCTTGATTGATCGCATCAAGGACAACCCCTGTTTGACCGTTTGCTACAAGGAATATCCCAACGGCAGCTTCTGTTAGTATGTATGATTGGATCCCCCACCAGCCAGTCGCAACAAAAGCTCTTAACAACGAAGGAAAGTAAGCGCCATATACACCCCACCTTACACGCGTCAGCTGTGGCTCGGCAATGCCATACCGTGCTCCACCATGACTTTGAATAAGCAATGGAACTAGGGTTACAAGGTTTCCTGCAAGCATAAGCAATATTATTGTCAGCCAATCTAGCCCGAAGAAGAATCCGACTGAACCCATCGTCCATGTAGGGATCTGAACAGCCATCCCGACCCAGATTGCAAAGAACGTAAGGGAACCCCAATTCCGCTTTGAGATCGGAGTTGGATGAAGGTCTGCATTCCAAAGCCTTTTTTCCTCAGGAAATCCCTTGGTAAGGTCCACCTGGCCTCTAGCCGGGTCATACCGAGTGATGTCAGATCCTTCTTTTGTCACAGATGGCGAATGCAGTAACCAACTATTTATCTTAAAATCAATATTTTACTCTATAAATTCAATTTTGAGCGCTTGGATTGCGTTTCAAATTTGAACAGATACTTATTTTTGTGAATATATCATGGCTTTGGAGAATTAAATCATTCGAAATACTCCTTATCGGAACAATCGAAATCTGTGAACCATGAAGTCTTGGGTGAATGTGGTGAACCCGGCGAACCTGTAAGCTGGAATGCTGAAGGTACGTGTGAGGTATAGCCCATTATCAAGGATGTGCTTCCCCAGTCAAATTCGCATGTAACCCCACTTGAGCCACTATAAGCCGGAACGTTATGCTTGATTCTAACACTTGTTTCGCTTGGAATGGTGGTTGAAGAAATAGAGTTCCAAATATTATTATTGTTTGTATCAAACACCTCAACATTCATGACCCACCTTGCAGGATCATTTCTGTGCATTAAACCGCATTGAAACCAGTACCCATTTGTGCCTAATCCATTAAGGAAATAGGCATCGTCCCATCCATCACTAGCTGTTCTGCCGTAGGTATTTCGTTTCTATATAGGTCACAAAGTAATCCGGGTTATACTCTTCATTGAAAATATGGTTAAGAAGCACTTTGGGCGCGTAAACAGATCCGTATTGATGTATTTTCAATCTTAGCCACTCCCTGATAGGCTCAAAATCTCCCTTGCGGATGTTGTCTTCATAATCGACGAGATCTTTGCGCATCTTGGAAGCAATCATTGCTGAAACCAGATTGCCCAAGGTGTAAGTGTGGAAATAGCCAAGGAGGCCGCTGCTCCAATGAGTATCCTGAAGCACGCCCTGAGAATCCTCGGGTGGTCTTACTCCTAGCAGTTTCTCCATCCTATCGTTCCAGAATTCAGGAATTTCAGAGACGTCTAGTTCATCTCCAAATATCTTCTTCTCTATTTCGTACCTTATTGCTATATGCAGATTGTAAGTGACTTCGTCAGCGTCGACCCGTATGTAATCAGGCTTGACATGGTTG
>DASYRH010000088.1:0-11050 GCA_036004585.1 Nitrososphaera sp. | reverse complement strand
TCGAAGAACACAACAAGAAGACTCTGGATTCCGTCTTGAGTCTTGAAGAGCGGCTTGCTGCGCAATCTGAAAGTCGAAAATGACATCTTTTGTCCTTGACTATCAACAATGCATCAGCAAATAGCGGTGCACAAGAGCTTGCAGACTGGCTACAGCTTCGTTTTGGCAGAACGGTATTATTGCCAGTCTGCAATATGGTCTGTGATAATATTATGAAGACTTGAGTACAAGTGTGGTGCGCTCTAAAAGCTCCTATCTATAGGACTGTAAGCTTACTCGTGTCAATAAAAATGGTTCGATAGCCCACCTTAGAAAGCAAATTGGAAATCCCTAAGGCGTATTCATGATAAGATTTTCAAGTCCCATGTCTGCAAGATTTAAGATCAATAGCTATTAGCTCTGAATGCGGATACAGGTGTTGGCCTATATTATGCCAAACAAAAACTTGACCAGTACTACTATTACTATTATACCAACGACTGCCGAAACTATTGCCCATATCATATCATACACTACACCTAACGAGTACAAGTGTCATAGCACCAGAAATGAACAGGCATAATAGCATTATGCCCTGCAGAACCGAAAACATGAGCCTTAAAGTCGGTATGGGTAAGATATAGACCTCAAGTCATTAGTATGACGAGCGCATAATGATAATCATCTATTACGGTAATTGGAATTATTTCATATCTGTGCTACAGGTTAGGAATGGGCACATTACCTATGATTTCGCTGATGGCAGGAGAATTCGCTGTCTACTGCTTGTTTGGTCATATTGTAGTAGTTCCCGTTCCCTTTGGTATTGGTACAACCGGATTCAAAGAGATATACGACATATGCAAAAACAGATCAAGAAAGGATTACTACCTAGCGACCCCCCACGCTTCGAATGGCATAATAATTTTCGCCATCATCCACTGGGAGGCTAGCAGTCCCTGAAAAAATATGACTCAACTGATATAGAACCCGAAGGGTTACAGGAGATACAAGCAGCATGAGCAGAGAAAACGCGTAGGTGCTGCTGCAATAGATTGTATTCCTGCAATCAAGGTAATCCAACATGAGGTATTGAAGTTTTGAATATAGCTTGTTCAGCCATAATCAACTAACCCAGTCCGAAATGTCGATTTAATGCAGCTCCTAGAACTTAAATTTCTTCAATATTTCACTGAAATCTAAATTCCCAGCCTTTGAGATTTCTGCATCGAACCATGCTTCCACTTCTTCCGGATGAGTTCTTACCTTGGCTTTTGTGACAGTAAGCTCATCTACTCGTACCTTTGACATCTCTTCTAATCTGGGCTTGTAACCAGACATAACATTTTCCAGTAATTTTTCAGTGAACCCGACAAGCATTTTGTATTTCACCATGCGCTTTTGTTACTGTCTAGCTTAGAATACGCCAAACAGAAACTTCAGCAGCACTACTATGATTACAATTCCAACAAGTGCCCAAACTATTGACCATATCATACTATCCAATACGCGTCCCGACTAGAAATGCTTGAGACCCAGATACTTGGCGGGGGAATGGAATAATGCTCAGCAAGTACCAGAAAACGGCCTGAACGCTCGTATGAAAGGTGAGTATGAAATGAGATCGAATGAACCTGAATAATGATTGACAAGATATTGCATGCCTATCACGTGCGAAAGCGTATTTTGAAGACTCTGGTGCACAACAACAGTAACTGTTCATCAGGGCATAGCACCTGTTATTTTTTGTCACGAAAAGGTTGGCAAAGTACATCCCACGTTTACGTACATCAATCCGCAAAATAAATGTGATAAATAAAAAATCTTAAGACAAAAAAAGTTACTTCAGGGCATCTTCAATCTTTATTTTCGCCTTGTTTAATGTCTCAGAGCTTGGTTTTCCCTCTGCGTGATCCATATCTGTCTTGATCTTTGCTTCGATGTCCTGAGCGGCCTTTTTTGCGTCCTTCACAATGTCTGTCATTATTTACTAATTCCGGCAATAGTATAAACGTCGTTCGCTCACGGACAAGGTGAGATGACTTCACATTGCCCGCTATGCTCATGAAAAAGGACTATAAGCCCAGTTTGAAGAAATAATCCCCGTGCGGGTTCTGCTCCCCGCTTGTCCTGTAACTTCTCTTTCTACGAGCACTGATGGGTATTGTGTTGTATTGTGCATTGGGCATATAATTTATGATTATATTCCAATGGCAAGGGCCCGTAAAGCTCAGCCACAACATAGGATCCAATGTAGCCACAATTCTGGCCCAAAGAGTTGCCACCCAATGGACACGAATACCTTAGGCCGCTGAAAGATGAATACTGATTTTGCAAAGGATGCGGGAGGAGATGCACTATGTGTCTAGAATGCGATCACTGCTATCTATGCCATCTGATTATGTTGGGAATGAAATGCTAACATTAATCGTATACCATTGGGAATTTCCAGCATTGTCGTTTGCCTAGGCAGTCATAGTATGCGGACCTGATATTGAGATCGTCAAGGACCTAGTCCAGCTAGAATAATTATTTGTGGACGAAGGACTGACGGCAGAATACGTGCCGGAGCCAACTTTACCTATGCAAGCGAAACTGATGAAGGAACTGAAGAGAATATTGTCATAGTAACCAATGAAACAAAAGAAATCTTGAGAATAGAAGTAACAGTTGTATGGGACAGAGTGTGAGTGGAGTCCGTTGGACCCAGAATTGAATGAATACAAATTCCATTGCAGCAAAGTTGGCGGCCTTGCTCTTGAAATAGTGATCGACAGTGGAGAAAGAGTCGAGTTGGTGGATGTCGCATAGACTATCTTGAATGTCCTGAATGCAAAAAAGCCGGCATCGCCGGCATTATTTCTTTTTCTATGTTTCAGTAATGTTGGTTTGCTTGCCAGACGGTACTTTCGTTAGGGGACCGAGAAACAGCCATCTCGTCATAAGAGATATAGTCTCCTGGACATCATGGTGTTTGTCAGCCTAAGGTTGCCAACATGTAATCAGTGATGATAAAGTGATATCTTTGCCCTTACGCTATCTTCAAGAGGACTCTTGCCCTCTTTAGTGGTGACTACAGTTTCGTGAACTTTGGTTTGCCCAGATCGTTTCCTTACTAGGAACTTGTGGGTTATCATGCTCAAGTTTCTTGAGATTGAAATTAGGCCCAAGTTATTGTCAGAAATGAGTAGAGGAGGCACGAAGGAACCAGAGGCGTTGACGATGCTCCTTGCTTCGACCCAATCAGGATTGTGTCGATCAATCAAACTTCTGAGCCGACTTATCCTTCCTGTCCGAACAATTCGCTTTAATGGAAAGAGTTGTCTGATTCGACCTAGGATTTCGCTAACGAACGCAATCTTGACTAGGCTGGTTGTTTTGAGGGCGCTGCTAGTTAACTGCGTAATGCTCATGATATCATCGTAACCGTACCCTTCCTCAAGTGGTGCGAAGGATGCCTTCATCGTGAAACCGAAATGGACGTCGCCGGACAGAAAGATACAGTGTTTTGGTTTAAGTGTCTGCAAAAGAAACGTAAGAAAGCGCGCTCGACCAGTTGCATTTGCATACCAACTCTCCAAGTCCAGAGCATATATGCTAATTGTTAGTGCAAGTATTTTCTGGAGCCATTCTATGAGATAGAAGCCAAAGACCGGAGTTGGAATGACGAGGATGACCGGATCACCTTTCTTGAAGTGGGCGTCCTCAAATGTCCTGGAGATCGATAGCAGTCCTTTTTCTCCGATGAGCTGCGGTGCCCCCTTGAATGTGTCATACTGGCGCTGGGTCCTGCAATCTAGAACAACGGTCAATGGATTGGTCGGTGCGCTGAATGTCCAGCCGTGGAAATTCCAAATGAAATCCTCAAAAGTTGCTATTTCATTCACTTGCAATTTACCTCGCTTCCCGAAAAACTCCACAATCCTGCCTATGAATTGGTCATTGAACAACGACGGGTCATTCCCCCAACCTTGAAATGCCCAGTAAGCGACGAGACCGTTGGTTATGATCTGCTTTCCACACTTGCTATCTGCTACATTATCGTGCCATTCCCTCGTAATATTCCAATCATCGGTTATCTCGTGATCATCGAAAATCATGTACGTAGGCGTATTGGCTAGGACCCTCCGTATTGCTATCAAGTCCTTCATCGTTTCTTCTAACAAGGTGACCTGCCTCCTGTACTTTCTTCGTTTGCCCAATTCGAACTCCTGAGTATTCGCGAGCTCCCTCGGCCAGTTTTCCGCGTTCCACGCCAGCATGTACATTGCTGCAAATTCTCCAAAGCCGAGTAGGTGATTTCCGGCATGGCCTGCTGTGAATCTGGCGAATTCCTTAATCACCCTCTGACGTTCTCCCGGTCTGATTTCGGAGAGCTTTCGATTCGCGCCATTAACAGACTCTTCCCATCCTAACAGTTTGATCCCAAGTTCGGTAATATGGCGTGCGAGGGGAAGCGCTACATCATCAGCGTATATTTGATCCCCTGTTAGAAATAGTGCACTAGGTCTACTGCTCAAATCCCACGGTGATGAAGATACTAGTTCATCGGCCGCTACAAGACAGTCTTTTCCTTTGCCGTGGAGCTTCCTACACGATCCATGCATTATGTTGAATGGAGCATCCTTTCCTCTCAGGAAAAAAGTCGGCAGCAAACCCGGGTTATCCTCTTCACCGCCCAAAGGATCCTTGTATACGATCGCATTCTCGCCGCTTGTAAGGCCAAGATCCGCAAGCCTCTTGCCGGGCCTATTGATCTCATCCATTTCGATGATCTCAAGATCATACGCCAATAGAGTATCAGTCGGAAAGCCGACATTCACGGCTGAATCTTGATTCTGCTCAATCGCGGCGGGACGTGCGATTACAAGAGCGATGTGGAGATGATCACCCAATCTGATGGACTTGGTGACGCCAAACCCAATCGCTACGGGTTGCGACGCGTTCATTCGCGCCGTCTCAAGCTCTGAAAATCTATAGACTTCTGCCTTTATGCTTACAGGCAGATTGCACGCTACCCAGATACACACCTGTTTTTCTTCGGCCCTTCTCAGAATTGGACCCAACAATATCCGTGGAAAGGTTGAGGGTAGTGTGCCGGTCAGCGTTGGCAATTAGTACCCCAAAGGGATCCCTTCCATATTTGCATTTTCCGGGCTATTTCTATTTCAAGTGACCTGGGATTCACACGTGGGTAATCCAGACTTGTAATCACGATATCGGAGGATGTAGAATTTGTGGAGCTGCTAGTAGAAGGTGACTCCGTTCCTGAACCGCCCTCAGAGTTTTGTGACTCGGACGAAATAGAATTGTTTTCATTCGTATGCTCTGAATCGGGTCCTGCTGCTGTGGAGTTCCTTGCTTCCGGTTCTGGATCTTGCTGCACCGTCCCTTCTGATTCTTCAGGACTGTCGTTTTCATCAATGTCATCCAACGGGGAAACAGCTATTGTACTGGTTACTATGTCGAGTACCTTGTGATTATTCTCGGGGATCATGTCTTCAGTGGTGGAAGAAACATCAAAAGTCCATTGGCCAAATTGGCCTCTAACGGTGGCAATTCACTATTCTACGAATTACTATGAGATTTTACTGCCGAACACAGTATAGTGCCACGGTTTCTCTACTTGTCCAGTGGAATCAATGTAGATATGTCTGATCTCTGTGTACTCGTGCAATGCATATACTGATAGATCCTTTCCAAATCCGCTCTGTTTGAACCCTCCATGGGGCATTTCAGATGCCAGGGGCAAGTGATCGTTGATCCAAACCTCGCCACATCTCAGACGGTTTGCTACTGTCATCGCATTGTGAATATCTTTGGTCCATACAGATGCTGCTAGCCCATATGCTATATCGTTGGCGCTTTGAATGGCGTCATCGGTGTCTTTGAACGGCAAGATCGCAAGCACTGGCCCGAAAATCTCCTCTTGTACAATAGTCATATCCTGTTCTGCGTTTGAGAATATTGTAGGTTCAAAATAGAATCCTTTACTATGCAGAAGTCCTTTTGGTGGCCGTCCGCCTAAGAGCAATTTTGCGCCCTCCTTCTTGCCTGTCTCAACGTATTTCTCAACCTTCGTCCTATGGCTTTCTGAAATCAGTGGTCCCATGTCCGTGGTTTCCTTTAATGGATTCCCAACTCGAATCTTCTTAGCTTTAGCAACAAGTGCATTGACAAATTTATCATAAATGCGTTCATGAACATAGAACCTAGTTGCGGCGGTGCAATCCTGACCAGCATTTACAAAGCCACCTACTACAGCCCCTTGCGAAGCCGCATCAATGTCCGCGTCATCAAATACAACGAATGGCGCTTTGCCACCTAGCTCCAACGAAACCTTCTTCAGGTTATTAGACGCGAATTTCATTATTTCCCTTCCAGTATCTGTGCTACCGGTCATCGATACCATGTTGACTTTCTCGTTGCTGACTATTTCTTCGCCAATGCTGCTCCCTGGCCCCGTTACAATGTTTATTGCCCCTTTCGGAACGCCAGCTTGCTCCATGGCCCTTGCAAATTCGAGGAGAGTCAATGGGGTGATACTCGCAGGCTTTGCCACTATTGTATTGCCCATGGCCAATGCCGGAATTATCTTCCAGGTGGAAATCATCCAGGGGTAGTTCCAAGGTATTATGCACGACACAACTCCAACAGGTTCCCTTCTGATGATGCTGGTCCCAGCGCCTGTAAACTCGCTGGAACTTATGCCCTCCAATGCTCTTGAAGCGCCAGCAAAGAACCTGATGTTGTCAATTCCAAACGGAAAATCGGAATCTCTGCTTAGCTTTATTGGCTTGCCCTGATTGATCGATTCCAATCTGGCAAGCTGACCAAGTCTTCTTTCTACAATGTCTGCAATCTTTAAGATTATCAATGACCGCTCACTTGGTGTTAACTTTGGCCATTTGCCCTTCTCAAAAGCGTCTCTCGCGGAATCAATCGCACGCTTGGCATCTTCGACATTCCCATCTGGGACTTCTGCTACAATCTGCTCTGTCGCGGGATTTACAATGTTCTTGGTCTTGCCACTAGTGCTATTGAGCCATTCGCCGTCGATATACATCTTGTACTTTTTCATTTCAAGATCACGTGACTCAGATCCATTCGAGAATTTCGCTTAGTTTCCTAGGTTGACCAAGATTATTAACAGATCTCCCTTCAACCTTCAATTCATGACAAGAATTTTAAGGATCACCTAGTGGAATGAAAATATTTAAGGTACTTTCATTAGATAAGACAAAGCAGTGAGAACTGGCTTGGACAACATCGAAGAGGTTCACACTGCACCAGCTGTTGTATACAAGATCCATCCGGCCATAGGAATTGCGCGTGTGGGCAATGCTGATTCTGATCAATTTTTTATAGGTCCAGAAATTCCCGGTTTACATGCAACAGGAGAACAACCCGGTACTCAAGTCCCACCGTTCAAAGATCGCGAAGGAAGGATAAAGCCACAAGCTGCTCGCTTTCGGGTATGGGAGTACAGGCTCATTAATGGCAAGTATACCCCTGCACGCGAAGTTACGCTGGATGATTCTGATGTTGTAGATATCAGATGGACTGTCCACTTGGCCAATGTCAAAGCTTCTTTCAATCAATTTGAAGGGGGGGCCGGTGAATCTCGAGATCCAAAGCCTAAGCGGAACACTGGTATACCAAAAGAGAAGCTTGACATTGACCCAGGACCTAGGACGATATCTGGCAAAAGCACCGGGGGTATTGAGTTTAGGAAAGGCTCGAGCGGAAATCCTGAAGGAGAAACCTGGCCAGACCCACCTCCGTCCCCACTAATCGACTGGTTGGGGGAATTGAGAACTGACGACAAAGGTCGTTTGATTGTGATAGGCGGTAAGGGAATATCGGCCACCAATGCTCCTGGTGTTCCCATTACCGATTTCTACAACAACGATCATTGGTTCGATGATGTTTCTGACGGGCCGGTCAAAGCTCAAGTCACCTTCAAGGCTGCTGGCACGGAAGACGGGGTCACGCTTGAAGCAGAAGGAGGTTGGGTGATCGTTGCGCCACCAGACTTTGCTCCGCATCTCGGCAATCTCGTAACACTATACGACACGCTCTATGATATGGCCGCCCGTGAAATGGATATTCCCCCAGACAATACAATCTATGACACCGAACTCAAATCCTTGAAAGATATTAATAAAGAACTTAAAAATCGTGGACGTGCCTTGCTGCGGAAATATCGCCCGTCATTCAATGACGACATCTATCCTATTCTTAATGGCGCCGCTGAAGTTGGTTGGGTCTTTGAATCTGCCAGACATGCTCATAACAGGATGGGCGAAAATCCTGCATCTTGGCCAAAGCTAGCTGATCCAAAAAATTCACGCTTGCGGGACCTCGTAATGAGTAGGGTTCGTCCCCCGCCAACGGTTAGGAGGCCTAGAAAAGACGAAAACATGCCTAAATTGCTTGGAGATGAGTACAAAGACAAGAAGCATCCACGCTATCGTTTATCGCTTACACATACTCAATATGCATTGCTTGAACAGTGGCATAAAGGAAGGTTCGACCAACCTTCCGGGAGCCTTCCCCGAGCTAATTCTGTCCGCCATCGGATTTCTCCCGCAGGGTTAGACAGAGCGGCACTCGAGAATTGCGTAGGCGGGGCGTTTCATCCTGGTTTTGAGGTTGGTTGGCAAATTCGCCACAAAGATCTCTATTCAGAACCATTTCGCATAAACCATAATGCTAGATCTACCTATAGAGGAGAGACTGAATTGATTAGGGCGGGTCATTTTACACGCCAAATGGCTATTCCTTGGCAGGTAGACTTTCGTGATTGTAAGGGTGAGAAATTTGATGATGAAATATTTGGGTGGTGGCCAGCACAGCGCCCTGACCAGGTTTTTGAAAATGAATCCGACGTGGCAAACAACAAGATGGTACAATGGCACCGCGCGTCCGCTGGTTGGCCTGTTGGCGACAAGAAACATCCAGGCGCTCCTTCGTATGAAGAAATGATAAGTCATTTCTTCAAATTCGGATTCGTAGTGAGTATGGCATCTAGTTTCGTAGAGACTGAGCGAGCGTCAAGTATCCCATGAACAGTTTTGACGTAGCAATAATCGGCGGGGGTCCCGCTGGATCTTCCCTTGCAATATCCCTAAGAGATCAAGGTGTGTCAGTTTTGATGGTAGAGCGCTCTGATTATCAGCAATGGCGAGCAGGCGAAACGCTAGCTCCCAAAGTATGCATTCCGCTGTCAAAACTTCGCGTTATGAGTAGTCTTGTGGATACTCCTCATATCGCATCCCAGGCTAGACTTGCAGCGTGGGGAGACCCAAAGCTAATTGAGAATCATTCAATATCAAACCCATACGGAACTGGCTGGCATATAGATAGAGGCAAGTTTGATTCAGCACTCGCAGCGGCCGCGGCGGATCGCGGTGCAAGAGTTCTGCGGAAAACATGCTACATTTCCGCGTTGCGAGAGGATCTTTGGCGCATAACGCTTAGAAATGAATGTGATACTTTTGAGGTAAAAGCCAAACTATTGGTTGACGCCACTGGCAGGGTTTCACAAGTGGCGAGGTCTCTAGGGTCGCGAGGAATCTTTTATGACCAGCTAATCGCTCTGGTGGGCATTCTTGCTCCAAATTCATTGGACGAGTCGGTTGATTCTGCTTTAACACTTGAAGCAGTAGAGGATGGTTGGTGGTACATGGTACCGCTGCCTACTGGGAGAATATTGTTAGCTTTCATGACGGATAAGGACATCTTCCTTGGCAGTCGTGCAAGTCCATCGGAATATTGGCTCACCCTAATCAAGAAAACTGAGCATCTATCCAGACTACTAGCGAGTTATCATTTAGCAGAGAATGTGCTGATAAGGAACGCTAGCACGTTCCGTTTGGATAAGATGGCTGGTGCGGGATGGATCGCAGTCGGAGACGCAGCGTGTGCGTTTGATCCACTTGCTGGAAATGGGGTATTGAAAGCACTTGTGTCGGGGATTGATGCATCTTTGGCCTTCGTTCGACATTCTAATGATTCGAATGCATTTGACAATTATGACGACACCGTAAGAGTGATGTTCAATAACTATCTAGTACATAGAACCGAATTTTATCAAAGAGAAAAGCGGTGGCGACAATCATCTTTTTGGCTCCGGCGCCACCAACGTATGACCAACTAGTTTAGAATGGATCTTTATTCAGGCTCCACATTGGTTGTGGGCCGCTCTTGTATGCGCTGGCAGCTATGGCTATTACTACGACTGCTGCTATTACGCCAGCAACGATAATGTCTATCAAGATTCGGTTCATAATTACTCAACTACTAAGGTCAGGATAAACTCATTATCGGCACGCACTTCTCGATCGCTTCTACTAGTCTTACCGAGTCAAATGGTTTTGCTAGAAATTGGTCTACCTTCGCAGATGGCAGGGTTTGCAGCCATTCTTCTTGATTAATCTCAAATGCTGTCATCAATACTGCTTTCATGTCTGGGCGTGACTCTTTCAACTCTCGAATAAGCTGAAGCCCATTCACTTCGGGCATGCGAAGGTCTGATATTACCACACCACATTCTTTACAATCTTTGGCATGAGCTAATGCCTTTACAGGTTCAGTGAAGCCATGCACCTGATATCCTTTGTTTTCAAGCATCTTCTTTGTTGCAGACAGAATATCGTGATTGTCGTCAACAACCACTACATGCCTTGCTAACAAAGTCATCTAACAATATAATATCGACAGTAATACAAAAGACTGTCACCCAAAAGGTTATTTTTGGTTAAACAAAAAGCCTATTATTCAACGCTCATCGGGTTTATCGCCCGCCCAGCTTGTCATGTCCATGTTTGGTCTGCATGTGAATATCGTGCCAGTATTGGCTAGCAGATTCATGCCCACAAATAGGACAGGTAATCTTCTCCGGCTTCATTCCCCGAGATTATTCCTCGATAAGCGAGGTAAATAATATGTTTTACTGGTTATAAAAAAATGGAAGTGCCTATCTGTCTCAGAGTGGTCTGTTATGCCGATCAATTGGTTCTCGCGAGCATTTCGTCCTAATAGTGTGTCGTTTCCAAGCACACGACAT
>DASYRH010000087.1:0-10465 GCA_036004585.1 Nitrososphaera sp. | reverse complement strand
AGCCACCGTAATATTCAGCCAAAGAAGAATCAATACTTCGAAAAAGCACGAGATCAGGCTAATAGCCCACAGGATTCTTTCGGATCGGATACCAAAAACGACGGTCGACCAGTTCGCCCAAGAAGCAACTATGGGCAAATTAGCCTCCGACGTGTTGACTGAAGCCAAAAAAATAACAGCCATTCGTCACCTTGGAATAAAAAAGACCAAGCTGATATCTACGCCAGAATCCCGGGCAGTGGAAGAAGCCAAACCGGTCGAAGCAGCAACGCCTGGCACCTGATACTTTTAGTTCCGTTCCTTTGTATTGAAAATAACTAGCTCTCTAGTGTCAGCATCAGATGGTCCATATGCCTTAAGGAAGCGAGAAAATCCATACCCTTTGCCGTTATTCGGTACATGCGGGACTCCCTGTCATATCTGAGTAAGCCAGTGGCTACCATGGCGGACAAGTATTCATCAATTTGCATGTAAGAAAGATACGACGCATACATCAGCCCTTGTTCCTGAGCCCCGGAACTCTGCGTCGATTCAAGTATCCTCTTTATTGTGTCCAGCTTCTCATAGGGCGATTCCAAAGGGCCTATCTCAAGAAGATTTTCTAATGATGACATTTAGCCCTTTTGACATTTACGTTACAGAACATTATGCTTTCATTTACCTACTTTATCTTCAGTCATCACTTCATAGCGACGGTATTTGCGTAATCGACATACAAAAAGGAAAAAAGGGGTAAAAAATTCCCGCTCAGAGCTTTGTCGTTCCGCCCCGGATTATCATGAACGCGCTAAAGACTGCTAGGCTAGAGCCCAAAAGCGCAATCAATCCAATCGGAGATTCAGGCAGGACAAATGGGCTGTCTGTTTGGAACTGGGTAGAGTCTTGCACCGTTCCACCGTTGGTACTCACTTCAGACTGTGCCAGATAAGTCCCGATATCGCCCGTATCACAAATTCCGTCTCCAGCATCCGTTACCAGACTAAAGTCAGTAGGATACTCATTGGTGAGACCTGAGATAGGAATCTCGGATTCTTGTTCACTTGCGGCACAAACATCGCCGTCGGGCTCCTGCACCGTCAGAGACATAAGCACGCCTTCGTTCGACGGATCTGATTCTTGTACCAGGTTAGTTGTCCCGTCTAGCGGGATATTTGTTGGCGCTGCAAAGAGGTCAGTTGATCCGAGCTCCGATGATCCAAGATCTGGCTCTGAAATAGTAGAAGTCCCAGTTCTCCCTTCGCCTCCTCCGTGACCTCCTCCGCCAACATCGTTGACAATTATCATTACTGTATCGCTGCTGATTACGACACCATCTGACACGACAACGTTAATGTTGTATACTCCTGAACCTTGTTCCTCGGTCGGAGTCCAGGTGAATACACCTGTTACAGAATTTATGCTGGCCCCATATGGAGCATTTTGCAAACTGAATACCAGCTGTTGCCCGTCAGGGTCCGAAGCCGTCACAGTAAAGGTCAGAAATTGAAGTTCGTCTACTATCTGATCTGGAATTGGATTTACCGTTGGCAAACCGTTCACAACGGCAAAGGCCTGCTGAATTTGAGTTCCTACGAGAGCAGTCGATCCTATTATCGCAATGAGTAGTGCAGATATTGTTTTGTTGCTTCTGTCCGAATACGAGAGCATTTCAATTGTAGTCTTCAAAATGTTTTATTTAAGCATCAGAGGAACAATTGAAGAGACCAGCTGAAATAATAGTGACGCTACTTCGTAATTGGTTGTACTGAAATATCATGATAGCTACAACTGGTACGTAACAGCTGTGCCATTTGTTTTGGCATTCGACGGGAGAATATTTTCAATGATTAATTTATCTCAGCCTGAGCGGATTCGGCAATAGTTGACATACGGTGATTGCAAACACTCAGGCCTCTAGATACATCAAGAGCCTTCGATACTCGTCTAGAAAATCCTTGCCTTTTGGAGTAATTCTCAAGAGGTTGGTGCCGTCATCGGCAAGGACCAATTTGGATCGAACAATCAGGTTCAGATACCTATGAGTGGCTCGCGTGTCGAGATTCGCCTTGCTGGCTAACTTTGTCTTTGCGCAGGGCTCCAGTGAGAGCACCTCAAGAAGGTTTGCCACGATATCAAAGTAAGCTCGTCTAATCTGCGCCAATTTCCAGATACTCCTTTATAGTAATCTTCATGAAAAGATATTAGTTAATTAATTTATGCTTGTCAGAAAATCTTAACATCCTGGGAACTGCCTATATCGAGGGTTAGGATAGCGCCCTGTTGCCAGTTTTGGTGACCTTTGCTAACCCCCATGAGAGCCTACAATTGACTGGTTCCGGGTTTATGGGACTCTATTTCTTCAACGTAAACAAGCGAAATGCCTAGCTTGTGAAGGAATACGAAAATGGTTGCCATCAGACAGGCCAAGACAATTATTGAAAATATGTTTCCTGTCTCGAGGCTATGCATAAAGGGCAAGATCCCTGAGGGTGGCAGCACAATCATACCAGTTAGTCCTACCACGATAGCCCCCAATACAATGAGATCTCGTCGCAATGAGCCACCTGCAGGGCCATTATCTCTTAATTCGCGCAATTATGAAAATTAATCAAGAAATCCTTATTTAAGGACCCATGGACAATCGCAACTTTTGTTATGGAGCATATGATACCGACAACAGCCAACTATACCTGTCAATCAATGAAATCTCAACATTAAAGGACATTTTCAAGACATTATCTCATCAAAAAAGGGAGTGCAGGTATCACTCAGTACGAGATACTTACCATCAACTATTCTGATAAAGTCAAACTTGAGTAGAAAATTGACAATGGTTCGAGTCGAGTCTTTCGGCAGCCTCAAGACCTTTTGCACGTCGTCAACAGAAATCTTGCCGCGCGATGCCACGAGAGTTATAGTTTCTTCGATCGGCTGCATTCTCTGCATTACATGCCGACACCGAGACCAGAGTAATTATCCCTTATGTAGGTCTAGCTCTCTAATATCTCCCGAGATAATCCATAGTTCAAAATTCGCACCTAGTTAATGCGTCAGGCGAGTGAGATGAAAATTATCACTCTCAATATATTAATTACATGCTTAAACCACATAAACTATATTACTTACAACGAAAACCTTATGATGTATTGACCCAAGACATGCACGCCGATATAAGACGGGACAAATTGGACATCATTCTCCGCATCCTCGAAGTTGGAAATAGTCCAGTAAAAAAGACGCACATCCTTTACAAGGCAGGAATCAATTTTTACCAGCTATCAAGATATCTTGATTTGCTTCTGAAGACCGGGATGATGGAAGAAATCAGCTCTCCTTTCGTGGCCTATAGAACAACGGAGAAAGGCCGCGTACTGATAAATCTCTTCAATTCGGGAGATCTTCAGGCAGCACTGAACGAATCCAATACATCTACTCGGTCGATGAAGAATTCCACCCAGAATCTGGGTGCCGCTGCCAGGCCTTACTGAGCGGCAAAAGTTCTTTTCTATTTCTTTTGATTACTAATATCAGCTCGATCATTTTTCATGTTCATTAGTGGCAATCATCGGCTTGGTATGTCATATTCTAGGCAAGAAACCGATTGATGACGTCGAGGAATTGAATCAAATTCTGTGGCCGTTTTCTCTATCAAGTATTGAATGATTATCTGGACCCATTAGACAGAAGTTGCAGCATTTCAAGCTGTTCGTAAGTGCTATTGTTATTGAATCCTAATATACTGGTCAGTTATCTAACACAACAAAGACTCTTTCGTGTCTTCGTGGTTTACTGTTTTCTGAATTGCGATTTCTATTCGCGATGTCGGAAAATCAGAGTCGAACACCTTGGAGCCCTCTAGCTTTCCAAGGTTGTCCAGCTGCTCTACTGTTATTTTTGGAGTATCGCTCATTTTCTGATAGACCTTGACCATTGGCTTCAGCAGCCCGATTGGTATGTGAATTCTCTTGGGATTTCTATCTACTATTTTGCTGACCGAATCTATGAATCCCTTTAGTGTGATTGGGTTTCCAGCGATCACCAAAGTTTTATTGAAATATTCCTGATTCATGATAGAACTTTCCATTGCCCTGACAACGTCATCAACGTGAGTAGGTTGGATCATCTGTTTCCCATCCCCTGGTATGGGTATTGTCTTTCCGTTGCGAATTAACTCTATGAGCCTGGTAAGGTTGGTCCTATCGCCTGCGCCGAAAACTGGAGCAATTCTGAGTATGGTATGGTTGACGCCGCTTTCCTTTATTACTGCCTCACATTGTCTCTTGCTTTCAGAATAAGCATCTGACGGGCTGGACACCAGAGTTGAGCTGGAAAATACGAACTGCTTTACATGTGGGAAGCGCTCGAGAATATTCTTCGTACCTTCAACATTTGTGGAAAATATCGTATCCTTGCTCTTGAAGTGTTCTTTGATTGCTGCTAAATGAATAACGACGTCAGGTGTGATCCCTCCGATGTCCTTTAGGCGGTTGGAGTCAAGGATGTTACATTCTACGACTGTCACATTTGCATCTTTTGTAGGTGAAATAGAACCTTGTTTTCTTGTCAGAACTGATACCTTGTAAGCAGGATTCGCAGCCAGCTTCTTTACTAGGTGAGTGCCGATAAAGCCGGACGCTCCTGTTACGAGGATGTTCAATTAGTGAGGACACTCATTCCGTGCTTAGAGATCCAGCGCCAACGCAAGTAATATTCCTTAAAAGCCGTTGACTTCAAGTCCAGCAGTTCTTCAGACGTATATTGGTCTGATTTAATCAGCGGGATGTAGGCCGAATACTTCTCCCAGTCTTCATTCATCATGATATCGTTCTTGACTTGGTCGTAAAACTTTGTGCCAGGATATGGAGTCGCGATTGTGAATTGAGCAAAGCTAGTGTTGAGGTGTTTTGCATATTCTATAGTCTGGCGAATAGCTGCTTTGTCCTGGCCCGGAATTCCCAGCACATGAAATGCTGCGATCTTTACACCATGTTCTTCGCAATAATTGATTATCTTTTCCTGCATTTCATGTGTAGGAGGCTTGCGATTCATCTTTTTCAGGAGATCCAAGTCGAATGCTTCTACTCCAATGTTGATTCCCCTGAGGCCTGCTTGATGCATGATATCGACGAGTGGTTCATCCAGCCTGTCAGTGCGAGTCTCGCATACCCATTCGACATCCAAATTCCTCTTTATGATGCCCTCGCAAATTTCCCTAGTTCGATCCATGTCCAGGGTAAATAACGGGTCTCTGAACAAAAAGCTCTTTATCCCATAATTGCTGACCAAGTGCTCTATTTCGTCGACCACGTTGGTCGGACTTCTCTTGCGCCAGAGCGGAGTCTCGACAACCATATAGGGGCAATAGTGACAGTCGAACGGGCATCCTCTGCTTGACAAAACGGTCAGGAATGGTTTCTTTTTTAGTATAGGATAGTAAGAGTATTCATCAAGTGGATGGTCATCCCACTTTGGAAATGGAAGGGAATCAAGGTCTTTCATAAGAGTACTCGTAATAACCCCTTTCGGCTCAACCTGCCCTCTAGATAGCCTGATTGTCGCCTCCTCTGGCTCACCAGCTATGATAAAGTCGCCAGCTTCGAGAAAGATGTCCGGTCTCACTGTAGAGAATGCGCCGATGAATCCGACCTTCGCCTTCGATGATGCTTTAATCTGCTTGGCCAATTTGATTTCAGCCTTGTAATCAACGATCGAAGACATGATGATCACGATGTCATTCTCTCCGTCAGGGTACCGATCGTAAAATTTCACATCGTGGCCATCTCTGGCCAAGATGGCTGCCATGTATCCCATGAAAATAGCCGGCGTCCTGATGCCGCGCCGTTTGATTCTGTTAAGTAGCATGCCAAACATTCCATTACCGGTATCAGTAGCAGTACCAAAACTGCCGGCTTGATCCTTGTTAACTGCCAATCCTTCTCCTCTTGTCTCAACTAGAGCAATACGCATTAGAATTGCGATAGCGGCTAATCCTATAAATAGTAGTATGGAAGATCGCTGATCTTGGTACTAAACCGGGGTTATCCAACTTACAAGACTAATTCATTTCAGTCATTCTCGTTCTGCTGACGTCGAAATGCAGCAGTACTTATGTACTGTGGGTTACGCAGCTATTAAATTCGCACCTAACAATGATTATCGGTTGCCGGCTCCGGGTACTTTGCTCATGGAACTTGAAAGGTTGCTCAGAGAATCATTCAAGGATGTAATCGTATGGGATCAGAGAGATGCTGACCTCATAGGGAGATATGTCTACGTAAAGTATGAAGGAAAGCAAGTGGGAATTTTCATGGGATATCAGATTGGCAACTCCGGCTCTGTTCGGGGCGCAATTACTTTTTTCTTTACTCATCCATCTTCTGACCGAGAAGAATCTAAGGACCTTGGACGCCTGTTTCACAAATTATTGATCAGGTTAAACCTCAGACTCCACTCCAATCCGTACAAACGTGCTTCAGGCAAGTCGCCCGCCATTATTAGGATGAAATACTTTGCGGAGCAAGATGTGAGTCCTGAGGCATACCGCCAATTTTTCAGAGAATCTGTGGACGCGATAAAAAGTTGCGAACCGCTTTACAAGACTGCCTCTAGTTAATCCAGAGACCACGCCTACGAATATGTGTGATTTCCTGCGGTAACAAAGAAAAAGAAAAGGTGATATAAGTTTCTAGATGTAGCCTAGATTCTTGAGCCGACCCTTTATTTCTTCTTCTTCTTCCTTTGTATATGCATTGCCATCAGCGTTTTGGGAGTCGGCCTCGCTGACAACCTCTGTAAGAAGAAATGTGACGTAGTCTTCAACGTTCTTGAATTCCTCGTTTGACATTTTTACTCTATTCTCAACTCTTGCGTAAAGATCTTTAGAGATTTTAATCGACACGAACTCAGCGTCCACCTTTGATTCCATACCTGCAGAGCGACACTTCGGGTACTTAAGCCATGTGTAATTCTAACTATATATTTCAGATTATACCGACGACCAGCTTAGCGACAATAGCTGCTCTCAAAAGTCATAGCAATGGACCTTCTGCGAGTAATTATCGCTCAACTTCAGGGCAGGTGTTCGAGAGCCAAATTACATAATACCAAGTATAGATTAAACATGCCATATGGGATATAAGCAGTCCCATAATCCTTCAGAGTATGGAGTATGGTAACGGCCAAATGGCTTACAGGCTATTTTCAAGAAATCTCGATAACTGCGTTAAAATAGAATTGGGAGACGATGAACTCAATTGAAAGAAAAGGGCTTTGTCGTATGGCTCACCGGCCTTTCAGGATCTGGCAAGACCACGATCGGAAGATCGCTAGAGAAGAAACTGAAGGAGCTGGGGTACCGTGTTGAATTTTTAGATGGGGACGAGGTTCGTAAACAACTCAGCCCGGACCTAGGATTCACAAAAAATGACAGGGAAACGCACGCAAGAAGGGTAGTTTACCTAAGTAGATTGCTCGCAAAGAATGGCATAATCACCCTTGTGTCACTTATAGCGCCGTATCGATCATTCAGAGAGTACGCCAGGAAGGAAATAGTCAACTATGTCGAGGTCTTTGTGAATACACCGCTTGAGACATGTATCAAACGGGATCCGAAAGGTCTCTACAAGAAGGCCCTCAGAGGCGAGATAACAGACATGACAGGAATCCAGGATCCATACGAGGAGCCGGTAAATCCAGAGGCAATCATCGAAACTGATCGCCTTACTGTGGACGAAAGCGCGGAGGTCATAATGTTCCGGCTAAAGGAGCTGGGATATGTTCCTGAAATTAGCATGAACGGAGTCTCTGTCCAAGCGGATTAGTCTAGAATTCAATCTACTAGTGGTTGACTGACCGACAGACTGAAAAGCGACCATCCGCGCAGTATTCCCGAACTTATTCAGTAACGCGAACTACATGTTAGAGCTCCTTATCGATATATATAATTCGGAACACATCAGCATCTCTCATGGGTCAAGTCCGCGGGCAGCAGAAGAGAGACATGCTGGCGATTATGCTGAGGATTCTGGATATCGCAAACGAACCCGTAAAGAAAACCCATATTCTTTACAGCGCCGGGATAAACTTTTACCAGCTCTCCAGATACTTGAACTACCTTTTGAAGTTGGGCCTGATTGAGGAACTGGCAGAGCCGTACCAGGGTTTTCGGACAACTGAAAAAGGGAGAGCCTGCCTGGAGTTGTTTAGGTATAGCGAATTGGAAGTTGAGGCAATAGTGTCTCCGACTACAAATGCAACGACTAAATCCTCATAATAAGAACCAGTATCATGATTGTTCAGGGAAGCATTATTTGACAATGTTTGAATACCGAGAGGAATTCTGCTTGGGTCGGCGGGTTGCGCGAATTCAGAAATAATTAGCCCAGCGGCTTAACTCAAAAAAAACTTTTATTCGGCGCTTACACCAAGAGGAGATGAACTTTGAAGGTCAGGATGCTCAGTAAAAGCGGGGCAGAAATAATCCTGTTCTTATCTTCGCCAATGAGTTTCGCGATTTGGAGAGGCAATTAGGTGTTCATCGATAAAGCAATTCCAATATCGTTAGCCGCATTCGCTATATTTTCATTTATCTTGCTGCCCCCGTTGACACTCGCTTTTGCGGGAGGAGTTGCCTTCGCTGATAACCCCATCCAGATAGCTAGCCTCGATTCTGGGGGCGTGCCTTCTCTTCTTGAAGTCACGGAGATCCGGAGCTATAATTATACAGAAGATTCAATTCCTGACCTTCATACCGGAGAAACCCAGATAAGCTCCTTCATTAACGGGATACCGTTCGTGATAAACGGAATTGTCCGGAATCTCGACTATACCGCTGAACACTTTGACTACATTACTGAAATCTTTGACAGTCGCGGCATAGTAGTTTACCTTGATGTCCGATATGGGGTTGCGGTTCCGTTGTCTGGAGAGATCGGCATCGACTCGGGTGCACCAGTAGACCTTGATGAGCCTGGAACATATACGCTCAAGATATTCACCTGGAGCAATGTTGATCAAAGCCCGGTGCCTCTATCATCTGGAGCACTTGGGACGATCGTTGTGCGGCAAAATAATTCAACTGGTGACGAACAGCCTAAAGTTCCCAATATTGTCGTCATAATGGCCGATGACCTTGAAGAACATTCGCTTGATATACTGCTCAACGCAGGCCTCATGCCCAATCTGAAAAAGCATATTATCGACCAGGGGGTGAACTTTAGCGAAGCATTTTACTCATTTCCTCTGTGCTGTCCTTCGCGGGCCACATTCCTGACAGGTCAGTATCCTCACAACCACAATGTGTGGGCTAACTCGCTGCCAAATGGCGGAGTATCAAAGCTGGACGATTCCTCTACTTTGCCTATCTGGCTCCAAGACGCCGGATACTATACCGCAAATGTCGGAAAATACCTTAACTCGTATGGCATAGACACAGAGGAGACCTACATACCTCCAGGCTGGAATGATTGGCAGATTACTGTCGGAAGCTCGACCTATTGGATGTATGGATACACATTCAACGACAACGGGGTGCTAGTCAAATACGGTGACGCTGCCAGTGATTACCAGACAGACGTGGTATCCAAGAGAGCTGTCGAAGTAATCAATGGGAGAGAATCTAGCGACTCTACGCCTTTCTTCCTTTACATAAACCCCCTTGCGCCTCACGAAGATGGCAAAACCATCGCATGCAATTTGAACTACGGCGATATCAAGACGACTAGAGCTGCTCCAAGACACATCGGTGCAACTGCTGATATAGATTTCCTGGAATCGATGCCCCCGTCATTCAACGAGGAGGACGTGAGCGATAAGCCAAACAAATATCACTACGCTCCGCTAAACGACGCCCAGATAGGATGTATTGAAGAGTTTTTCCATGCCCGATTGGAATCGATGCTGGCGGTGGACGACTTGATAGGCGATGTTGCGACTGCTCTGGACAACAACAACGAACGTAACACGATATTGGTATTCATGTCTGACAACGGGTTCCTACTAGGAGAACACAGATTGCACGGCAAACAGCACATCTACGAGCAGTCTATCCGACAACCTCTCTACATGCGCATCCCTCAAGTCGCGCCCCAAACAATCGACAGGCTGGTTACAAACAACGATCTAGCCCCAACATTTGTGGAGTTTGCAGGGGCAAAGGCAGGCATAGAGATGGACGGTCGCTCTCTTGTACCGCTGATAAACGACCCAACAATTTCATGGAGAAACGGGGTCCTTATTGAAGTTGAAGCATATTCCGCAATCCGCACAGAGAACTATGTTTACGCGTCCCACTACTCCGGAGCCAGGGAGATCTATGATCTAAATATCGACCCCTACGAACTGGAGAACCTCGCAGGTGTGCGCGATTGGAGGCTCAAGATCGAAGCACTCGAACTGTGGCGTGCCGCTCTCGTAGATTGTGCAGGAGTAAGCTGCCAAAACGTCGAAGACAGAACTGCCCCATAGGCGTCTTCTTTTCTGTTTGACT
>DASYRH010000086.1:0-15104 GCA_036004585.1 Nitrososphaera sp. | reverse complement strand
ATATGAGTGGCTGGAGACGCCAGGGCATCCGGCTTCGGAAAAGAAGGCCTTTATGATCAGGGAAAAGGACTGCATCTTTTGCATTGCGTGCGAGAACGTCTGCCCACCTCAAGCTGTCAAGATATTCACTAAAGGGTAGCCCGTATCTATAAATAGAAAAGAACACTACAGACGAGCCGTCAGGAGACAGTAGCCATGTACGGACCAGGAGCTTTTCTTTACACGATATTTCTTATGATCTCTTGGGTGATTCTGGTCTATTCTATAAACTTCTATTACCTTGCCTATATGTCCCGCAATAATATCCGATACGAACGGAAGCGCAGGGAAAATATCGAGTTACCACCTAATCTGCCTGTTGTCACGGTGCAACTTCCATTGTTCAACGAGAAGTATGTAGCTAGGAGACTCATAGACGCTGTATGCCGGATTGACTACCCACGGGACAAGCTGGAAATTCAGGTGCTTGATGATTCCGATGACGACACCATCGACCTGATCAGATCAATAGTAGATGAATACCGGTTTAAGGGGTTTGACATAGCCCACATTCAGAGGAGCGACAGGTCTGGATACAAAGCAGGCGCGCTGAAGTATGGTCTCAAGATAAGCAAGGGAGAGTTCGTTGCTATATTTGATGCTGACTTTGTACCCCCTGCCCATTTTCTGAAGCACCTCATCAAGTACTTTAACGATCCCAAGATGGGATTTGTCCAGTGCAAGTGGGGTCACATTAACGAGGACTTTTCCACGCTCACAAGCGCCCAGGCCGTGTCCCTTGACCTACACTTCTTGGTTGAACAGAAGGCAAAGAGCTTCACACACTTTTTCATGAACTTTAACGGCACAGCTGGGGTGTGGAGAAGGTCTTGCATAGACGATTCAGGCGGCTGGCATACGACAACACTTGTGGAGGACATGGACCTGAGCTACAGAGCGCACATGAAGGGATGGAGATCGCTTTTCCTTGACGATATCGTAGTCGATGCAGAATTGCCCGTGCAAATGAACGCGACAAAGCGCCAACAGTTTAGGTGGGCAAAAGGGGCAATGCAGGTAGCGTTGAAACTTCTGGGAGACGTGCTCGTAAGCAGGAAGGTTCCGGCGGACACCAAGCTTCAATCTTTCATTCACATGACGCGGCATATTGTCAACCCGCTGTTCTTGGCACAATTCCTAATCTTTCCGATGCTCCTTGCAATAGACTTTAAGCTGTATACAGAAAGCTGGGCTCCATTTCTAGTCGTTGGGACCTACGTTGCTTTGGGGCCAGGAGGCTATTTGGCGGTAATAAACCGAACCTGGAAACATCAATGGAAGAAAAAAGCATGGCAGTTCTTCTTCCTGAATTTTCTTGCGGCAGGCATCACAGTCAACAATACCGTTGCCGTATTCGACGCGGTGCTTGGTAAGAAGAACGAATTTCTGCGAACCCCAAAATTCGGAGTAGTAAAGAAGAGTGATGATTGGAGAAGTAAGGAATATGTGCTCCCGTTTACAAAGACTACTCTGCTCGAGATCTTTTTTGCTGTCTATGGTTTTATCGCGGTTTTTATTTCAATATTCTCAGCCAACCCGCTATACGCGCCAATGATTGCCCTTCCTACGATAGGCTTTGTCTACACGGCCTACCTTAGCATCGCACATTCTTCCTTCAAGAAAAAACGTCCAACAAAAAGTGCAAGAACAGTTGTGCCTGCGATCGAGACAAAAGCCGGAGGAATACTCACTGCAGAAACGAACCGTACCACGCAGAGAAATTCTTCTCACAATTTGAATCAAAAGGTCGTCCTTGCGGGAGTCCTGATGTTTATACTTCTGGGGGCGGCGGTCGCATACAACGGGTATCATTCTACCATTTACCCTGTTGGTCAGGCAGTTGGATATCTTATCAGAGCCCAAAGTGCACAGACGCCTGATCAGATTGCCGAATACATAGTGCTCACCAAGGCTAGCTTGCCAAAGGAGGGCAACCCCGTTTGGCTTTTCCAGACGGTCAGGACGGACTTTGCGCTCATCCAGACCGATCTTGAAGATATTTCAGCACGTGCCGAGCTTGCAGATTCAATGGATCCACACAGCGGTGCCTACAATGTCGCAATGATTGACATGCATCATAGCGCAGACGCCTTGGAGGCTAACTTGTTGGAAGCCTTGCCATACATGTACATTGGCTTTGGCAACATCATTCTTGCCGGAGTCTGGGTAGTCGCAATAATCGCCGTCTTTGCAGGAATGAGGATTGTCAATAACAAAACCCAGGCCAAATATGAACAACAGTACAAAGCAGTCTGAGGTCAGATACCCTAGTACTTTCATCATTATTCAGAAAGAGTGTTCTTCATCCCTCTCGATTTCTTTGGTTGGAAGCAGTATTAACCCTTCGGAATAGGATGGTGTATTTTTCTTCACAAAAACGGGTGCAAACTGTCACGTCGGAATTTAAATAAGAATTTTGAAGGTCTACCTCATGACGGTAGACGAGAAGCTTGTCATAAAGAGGATCCATTCCGTTGGTTCCGCCGGTATAAAAAAAACAGATTTGCGCAAGGAATTTGGAGAAATCGAATCCATTCTAGAAGAGATCATTAGCAGAGGCGAGATCTTTGTCGACAAGAGGGCGGGAGCATACTATTGTTGGCACAGAGATAGCTATGTTCAGAGTTTGCTCAATTCGGATCCCAGGTTTAAACTGACTTATGACATTTTGAAGTCTCTGGAAGAGACTGTGGGCACGCTTGCCAACAACATTTCCAACTTGTCCAGGTACGTGCTTGAAATGAAAAATGAACAACAGTCTTCAGTCTACCAGCAGCAAATTGCGACGTCATCGGCGTCCGCATCACCTAGGCGCGGCCTTACTGTCGGCGATTTCAAAAAAGAGTTCGACGTCGCTCTTGCAAACTCTGCGTCTTCCATTGGATGGGTCGAGCTTGCCAAGCTGCGGAACCAGCTTTGCGATAAACTCACAATCTCTTCAGACGAATTTTATCGGTTAGTAGAAGGAGTAATTAGCCAGGATCAGAGCAGATACGAGCTTTCCACTGGTGGCGGGGAAGGAGTAATGGTCAGGGGCCTTCTGCACGGGTTTGTGAGGTGCATTTAGGTGTATCCATACAGGCTGGATTGCAATCCATATCCGAGCAGCCCTACGCCAACGCTTATCGACGCACAAATCCTCGGCGGCAAAAGGCACCGTGACGCAAAGAGCGCGCTCCTATCTTGCATTGGCGATCTTTATTCAAAGGTCCAAGCAGGTGAAGCGACCGACAAGGACTTTAGGCTAGTTACTATTATACAGGATGTGGGATCTGGCAAAACCCACCTCGCACTTCACACTAAAGGCCTTCGCGAAGTAAATGACAGTGCCGTCATTTCCTACGTCGACATGTCTCAGGTCTCGCCACGGAACATGCACAGCCTCTACAGCGCGATGCTGGCTGGATTTACAGAGGAATACGTTTCCTCAATCCGGGTCGCATTGGTAAAAAGCCTAGTCGACAAAGCTGAGCGAAACATCGGAGTCGCCAAGAAAATCTTCAACTATGGTTTCATGGACTCTATAGCTGGCAGAAGTGTCACCGAAAAGGCCAATCAATTATTGCGAAACGAGCTAATTCCAAATTTTGCTGCAATCGATGAGACTCTAAAGAGCGAGCTAGCACCAGTAGAGGTCGCAATTGCCAAACTGGCTATCGAGGGCAAGTTCAGGGCGGATGCACAGAGCGTCGCATCACTAGAGGACATTATCGCAAGCCTCGCGGCACTGGCTCGCCTGAATCTGCGATATCTTGGCAAGCTGACTCTGTTCCAGCTAGATGAATTTGACGTAGACCGGGAATCCGTCGACTTTGTCAAGGCAGTCATTAATGCTCACGTACCAGCCGCGATATTGATGCTGATATTCACTCCGTCTTCATACGACGACATACGAAGGACCAATGTTTCAGTATTTGACAGGCTAGAGAAGGCCAACTACAAAATCGACCTTGCCGGATCGAACACCCTTGAAGAGGTGATAGACATTGCACTTGAATACATTCGATTTCATGACTCATCCAAGTGCTTTACCGAGCAGGAAGAACGGGACCTTGCCGCAAAGATAAAGGTGATCTATGACGAATTCTCGGACTTTCGCAACGTGAGGTCGATGCTTAACATAATGTATCATGCCACGGAAAACGCTGCAAAGCGCGACGTGTTAATCATTGACGAACAAGCAATAGACGAAACCATCAAAAATGTATATCCTGGCCTTAGAATCAGGGGAAGCGTTATGGACGTCCCGATCTCTGAATTTATCAAGATTCGACGCAATTGGAACGACATGCAGACGCTAGAGTCAGGCGTCCGGAGCGCAGTCAAGGATCTAGTAAACTACGCTCACGAAGTTGGAGTCGTTGCTCGGCCGCAGGCTTCGGAAAGCAAAGGAAACGGGATAGACGTGATTTTCAGCGACCCATACGGCACAAAGGTAGCTATTGCTGTGGTGATAAACAAGGATCATGCCAAGAGCTTTGAGCAGATTTCCAATACGCTCAAGTCGACGGGATTCGTTGACAAGCTTGTTATTCTGACTAACGCCAATACTTCTGGCGGCGCCAACGGCAGCTTGGTGGTAAACATTGACAGAAGCAAGATGATAGATCTGCTATACTTTAGCAACAAGTACAAGAATAACGAAATGTTGGATGACGATTCCCAAAGGGCGATGATGCTCGCAAAATCGATAAGAGTCTGCTAGTATGTAGTCAACTACATTACTACCTCAGAATTGGCCCAATCTCAATAAAAATAGTTGGTAAAGCTTTGAGACGGGCAGAATTTTTTATTCTCTCTCAGGAAAGAAGCTCCTAATTCCTTACCCCTGTTTAACAGATCTTGACAAGTAATGTTCTAGTATAAGGAACTATATCCCACATGTGTAATTTGAAATCCACATTGTCCTACTATGGGTACAATATGGTCTCTTTGAGACAATTATTGGAAGTAAAATCTCATCGTCTCAGTTCTTATGGTGGAGAGAACTTTGTGAGCGAAATTGAGGAAATAAACGGTCTGCTTAGTAGGATTGATCCGCCGTCATCTTCCCTTTTGCAGGCAGTCGATGTCAAAGGTCAGGATTACGCCACCTACTTTTACGCTGCCTATTCGGATAGTCTTGATCTAGATCTCTCGCTTGCGGCCTACACGCACGTAAAGAATCTGGTCAGAATCGTAGTCTTGATGGACAGGTATTACGAGGTAGGAAATCAAAGATACCGGCGATTGGGTCAAGGGCTCTTGGCGCGCCTGAAAAAGGAAGATAACTCGCATCTGAGGAGTATTCTTAGGTTCAACATCAAGCAGTTCTGGCCTTTCTGGAAGTTTGAAAACTATACAAAGACACTAATGCTGCATGGCCATAGCTTTTCCGCTGCCGAAATAAAATGCTTTAACCTCTTCAAATCTTCAGATGCTGCTCTGCTCTATGCGCCCGTCTTGGAGGCAATGTTGCCCAACTTTAGCCACAACGCGAACACAATTCTCCATTACAACCAGGCCTTGCAGGACATCGACGATGACCTCGATGACATACAGGAAGACCTTCGCGACCAGATGCCAAATATCTTTATCTTGGCATCGCTAGGCAAAGACCAGTCAGAGGCTTATCCGCAACTTTACAAGCACAGAACGAACGGGTCAAGGTTGTCAATTCTCGAGAACGCATCCGCGACCGTCCTTGATATTGTTGAGGAATATGCGAAGCTGATCGATGAAATAAAACTACCCGACGAATTCCAGTTCCTCAAGTTTCTATCCCGGAGCTACGCGGATAGGATAAAGAAGAAGCTGCCCATTAGGTTGCAGGAAAGTCAGAGGCTCGCGGCAGCCTAGTCATGACATCCACCATGCCTACATGGTCGCTAAGAAATTATGTCCGATATCTGCGCGACCACCGCTCGACCTACCTCCAATTTAACAAGCAGCTGCTGATTGGAGAACTGGCAGGATTTGGTTCGGGACTGCTAGTTGCGGAAGGAGCGGCATCCGCTGGAATGGACAACTATTCAATTTCGGCTTATTCCTCGGGAGCAGACTATGGCGGCTCTATCGCAGGGTTCTTGGCGGTCTACTACAGCGATCATGAATCATCTTTTCCTGATGTCAGCGGGACAAAGCGGCTGAAGAAGGTCCTAAAGAACGCTCTAAAATTGTGGCCATCTGTTCTTGCAGCAGACATTGCCTTCATTCTAGTCCGGCCATCCTTCCACTACGTGTCATTGTCTACAGGTCTAGAAGCGGGTATAGCGGCAACGATCGCCCATTTTCTTGCTTTCGGCGTCTTTAATCTAGTTGCGATTTTTTCAAGAAGCATGGTGGACTACGCACAGCATGTCAAGATGGGCGCTCCGTGAAGTCTCCCATCTATGATAAGATCATACTCTTCCATTGGTCGTTCACCTGTGCTGAGATGGCCGAGCCCTAACCGCGTCAGATGTACGTATGTTACGCTAGTTACACACTGAATCTTATGAGCCATCTCAAGAAGTATTATTTTTAATGAAGATACTAGTTGCAGAGGACGAGGCCAACATAAGCATTCAATACAGAACTGTCCTTGAGCAAAATAAACACCGGGTTCAACTTACAAATGACGGAGAACAATGTCTTCAGGCATATTATGATGAACTTGACAAACTTGCGAAGGAAAAGTCGGAAGGTAAGAGTCGTCGCAAACCTCCATTTGATGCTGTCGTGCTGGACTATCGCATGCCAAAGAAAGATGGGATGGAAGTCGCTAGGGAAATTCTAGCAATTGAGCCAAAGCAACGCATACTTTTTGCCTCTGCTTATGTAGTCGATACCTTGGTCGAGTCTGTAAAGAATCTGCAGCAAGTTGTAGAGCTTCTTCAAAAACCCTTCGACCTATACGAGTTTGTAGATCTTTTGGAAGACAAGCATATCTGGAGTGGGCTCGAAAAGCTAAATGTGAAGGTGAAAGAGGTTAAGGATTTGAATCCGTCACACGGCGAAATTAGAGATCTACTAGAAGGTCTGCGAAAGCTTCAAAAAGGTCGAGCTTGGTCCGCAATCTAGTCTAATTTTTCATCAATTAAGCACCGTTTGAAACTGGTAATCTGATCACAAAAGTAGCTCCTCCTTCACTGTTGAGTGCCGATATATCTCCATGGTGCGCCGTAATTATGGCCTTGCTGATATATAGGCCTAGCCCAGTTCCTTTCTTGTTTCCTTCTCCATGCCCCTTTGTAACGAATTTTTCGAACAACTTCGGAAGTATGTCTTCCGGGATTCCTCCTCCGTTGTCTGAAATTCTGATTTCAAACATTTTGCCCACGACGGCACTAACTACGTGAATCGTACCGTGCGGACTGAACTTGATGGCGTTACCGACTATGTTGGAAATTACCTGAGTTATTCTGGATCTATCCGCGTCAATTACGAGGTCGCTCTCAGCACCTGCATGGTTAAATGTTACGGTAACTTCTTTGTTGGCGTCAGTTGTAAGAGAATCGATGGCATGACGTATAAGCTCGTTTATCTTTACTTTGGCAAAATCGTACTTTAGGTTGTCGCTTTCTATCCTACTAACATCCAGGATGTCGTTGGCGAGTTGCTGGAGACGCCTAGCCTCACTCAGTACACCTTCCCAAGCTGCTTCCTGGCTAATGGTTCCCCTCTTTGCAAGTAAGGCAAATCCCAATATCGGCTGAATCGGCGTTCTTAATTCGTGAGAAGCGATAGCGACAAATTCATTCTTAAGGCGCTCCTTCTTCTTTAATTCCTCATTATCCTTTTCGATCCCTTCAATTGTGCGATAATTGAAAGTGTCGTCGATCACAACGATATTTCCATATACAAGGCTGCGCTCCTTATCAAAGACCAGTTTTACATTTAGCACCGCTGGAAACGTGGACCCATCTTTCCTCTTGAACCATAAACGTCTAGAGAAAATACCAACATCGTGATGAGTTCCAGTTGTGACCTTCTGGATCAGGTCATGCGGAGTTCCAACAGCCAGGTCATGAAGTGAAACATGCTCTAGATTGTCACGCTCGTAGCCAAATAGAAAGGCAAACATCTCATTACACTCAAGGATAAAACCGGCCGCATCTATCTTGCAGCACGCAATTGGCACATCACTGTGCGAGACATCTTTCGAGTTCCTCTCATCACTAACTTTTAGCAATCAAGTGCCGCCTTACGGTATCTTGCTCTGCTTAGATGAAATGTAGGCGTTTGTCTGTCAACGTGAATACACCATACGTCTTAAGCACGTAACGCGGCAACCATGTCCTAGTCTGGAACACTAGGAAAGATTAGGTTGCAGGATGCAAATGACAAAAATCACAGCGGGAGTAACCAGCTTCTACTGAGACAGGCTCTTGATGAGACAATCTATTCTCTCGGTGGTCCTATCCACAAGACGATAACATGGCACATGAATAGTAAGGGACTTTTTAGTGATTCTCAGAATATCGATCTCCGAGCATTCTATGCCAACCTCAAGGAATTGGTTGGGCCTGGTGCTGACATGATTATGGAGGAAGCTTGGCAAAAGCTCAGAAAACGATCAAAGGCGCATGTTGATTCGGGGAACGGCACGCCACTTGATCGGATGATGAGACTGATGGGCAGTGAAGGAGAGGCACAATAAAAATGGAAAAACAATCTATCGAACTTAACATTGCTGTGGAGAAAAGAAAGTATGTTGTAGGATTGATCCTTGCAGTTGCAGCAGTGAATGGGTTCGTGACCCTCATTATGGGCTCAGATACCAATTATGTCTACTTTGATATCCTCAGAATAGGTACCATAGCTTCAGCCACGGTGCTTTCCCTTATTGTATTCGGAAAGCAAGGCAGTAAAGGACTCTTTGGCAGGGCCTATACCGGGTTGGCAGTGGGGCTCGCGATGTGGCTGGTAGCCGAATCCGTATGGGGTTACTACGAGGGAGTGCTGGGAGAAGAGACTCCATTCCCTTCAATCGCGGATGCATTCTGGCTTGGAGCATACGGAGGCCTACTTTACTATGTTTCTTCGATGTACAAGTTCTTTGGCAAGGGTGTAAAGAAATACCAGCTAGCTGCGGTAGTCGGGATAATCGGAGGATTCGCATTCTTTTACCTGCAAAGCCTCATCTCTGTTTCACTTCCGCCTGACGGAGAGTCCATGGATGGATACATAATCCCGCTAGCAATCAGCGTAGCATACCCTGTGCTCGACGTAATACTCATGGTCCCTGCAATCCTGATTGTACTGAATTCGGGCAAGGGTCAGCTCACTTCTATTCCCTGGGCATTTGTTTCATTCATACTAGTTGCCATCGCTGACATCTTGCTGGGATACTCTGCGGTGACTGGATTCCAGAATGACGTCACAATAATAACCATGATGTATAATGCATCATACCTTTGCATGGCGGCCGGCCTACTTTGGTACCTTCGGTTCTTCATATCCGAAAGAAAACAGGTCTTCAAGGCCTGACTTTCTGGTCCGACACATATGTCTGAAAAACTACATGCGGCAGGTTATCTGCCTTCTGACCCTTTTGACTGCTGAACCAGGGTAGTAGCAGAGTTGCCATCGATCAAAGTCGAGCTGAGCGAAAAAGAATTGGATGCTGTAACAGAGTTTGCCCGGCTTTGTGGTGAATCCATACCTGACCTCATGAGAAAATTGGCTATTCGCGATGCGACCCTTGCTGATGGTTACGGTGCAGACGATTCTTCATATGACTTTAGAATGACCCTGCCCGCAGAAGGACGCGCTAGTTCTGATCGTGAAGTTATTGAGCGCAGTTACAACCGGGTAAGAAGGATACTGGGATGGAAAGAAATCTGTCTATGACACATCACCTCCAGAGCTAGTCCCAGGAATATGAAAAAATAGAATCTGCCCCAACTGTCTGGAGCCACCGCTCAACCCATCTATGTCTCTCCTCGTCGAGCAGGTTAAGTGGTGACTTGTCGTCGTCCTCTAACATGACATAACACCTGGCGCCGAACACGTCTCTGACCTCGAGCTTTTCGTCAAATATCCTCTTGATCTCTGGAGGTATTATGGTCCGAGTAGAGATTGCAAAAAACGACAACTTTCTGTCCATTTGATTAGGTGATTAATCTACGGCAATATTATGGATTTCTATATAGGGCACCTGTACGTTTCCGGCGTTACAGACAGATGTTAATAGAATCCCACAGGCACGTTCATGCTAGAACTCTTCAATATGCCAGACGAGTTATCGATAGAAGAAATTGACAAGATACTTCAGGAGCTGGAAAATTCTCTTGACATTAGAACCTCTGACCGAGGAGCAAATATCTTTGAAATAAAGGAGGGTAAGGGACACTCGTCCTATGGCGATAGTTCACTCTTAAGATTTGAATGTCCCACTGATCTTTGGGAAGAATTTACAGAATACTGCAAGAGGAACGAACTCGACCCTGCCCAGCAGGTTAGGGAAGCGGTAATCGGTTATTACAAGAACCTTTGGCAGACTTACAAAATACGAAGAAAACTTTACGACGAATCGCAACTCATATAACAATTGCGCGCAAGCCGACAGGAATTTATCCAACATTTAGTGCAAATCGAAAGTCTTTTTATCAATGAATGGCAATCCCATTACGTGGAAGAGGGGTTTCAAGCAGAACCTGAGCTTCGCTTTCGATGCAACATATGCGGAGAGAGGGCAGACTTTGTCGTTCAGCTAGAGCTGGCGAGACATAGCAGAAATCACGACGCCCTGCGTTCGCAGCAAATGCCATTTTATCTCTGCGGAGCCCATGAATATCTTTACAAAAGGATGCAGAAAGACCTGGAACTGAAGGATTATTTTGTAGAGACTATCAAAGAAAACCAGTAATACATGCCAAAGAGAAATTTCACGACTCTCGAAGAATTCAAAGCTAACCTTCACCGAGAAGGTGCAACCCTCGTTGAATTTTCGGGTAGCAAGGTTCCCTGTCTTCTTGTAAGCCAAAAAGAATATGACGAGTTACTCCAGAGGACATACGGAAAAACGGTGAGGGCAGAGCCCCTGCTGGACATTTTTTATGACGGTAGTGATGTCTTTGTAGACGTCCAGGTCAGGTTCGCAGGAGCCGACTTTGATAGAAACTATCTGCTATATGCAAATAGCATGATGGCATTCTTTGAGGCGCTGGCAGAAAGCGGGCTTCTAGCCATTGCTCCCGATTCTCCGGCATATTCAAACTCGCAAAACTTGTTTACTATTCAGCTTGCCAAGAAAGATGAAGCAGAAAAAGCTCTTGAAATCATCAAGGCAAACTCCAAAAAAAAGGTTACTAGAAGTTAATAACTGGGAACATTGCATCTTACTTTGGCTGATGGAAAAGAAGAGAAAGGCCGAAGAGACTGGCGAAAATGCCGTGCCTCCAGAGATTGACACGCATTTTCAGATGTATGGCAAGCACGCATGGGAAGTCGAATATGGCGAACGTTGCCCAACTTGCGACAAGCGAATAGATGAGTTCGGCTTTTGTGCTTGTGGTGGAAGCACATAATAGATATCCGTTACCATTGACGAAGACTCCGCTAGACAATTTTTGTATGGGGCTTATAATGCATGTTTTGCATTCACTGTTAGCATGATCTGGAGTATCGTATCGGTAATTCTGGGGATCATTGTGCTACTGATCCTGCTAAGGATATTGTTTGGGATAATTTAGAATGCTCGATAAAATCATGGACCGGCTGATGGAGACAGCAGCAAATGGATACATGCCTAGAATTGAGGGAATGGCTGAGCTGCGAAGAAAAGAGCTGGTCGAAATGAAGTCAAAAATAAGATCGGAGCCAAATGCATTTGAAGCTTGGTTTGACACAGAGATTGATAAAGTCGGTAAACTTGATCCCAAAAATTTGTTCAGCAAGATCACGTGACATGCGACGGCCGGGATTTGAACCCGGGTTACCAGATTGGCAATCTGATGTCCTAGACCAAACTGGACGACCGTCGCAGCTATCCCCTACGATACTGATATCGTTATTTAAAGGAAACGTGTAGTGACTAAATCTAGTCCACTTGTTTTACTTTGGTTGGATTACGTCAAAAGTATAAGCGTAGAATATCCTCTGCTCTCGGCAACATGATCCCCTTCTACTTCTTCGACTACGGCAGTGACCGAAATAACGTCATGCCTTTGGCATGCTTTGGCCCCTATAATCACATAGTCATCTAGGATGTCTCCGCCCTTCAGACTTTCTTTGCTAACTGAGACGTCGACTGGTGAGCTAGACGAAATCAGTAGCAGTTGATCCTTCTGGTAGTTGCCAAGACGCGCGAATCTGCCCGGCCGGGGCGTCGCCTTTATGTTCATCCTTATCTCGCCAAGTTCATGTTGAGTAAACCTACTCGTTTTGTTAACGAGTACATCGTACCTGAAGGGATACCCTGCCGTGTTTTCTGCCATCTTGTTGACTCCGTCGTTCATGATGATGTCTACTTTCTTGATGGTTGTACCGTACTTCTCGATCCATTCATTGGTCTTTCTCACAATAGCCTCGATCTCTGATTTCCGCCTGACCGTCTCCTGTTCTCCAAGCTGATAGCGGTCGACCCAATCCTTGTAGTCCTTGCTAATGTCGGTAATGAATTCTGTGCAGGCGTTCTGATAATCTTCGATGCTCGTTGCGCGCTCTGAACTATTGTCAGAAGCAAACATAGTCCTAGGTCACGCTGGGCGCCATAAAAACGTGCAAACTAATTTCGAGCTAAAAGTTGGGCCATTTTCTTGGCCTGGTATGAAATAATGATGTCCGCGCCTGCCCTCTTTATCGAAGTGAGAAATTCAGTTGTCACGGCATCCTCGTCAGCCCAGCCGTTAAGCGCGGCTGCCTTGATTAACGCGTACTCTCCTGAGACACTGTATGCACAAATTGGCAAATTTGTTGACTGCCTTGTCTTGTAAATGAGGTCAAGGTAGGGAATCGCAGGCTTGATCATAACGATATCTACACCTTCTTCAATGTCTGTTTCAACCTCTCGCATGGCTTCTCTGGCGTTGGACAAAGGCATCTGGTAAGTTCGCCTATCTCCGAATTCCGGAGTGGAATGCGCCGCGTCCCTAAATGGAGCATACAAGGGCGAAGCCTGTTTTGCAGAATAACCCATTATTGCAGTCTCTGGTAGACCAGCCTGATCAAGAGACTTGCGAATTGCCTGAACCTGACCATCCATCATTGCAGATGGAGCTACGATATCAGCGCCCGCCTGTGCGTGGCTTACCGCAATATTGGCAAGAGTCACAATGCTCCTGTCGTTGTCCACCTTTCGATTCGTAACCAACCCGCAGTGACCATGGGTCGTATATTGGCAGAGGCAGACATCCGTGATTATTGCGACTTTGTCGCCAAAATGCTTGCGAATCGTGGAAATCGATTTCTGAACGATTCCTTCCTTGTCAAATGCAGAGCTTGCTTGCTCGTCTTTTTTCAAAGGAAGTCCAAACAAAATAACGGCCTTTATGTCGAGCTTTAGGACTTCTTCTACCTCGTCAACCAGACCCGCTAGCGGAAGTCTTCGAATATCTGGCATAGATGCAATACTTTGAGGCTTTTTTATCCCCTCCTGTACAAAGATTGGGGTCACAAGGTCGCTAGCTGCAAGCCTTGTTTCTTGAAGGAGGTCTCGAATTGCAGGAGTCGTCCTCAGCCTGCGGAGCCTGACATTTGGAAACGCGCTACTAATCGTGCCGCGCCTGCTTTTCTTCATATTTGAACAACTTGGCTACAAGTCGCATCAGTTCTTCACCTTCGGAAGTCTCGATTTCTTTTCTTAGGTTGTTCATTGGCGCGGCGAGTACGCCTTCAACTATTGCATGAGAAAGCTGTTCCAGAACCTTTGCTTCCTCCACCCCTATCTTTTTTCCAAGCATCGACATTGCCTTTTGCAATTCGCGTTCCCTTATCGTGTCTACGCTCTTGAAAACAGAAACAACGGTAGGCTCTGCCTTTAGCCTCTTCATTTTGGTGTCAACAGATTTCAATTCGTCCTCTATCAGCTTTTCAGCAGCCATGACTTCCTTGGACCGAGATCGCATGTTCTTGCCGACCAGTTCTGCAATCTGATCCATGTTTACCAGCTTGACTCCACGTACGGACGTCACCTTGTCGTCGACGGTCCTTGGGTTTGACAGGTCAAATATCATCATGCCTTTATTTCTGGTTTTCATGGCTCCTTCTATCCTGTCGAGAGTAACCAGTCGATAGGGCGCTTTAGTGGCCGTAAATATGATGTCAATCTTTGGAAGCATATCCAGTGCGGAATCAAATGGAATGGGATTTCCAGCCACTGTCTCCGCGAACGACTTTGCCCGTTCCGGTGCTCTGCTAGTGATCAGAAAATCTGCACCTCTCTTTTTTAGTACTTTGGCAACAAGGCTTGCCGCTTCGCCTGTTCCAATAAGCATGATGTTCTTTTCCCTAAGATCGTCAAAGTACTCCTCTGCGAGATTTACTGCGATAGAAGCAATAGACACGTTGCCCTTGTTTATTCCGGTGGATGTCCTGACTAGGCTTCCAACTTTGAGGGCTCTATCAAATGCTAATGCAAGACTGGAACCCACATACCGATTAGTCTTTGAATACTCAAACGCACGCCTAACTTGGCCTAGGATCTGATCCTCTCCCACAACCAGAGAGTCAAGGCCACAAGCTAGTTTCATCAGGTGTATTAGAGCGTCATTTCCGCGTTCTATTTCAATTGCTGTTTTGTCGCTAGGAGAAAGTTCGGCTGCGGTTGCCCATAGCTCAGCTATCCTGTCGCTGTCAGTGTCATTGGCAGAGGCATAAATTTCGACTCGATTGCACGTTTGAAGTATGACACATTCTTTGAACCCCGATTCCACGATTGACTTGTGAGCATTATCCACGTCTTTGAAAGTGAACTTTTCAAGAAGGTGGATGGGGGCATTTCTGTACGTCACCCTTGCGTTTACTATCTGCAGGCGAGAACTGGTACGCAACGTGTCAGTCGGACCCACAGTAGTTGAAGCCATCTTGTTCATTTGGTTTTTTTCTCCCAATTTAGCAATAGCTCTAGCGTTGCGCGTTTAGCATCTTCAATCTTTTCTTCC
>DASYRH010000085.1:0-27412 GCA_036004585.1 Nitrososphaera sp. | reverse complement strand
ATATGAGTGGCTGGAGACGCCAGGGCATCCGGCTTCGGAAAAGAAGGCCTTTATGATCAGGGAAAAGGACTGCATCTTTTGCATTGCGTGCGAGAACGTCTGCCCACCTCAAGCTGTCAAGATATTCACTAAAGGGTAGCCTTCAGCGCGTTAATATCCCCCATACGGAAAGATTACGAAGAGTTGGGAGTGCGATTCTCTGTTGTTGCAACCGGTGGGACATTTGATGAGATTCATCTTGGCCACCTAGCTTTACTTTCAAAGGCATTTCAAGCGGGAGACAGAGTCATCATTGGCGTTTCAACTGACGAGTTTGCAAGAAAACGCGGAAAAAGACTGAACCACGATTATCAGCAAAGGGTAACAAACCTAGAAGCGGTCATCGCAAAGGAGTTTGGGAGTGTCGATTACGTAATCGCGAGGCTGGATGCGGATTTTGGTCCCGCATCTACATCAGGTGACGTGAAAGCATTGGTGGCAAGTACCGAAACACAAGTCAAGGGAACTGTGCTGAATGAAATGAGAGCAAAACTCGGCTTAAAGCCCGTTATTATTATCGCAGTCGATATGGTAAAGGCCGAGGACGGTTCTCCAATCTCCTCCACGCGCATCAGAGCGGGGGAGATTGATAGGTTGGGCAAGCTTCTCAGAAAAATCTGAGAAACTCATCAAGCCAAATGAATCAACGCTTTTCAGCTACTTTTGTCGATTTAGGCACAAGACCTAATCAAAAATGTTTGATTAACAGAATTTTATCCTCAGCACATGGAAACAACCAATGTACCCAGAAGCACCGATAGACTATGCTGCAGGCAAAATAATCACAGGCGTCAAGAATCTGAGAGAAGGTCTGGATCCTGACATATTGGCATACTGGTACAAGAGAATTGAGGACAAGTCCAGGGAAATAGTTCCACCTCACCTGAAGGATAAGGTTCGATTTGAACAGGACAGAATATTGTGGATGAAGTTCAAGATGGACGTTTCAAAGCGGGCAGTGCCTTATGTAATGCAAGTCATGGAAGAATACATCCCAATGATGCCTTATTCTACAGGCCTTTACTTCAGAAAAGTCCAGGAAATAATGACGGACGAGATGAACAAGGAACTGCGCTAGTCTATCACGATTTCAGCTTTTCGGTCAGAAGAATCGCTGGACCGAACTACGGCTCGGCCCAGAAATACGTCGGATAGCAGTTTTCTGAGTTTTTCGGCGTCCTCACTGCTTTTCAACAATACGGCATGAGATGATTTGTCCTTTAGCTGAACAACGACTTCGTTCCCGATGACGGTGGCGACGCCAGTAACCCACACGGTTCCATCTTTTTGCACAGAAATCAGGCTAGCGAGTTTTTCGGCCTCGTAATTATCCTCGCACTCAAAAGACAGGGTTTTCATTTTTCAAATGGCTTTCCGTCAAACATGAATTCCTCAACTACATCTTTTGCCTTTTCACGCCGCTTCTTGAACTCTACTATGAACGGCTTTGTTGCCTTTGACAGGTCGGACTTGCATTCGCCGCAAAGTAGATTGCCACTCTTGCATCGCAGCATTCGTTCGTCCGATTGCTTTTCAGAATCGAAAAAGTACCGCAAGTACCAGAACACCGGACAACCAAGCGCATTTGCGCCCAGCTCGCGCTGAAGTGCCACCGTGGGCTGGCCTCCGGTAAACGCCGTAGAAATCTTTTTGTCTACCACTTCCGGATCATCAGAAGTGAAGATTGCGGTCTCGGGTTTTGAGGACGACATTTTGCCAAGCATGCCCAGCCCGGGTAGAAACTTGCTGTGGATTTGGGCTGGCTTGTAATAGCCCATCCTGTCCGCAACGTCTCTGGTCATTCGCCAATATGGATCCTGATCTATCGCAGCTGGAATCAGCACGGGCACTGGCTTTCCTTCCATGGCTGAGGGCAGGAAGCACGGAGCCGCCTGTATTGGTGGGAAGCCTATCATGCCAATGTTGGTAGAATTAGTGAATCCAAAGACTGACCTGGCAGTCGAAAATGTTATCCTCTTTGCCACTTCAGTCGCAATTGGATAGAGATGCTGGATGTGTTTTGAATCAACGATTATCTTTGTCCTGCGAGGGTTAAAGCCAACGGCGATGATGTCAAGGATGTTTTCGTAGGTGAACCGCTCGACTTGCTCCCTTGTTCTGTCCTGGCTGTAGAGGAATTTTTCGTCGTCTGTAAGCTGAAAGAGAAGATTTGACTTGAATTTGTCTTGCAGGTACTTTGTGAATATCCAAGGCATGATGTGACCCATGTGAACCATGCCGGAAGGCCCCCTTCCCGTATACAGGTAAAAATCTTCACCCTTTTCCTTCTTGTCCAGAACCCAGTCGAAGTCGCGATGCGAGAAAAAGTATCCCAGCTTGAGCATTGGGTGGACCTCGCCTGTCATTCTGTTGATCTTTTGGAGCAGTTCTTGGGAGATAGGTTGTGTACCGAATTTTTCGATCAGTTTGCCATAGTCGACTTCGCCTTCCACTTCCCAAGGAGTTACCCTAAAGTCTTCAGCGCCCGGGATCTGATCGCTTGGGTCGGCCTGATCCATCTTTTCACAGTCACTACGTCAAGGTTTAAAAAGTGTTGTTTTTGCTTCTACACTTGAGGAATGAGCAGCAGCGGAGGGGCACTTCATCCTATTGAGCGAGCTTTGCTGAAGGCCCTTAGCAGCATTCAGATCAGTTCTATTGAAAGTCTTTCACACAACACTGGACTTGATATCGATCAAGTGCGCCGCGGTGTCGAGTGGCTCAAGTTCAAGAAATTGGTTTCAGTTAATGAATCGATTTCCGCCCAGATATCGTTGTCGGATTCCGGGGTCAAAAGTGCAGAGTCCGGGCTGCCTGAAAGAAGGCTTGTCCGCGCCATCCAAGACGGCATGACGACGGTGGAAGAAATCGTCACAGGTGGAATACTCCCAAAAGAGGAGGCTAATGCCGCAGTAGCAGCGGCAAAGCGCAATGGATGGATACAGTTCGGTGAGGGAGGCAAAATGACCATTGCAAATGCAGGAGAATCTCCAGAGGAGCGGCTTTTGAAAAAGTTGCGCGCAAGTGCTCTTGATCTCTCTACCCTCGCGGAAGAAGAAAAGAAAGCTTACGGCCTCTTAGCCAAGCGCCCTGACTATGTCCAGCGAAAAGAAATCAAGGATGTCAAAGTGTCTCTGACTGAAGCTGGCAAGTCCGCAAGTCTGTCGGTGGAAACTGACCATCAGGACCGAAAACTTACGCCAGCTATGATAACTTCCGGGAGTTGGAAGAACGCAAAACTCTCTTCCCTTGACGTCGAGGCCCCTGCACCTTCTATGTTCCCAGGAAGGCGACATCCGCTGGTGGACATCATAGAGGAAATAAAAGAAATCTTTGTTGGCCTTGGATTTGAAGAAATTGACGGGCCAATCGTCCAATCTGGATTTTGGAATTTCGATGCGCTGTACATCCCCCAAGATCACTCTGCAAGGGAGATGCAGGATACATTCTACATCAAGGGCCGGACCCAGGAAATCCTGGCGTCAGAAAAGCAGAAAGCCAAGGTGGCTCAGACTCATAAAAAGGGCTGGGGTAGCGAATGGAATATTGACGAGGCAAAACGCGCCGTACTTCGCACACATACTACACCTGTTACGCTCAAGCATTTGGCGTCCACAAACGCGGAATCGGGAAGGTTCTTCTCAGTTGGCCGAGTCTTTAGAAACGAGAAGCCTTCGTACAAACACCTAGTGGAATTCCACCAAGTTGAAGGGGTAGCCTCTGCGAAAGGACTTTCACTTCGCGACCTTATTGGATTACAGAAGGAATTCTATGCACGGATGGGAATAAAGAAGATAAAGTTCTGGCCCACGTTCTTTCCCTACACGGAACCTTCACTTCAGAGCATGGTCTACAACGAAAACCTGCAAAAGTGGGTTGAACTTTTTGGTATGGGTATCTTTCGACCAGAGGTGACCAGCCAGCTCGGAATAACAAATCCAGTTCTTGCATGGGGCGGAGGTATTGAACGAATTGCGATGCTGCGATATGGACTGGACGACGTGCGAGAGCTATTCAGCAGCAAGCTTTCGTGGCTTCGGAGCGTGCCAAAGTGCCAGTTGTAAACATTTCATATTCGAGGTTCAAGAAATTCCTACCTGGCGTATCGGTTGAGAAGATCCTCGAAATATTGCCCTATGCCGGCCTGGATATCGAAGGGGCCGACTCCGATATGACAAGATTAGAATACAATCCCAATAGACCGGACTTTTCATCTGACTATGGAATTTTTAGGGCTCTACGAGGGATCATGGGGATCGAGACTGGGCTGCCTAAGTTCAAACTGGGAAGGACAAACCTCTCAGTAGTAGTTGACAGTCAAACTAGGACAATAAGGCCACACATTGTTGCTCTTGCGGCAAAAGGAGGGACACTTGACAACAATACCATAAAACAGCTGATCGCCATGCAGGAGGACCTGCATGACGGAATAGGAAGGCGGAGAAAAAAGGCATCCATCGGACTTCACAATCTTGATTCTATCCGGTTCCCTGTTACCTATACCGTAGCAGATCCTAACTTCTCGTTTGTCCCGCTAGGCGAGACTTCCCCCAGATCTATTAGGCAAGTCCTGGAGGAGACCGCGACGGGAAGGCAATTCGGCCGGATTTTAGGACGCGTCGACAGGTACCCTGTTATCGTGGACAAGTCTGGAAGCTTGCTATCTCTCCCCCCAATTATCAACGGCGACGTGACAAAAGTGGACGAGAAAACGCGCAACCTCTTTGTCGAAGTAACGGCAACTGGTCGCAAGGTGGCCGACGATGTCTTGGCAATAATTGCAGTAACTTTGCGCGACGCGGGATTTGACGTTAGCTCCGTAGACATCCGAAGCAGAGGCAAGATTTTCAAGTCTCCCGAGATGGGTACCACTTCGATCTCGGTGGATGTGACATATGTCGACTCGGTTCTTGGGTTAAATCTTGACGCAAGGCAGATTACGAGTTGCCTCAAGAAAAGTAGGCTTGGAGCTCTTGCAAAGGGCTCCAGGATCATCTGCGAGATTCCTCGTTATAGAACCGACATATCGCATCCGATTGATATCGCAGAGGAAGTCGCGATAGGATTTGGCATTTACAATTTTGAGCCTACCCTTCCGGCTTCGCCCTCCGCCGGGACAAGGAGCGAGGAGTCAAAATACATTGATGCAATTAGAAAAGTACTTGCGGGCCTTGGAATGCTCGAGTCGTTGAATTTTTCCCTCACAAGCTTTGACACTGAGTATGGATTATTTGACAGGTCGGCACTGGACCCGCTTGGTGTCGAGGGACCAAAGAGTGCAGAGCACGAATTCCTTCGCGATTCGCTCATCCCTTCGCTTCTTCAGTCTCTTTCCAGAAATGTGCATGAAGAATATCCGCAGAAACTGTTTGAAATTGGCAAAGTTTTCCATGGCGGATCCGCAATACGCGAGAATTGGGCAATCGCTGCTGTTACAGCACATGAAGACGCTGGCTATACCGAGATCAAGGCCTACATGCAGGCACTCTTGAACTCATGCTTTGGAATGAGGTGTCATACTTTGTCGGCTGCCAGTCCGTTCTTTATCCCGGGCAGGTCGGCCAACATACTGGTTGATGGAGGCATTGTAGGTTCTGTTGGCGAAATAATGCCATTGGCGCTTGAAAAACTAAAGATGAGAGTTCCGGTGTCGGCATTTGAAATCGACCTCGGAAGGCTGCTCCATCTGTCACAATAACAGAAAAATAGCAGAGTGTGCATAGAGGGTACCCCGTCAGAGAGCACGCAGAGGAAACAGCTTTTGGCTAACCCATGACATCGTGTGAGTCAGAGGCGGGGTACATACCATTTTTATATCCTGTTGTAAATCAGACGCTATCATGTCCGATGACGCGGGCGAAAAACAGGACAAAAAGCCAAAGGCAGTGGCATTACTTTCAGGGGGACTTGACAGCAATCTTGCTGTCAGGATGATGCTTGCCCAAGGTGTCGATGTCGAGGCAGTCGCGGTCAAGACTCCGTTCTGCGATTTCGATTGCGGTAAGGGGTGTGGCCACCGCGTTAAGGAAGTTGCGGATGAGCTTGGCATTAAGCTAAAGACCGTTTACTTTGGCGAAGAGTATCTACAGATGTTGAAAAATCCAAAGCACGGCTACGGGTCCGGCATGAACCCGTGTATTGACTGCCGCGGTATGATGTACAAGGCAGCAAAGGATCACATGGAAAAAATAAATGCGGATTTCATCGTGACTGGCGAAGTTCTTTTCCAGCGGCCGATGAGCCAGAATAACCGCGCGCTCCATATTATTGAGGACGAAGCGGACCTGAAAGGCAGGGTATTGCGCCCCTTGTCGGCAAAGCATCTTCCTGCTACTGAAGCTGAAAAAAATGGTCTTGTCGAGAGAGATTCAATGGGAGACATCAAGGGAAGATCCAGAAAAGGTCAGCTTGCGATGGCAAAACAATTTGGCGTCGCCGAACCGCCCAACGCCGCCGGAGGCTGTCTGCTGACTGATCCCGCTTTCTCTTTGCGAATAAGAGATCTAATGGATCACACCAATGGCTTGCCGAGCCTAAATGATGTTGATCTGCTAAAGGTCGGCAGGCATTTCAGGCTCGATAAGATCACAAAGCTGATTGTGGGGCGCAATCATGATGAAAACGAGGTGGTAAAGGCCCTTGCAACTGAGCATGATGCCATATTAGAAGCCAGAGACTACGTCGGACCCACATGCCTGCTCCGTTCAACCGCAATTAACGACACTCTAATTTTACGGGCCGCCACAATTACCCTGCGCTATTCTGATAGCCCCCGCGATAGAGAGTCAGTCGTCAGGGTCACTATTGCGGGCAAGGAAAAAGAAGTCAGCGTCTTTCCGGCAGAAAATACCGCGGCAGACGTTCATAGAATCTAAAATGGACAGTTTGTTTCCTTAAATTTGAGCGTCCGGGTTGTCAATCATGATGTCAAGCTAAAATCAACTATTGAGTGAATGAGATTTGACCACCATGACTATTGACCACGCACGAGAAGGTCAAATGCAATTCATCTAGATGCAGACACAGAAGACACCGGTTTATTTGAAGGCCTTGACCCTAAGGGATGTTACAGACATTTCCGCAGTGAAAGAGGACATCAAGAAGCACATGATCGTGATTCTAAGGGTCACGCCTTTGGCTCAAAAAGATGTGGAAGAATTGCGGAAGGTTGTGGAAGAGCTTTATTCGTACTGCCAGTCAAATGGAGGAGATATTGCAAGGTTGGGCGAGGAGCGGATAGTCATCACGCCCCCCGGCGTAAAGATATGGCGCGGGGCATACGACCTAAAGTAGTTTGATCGCTTCCTGCACAAGAGGATGCTGCGTTTGAATTTTGAACATCTTGTTTATTGAGCTTGCCAGATTTTGAGCTTTTGATCGCTCGCCATGGTTGACAAGCACTCGGCGAAGCTTTGGTCTGAGCCTCAAGACATACTGCATTAGCTGATCGTAGTTGCTGTGGCTTGCAAATCCATCCAGCTTGTCGACTCGGCAGACAAGCTCGATCTCCCGACCGTTTACAGTTATCCTCCTTGATCCGTCCTGAATCGCCCGGCCCGGGGTTTCGGGCGCCTGGTACGACAGCAAGACCAGGCGGTTATTTTGATTGCCTGCTATTTGTTCCAAGTATCTGACGGACGGTCCTCCAATTAGCATTGACGATGGTGCCAAAATTATCGAAGGCTCGCTGCCCAACGCAGCGGCGGTTACGATCGTGAATTTATCTGAAGACCCAAAAGGAGTGCCCTCCGAACTAAGAATTTGCTCGCGGAGGCCCCTAGAAAGGAATTCGGGGTATGCTTCATAGACACTAGTAGCCTCTGATACAATTTTTTCCACAAGCACTTTAGCCGATGGAATTTTTCCCTCTTTCAGGAATCGGTCAAGAACAAGAATGAGCTCCTGCGATATCCCAACCGTAGGTACTGGCATGAGGACATGACCCCCAGCAGAGACTGTGCTGCTAATCAAGTTCGCCAGAACGGCTTCGGCCTCTTCAGGTCTGGGTAATATGTCCTCTTTGCCGCCGTAGGTGCTCTCGATTATCATGGTCTCCACTCGAGGAAAGTTCCATGATGCGTTTTCAAGCGAAAGGGTCCTGCCGAATTTGAAGTCACCCGTGTAGACTAGGTTGTGGTTGCCATTTCCTATGTGAAGGTGGATAGAGGTTGAACCCAGGATATGACCAGCGTTGTATAGGACCAGCTTGACATCAGGCGAGATATCCGTAACGATCCCGCTCGTAAGAGTTATCGTGTGCATTATCGCATCGTCTATATCTTTGTCCGAATAGAGCGCGGTTGAGCCAGTTCTCGCGGCATAATCTCGCTGCAAGAGACCCATCAATAACATGGTCGGTTCGGTGCAGTATACCGGCCCCTTGTATCCATACTTGAAGAGGGCAGGGAGAAATCCGGTGTGATCGATATGAGCGTGAGTAAGCACAACTGCGTCAATTTCATCCGAATTAATGCCCGCAACGTCAAACCGAGGTAATGCTGTTAGAGAATCCTTAGCAGAGGGGTTGATACCGCAGTCAAGAATCACTCGGCTCTCTGGTGTTGAAAGCAGCGCGCATGACCTGCCGATTTCGGCAAATCCACCCAAGGTGATCAAGCTGGCTTCAGCAGATTGTATCAGCGGATCTCTGAATATCTTGTCACCTACTTCTCGGAAAAATCTAGTTCGTTCGGTGGCGGTTTCTGACAATATTCTGTACATTGAAGCGACCGTTGACAAGTCCCGCGGGGCTTTCCTAACCCTTACTTTCCATCCCGTCTTTTCCGCAAGTTCAAGGTTATCAAACTCATCGCCAACCTGAGCAAGCATCCAAGGCTTTCTTACAAAGACGGTTGCCTCTCCAAGTACCGGGTCAAAGAAGGTTCCTGAAATGCCCACGTCCTTAGGAATGGCATCTTCAATTATCCTGCTCGATTCCGGCTGAGGCTTTCGTATTGTCTCGTCCGTACGGATGACTATGCGCTTTTTGATGGTGTTTACCATGTTTGAAACTAGCTGGCTGTTTTGAGTAAGATAAGTGGGATTTCTAGAATAGAGAGCGATGCGCGGACCCTCATATTCTATTTTTGTCAGAGCGGCTTCTTGGGGTAGGCTCTGCAGTATAACTGCCATGATGTTTTGGCTCGCAGATTCCGGATTTTGCTGTGATTTACGTTGCATTAATGTAACCCTGGTCAGCCATCTTCAAATCTAGATGGCAGAAGTAATGACCGACAGATTCTCCTCTGACCGGCGCCCATATTAAAGATTCGGCTCCCAGCCATCGGAACCACATCAAAGTTGAAATACTGATCTACGTGTAGTATAGAAAGCGAACTGAATTTGGAAGATAGCTCTGGTTTTGGAGGAGGCGCAGGTGACAGAGGCTATGACAGACCGAGATTTGGTTTCCCCAGGCCGTTCAAACCATCGCCTGTGCGCGTGGGGGAAGAGTACGATGTCAAAATCGAATCACTCAGTAAGAGAGGTGACAGCGGGGTTGCCAGAGTACAAGGCTTGGTGATATTCGTCGCAGGCACCAAAGTTGGCGATGCGGTCAAGGTAAAGATTTCCAAGGTAGGGCGGGGTTATGCGACGGGTGATCTTATGGGAGCAGGATCCGAGCAGCCTACTGGGACGGCCCAGGGCGATACTCAGTCGCCGGAATAGAGCTGCGAAAAGTTATGCAAGCTTAATTAGTTCCTGCATGGGACATTTTTTCAATTGGAATCTCCGCCCACGCACTTGATGGAGTTGCCACGGAAGATACTGATAGGTGAGTCGGTGATCTCAGACCTTGGTTCGCTCATTCGCGCACTTGGGGCAGAATCGTCAAAGGTAGCCATAATCACCGGCAAAAAGGTAAAGGCTAGGGCAGGCAGTGAATGTGCCAAGTCTTTGGAGAAAGAGTCGCTTACTTTTTCATGGCATGTTGTAAGCAACGCATCAATGGAAACTGTGGACAAGTTGCAGGAAGAGTTGACTGGTGACGGCTCGCCAGATTTCGTGGTTGGTTTTGGTGGAGGGAGATCCGTAGATGTTGGCAAGATGACTGCATTCAAAATCAAGAAGCCATTTCTGAGCGTTCCTACTTCCGCTTCCCATGACGGAATATCAAGCCCGTTCGTCTCCATCAGAGGAACAGACAAGCCGTACTCTGTCAAAGCGAATACGCCGATTGGGGTACTAGCCGATACTCTATTGATGTCGCAGGCTCCCCCAAGGCTGTTGGCAGGAGGGTGTGGCGATCTTGTTGGCAAGATGACCGCGGTGAAGGACTGGGAACTTGCGCGGGAGGAAAGGGGGGAATATTTTGGAAGCTATGCAGCAAACCTTGCATACATGAGCGCCAAGATTATCCTGACAGAGTCCAAAAAGCTAGGCAAGAGGGATGAGTATGGAATTCGAACAATAGTTGAGGCACTTATCAGCGCGGGCGTCGCCGCATGTATTGCAGGTAGCAGCAGACCCTGCTCTGGTTCTGAACATCTTTTTAGCCATGCCGTTGAATACGTTGCTGGCCCAGACTATGGCCTCCATGGCGAGCGGGTAGGGATTGGCACCATAATGATGGCAAAACTCCACGGCCTTGACTGGGAAAAGATAGCCGAGACGCTCAAGGATGTTGGAGCGCCGACTACAGCTAGAGAAATTGGCCTATCGGATGAGCAAGTTGTAAAGGCTCTCGTGGCTGCCCAATCTCTTCGACCAGACCGATATACAATTCTGACAAAGACGAAATTGGATAGCAGGCTCGCAAGGCGGCTTGCAAAGTCAACCAGAGTCATCTAGTGTTTTCGAAATAGGCCTTAGTCGCTTCATTTCTGTGGACAAATACTTGCCTAAGGCGGTTCATGACAACTCCCTCAAACAATCGACCAAGAAAACCGTAGCGTAGCGCAAAGTCTATCTCATCAATGACTTCGGTTTTTCCGTCCTTTGAGTCCAAGAACCTGTGCGTGTGTTTCCACAGTTTGAATCTGCCGCTAATCATTTCATCTACGTATTCGTAGGGTTTTAGCACCGTAATCCTTGAGTGCCAGTTGCTTCTGGTCACTAGTTTCCCAGTTAGCCACACCTCAGACCCTTGCTGCAATTCTTGGTGAGTAGATTTTAAGACACGGATACGGAGATCGGGAGGCGAAATTACTTCCAGATGCCTGATATTCGTGTAAAATTTCCATACCTGCTCTATTTCCGTGTTAACAAGAAACGAATGTCTAAAGGTCCGCAATAGATAATCGGATGTTTACGCCCTAGTTCAACCTTTAGCTACAGGAGTATTGTTCAGCCTGTTGAGTACTCATAAACTGCTGGAATTCAATGAAGGTAAATTCTCTCGTTTCTGAATACGGCATGATTCCAAGAACCTTGGCGTCCACGGTCATCTTTAAGGTGATATCATTTTCGTCATACTCGCTGCCTGTTCCTCCTAATGCATCTGCGAGGGCAATTATCAAGCCGCTTACCGTCTGCGCACTAAGCTTGAGCTCACCGTCAAATGTTGAAGACTGGTATGGCATCACTGATCCTCCGTCAACGGTTATTCTTGCAAACTCGCTCCGTTTGTAGTCTACAATTGCGCTAAACCGGTCAAATCCTGCAGGGAAGGCAGTAGGATTGCATGCTTCTAGCTTTACCTGAGAAGTTAGGGAACTGTAGTCAAACGCAGATACACTGGCAAGCCTATACTGCATGCTATTCAATGCGTAATTATTTGCAAAAAGAGTTGCCATGAGGACGACTAGTGCAACTCCAGCGCCCACTAATATCACTCGCACCGGAATTTGGCGTTTTTCCCGTCGATGGATCACTCTAGTTTTGGATACTTTGACAGACTCGTCGATGTAGTTTATCGGATTCGCCGTGCCGCAGCTCGAGCAGTACTTTTCGGTTAGAATCGGCTTGCCGCAATTCGGACACGGCATGCTGTGCTCTTCTGTCAAACTCTCACAGAGCAGCTCCGCCAAGCAGATTATAAGCGCTATAGAGTATCTAGAAGCTACAGACAAGACTAGTGACCTGGTACGCACCAAGAATAATTGCGTCAGAACAGTTTGCTACATCATTTTCAATTCCTAGGAGCATTCAACCAGGTACGAAAAACATAGAAGGTGGGGAAGGGATTCGAACCCTTATAAATCCGCTCACTGCACAAACAGAATTTGTTGACTGCAGGCGAACGCATGGCCGCTCTGCCACCCCACCATCGTGCAGACTCTATTTTTCAATTTCTAATTTAAAGCATTGTGGTAGATAGAGTTCTTGCAACAAGCTTAGCGACTCTGACCGGCTCCGGAAGAGAGCCCTGAAGGGTAAATGAATTCAATACCGAGATAGCTTTTCTCTGGCTTATTCCCCAGCACCGGATAAAGAGGGTCTTTCCAGTCTTTAGAATGATCCTTTCACGCGGACCGAGCTTTGCATAAAGTGCGAGCTTTGCTTCCCAGTTCGGAAACCTTGCTTTGATGCTAGCTTCAAGTCCCTGGGATTCCTCGTATGTCACCGCGATTATAGGAATTCCTGTTTCATTGTATATTTTTTCGCCATCAACAATGTTGTACATGCTTATGACGAGCCCACCAATCATCATGCAAACGACGTCATCCCTCTCCAGAGACCTATACATGGCCAGAATCTGGTCGGTTGCGTCATCTCCTGCTAATGTCGCCCTGCCAAAGACCAATCCATCTATGACGAGATCCCGGCGCATTACTACGCCTGCAAGAGACGATCTTTTGCCGGCCTTCGAGCTTTCTGCTATTCCCAGAACCCTTATTCCTTTCTTTTCGGGATGAAGTCTGCGCGCGATATTGTATACAAGATTGCAGTTTCGTTTTAAGGTTTATTGTATCTGACCTTTGCCAATAATTCTAGTACCTTGATTGTCTGGCTTTAGCAGAACACACGTTTGCCCCTTCTGATATGCCACGGGCTTTTCTACTGAAATCTGCAACGTGTCGTCACCTGCGATCTTTATCTTTGCAGGTCGAATCTGCATTCCTAGTGAGAGCATGTACATCTGGTTATCGAGAAGATCGCCCTTGTAGAAGGGTGTCTTTGTAAAGCTAACTGTGATAGAATCTGAGGCAATATTCACTGCGTCTCTGGTGCAAACGATGTCTCCCCTGGAGATGTCGTCTGCTGTCACACCCTTTAGCGCGAGGCCAACCCGCGCAGGGCTTGAGGAACTCTGGACTGGGTCGTCGTGCATCTGGATTGACTTGACAAGGACCGGCTTCATGCTAGGAGTCAAGAAAAGTTCGTCATAGACCTTGACGGTTCCCTGGCGGACCACCCCAAGCGCTACGGTGCCTACCCCCTTCACGTCAAATGCATGGTCAACTAATATCAAAACCGGACCATCGCTGCCCTTGGGCTTGAGTTTTGACATTTCTGTTTTCAATTCGTCAACAGATTCTACGAACTTGTAGCCAGACAGAGCCGTAGACTTGAGCATGGTTCTAAGCTTTTCTCTGTCTACGCTGTAGGAATGGAGGACGAATCCTTCTGAAATTCCTGCGGAATCCAACGCGATTATTTGTTCGCCTAGAAACTTATCAAGGCTGGTCACATTTAGGATGGCATATTCGGCGATATTTACCGCTTGAATCAAAGACTGAATTTTCTCGGGAAACATGACAGGTGTCGTCCATGTAAAAACTATCTCCGGAGTCTTTCTGTCGTAGATTGCGATATCCGTAGCCGTCCCTTTTTTTCCCAGCTGGGGAGCAATGCTCTGGTCGCCGAGTAGAACAAAGTTGATACTGTTCAATGCATCTGGAGATTGGCCGTGGCGTTAAAATTCTTTGGACATAGAAGATTGCTATCTAAAATCATTGCCTACGTTTTTTATAATCACCAAGCATGCTCATAATCATGAAATACAGGAGCAGAACGGACATTGTGTCGCAAATCCTCGAGGCTGCTAATGGGGGCACCACAAAGACGAAGATAATGTACAAAGCATATTTGTCTTATGCTCAGTTGAAGGAATACCTATCGGTCCTTGTCGAAAACGGCCTGTTGGAATTTGAGAAAGGCAACCAGAGCTACAAAACTACCTCAAAGGGCCTGCTTTTTCTCAAGACCTATAGCCAAATCGGCGGCCTGGTGTTGACTGACTCGAAATAGCGTCAAGTCTTTGAGGAAGAATCTCCGAGATCTTCTAGGGTGAAAGTGAAGCGGGAGCCGGCAAATTCCTCAGTGCCTTCACGCTCCCAGGTTATCTTGTACTCCCGAGTAAGCTGCTTGCCAATGATCTTGATGTTCTTGGGCACGTCGGTGAATAGCCGTTCGACCTTTTCTGGGTTCTTTGTCATCAGGAGCGACCTGCGTCTTTTCATAAGGTACTTTACCGCCACGTTCTTGTGAACCTGACCTTCTACAGGGATCTGCTCGGTTCCTATATCAATCGTAAACTGTCGCTTAGCCAATGCAATTAATTCAAAATTATCTATAGAAAAGCTTTATGGTAGAAATGAAAAAGAAAGAGGACGGAGGCTTTTAGCCTGCCGTAGAGTTACCTTCCATCATGGACCCTTCTTCCATCATGGTCTCTTCCATCGACATGACAGCAGTACCCTCTGGCTGGTCGTCGGCCATAGCTGCCTCACTGTCGATTGCTAGTACAGCAAACGCACCGCCCTTGACGACATCGGTCATTTCGTGGTCAACGCCAACGTAAATGCCTGGCGTACCGTCTGGACTTCCTTCTGGTCCTCCTCCTTGTGGGAATGTGACCTCAATGACTGACGCCGAACCTGGGGGTATCCACCATGTCTCGTCATTCTTGTCCTGTGTGCCATACCTGTTTATTATCGAACCATCTCTGACATCCATCATCGCGCCGATGAAGTGGAATGCAACGCCGTCATTAGGTCCTGCATTGACGATGTACCACCTTGTTAGTTCGCCAGGTTTCACCACGAAGAAGTTCTCCAAGTTGCCTGCTGCAAGTTCGTCGGCTAGAGGTTGGTTCAAAGTGAGCTTCGCAATGCCCCCTATAGAAGGCACATATTTGTGCGCCATGCCGTTCGTCAGTACTAGATCGGGGTTCTTGGCCATGAACTTGTTAAAGTCGAAATTTCCTGTTGCGTTGCTGTTCATCGAACTGGTATATATCTGGTCAAAGCCCACGTAGAACTCTTTTGCTGGCTTCTCATTGTGTGGGTGCACCACGATGCCTCCGTACATGCCGTTGCCTATGTGCTCCCATACGCCGTTCAAACCGTCAGCACTACAGTGGTAGAAGAATGCGCCAGCGTTTTCAGCCTTGAAAGTCCAAGTCTTTGATTCGCCGGCTGCGACTGGTCCAGAGTTCGCTCCCGTTGTTGTAACCGCCGAGTGGAAGTCAAGACTGTGTACGACATCGCCCTCGTTTACCAATGTGATTTCAACCATGTCTCCCTGGTGCACCGCGATTACCGGACCTGGTATTGTTCCGTTAAAGACCATCGCGTTATACATCAATCCTGGCCAAAGAGCATGCCCATCGGGGGTTACTTGCACCTCCATTTCGTCTGCAACTAAAGTGAAGTGTTTTGTATTGCCGGTATCTTGCGCCTGTGCTGTTAGTAGTGGGCTTCCTGTAAACATAGGGCTCAAAATAAGTCCTACTACCAGAACACCTGCAGCCAAACCTGCAACGATTGCCTTATTCATTATTGGAAGCCATGCACCGTGGTCTATATAAGACTTATCAATTCTATGGTTCCGTACTATTGATACTGAGAATTCTTGGAACAGCTCCTCGCTACTTGTGACGTTATGTAGAAACCATCTAATGTGAGAATGTCTAAACTCGGTTCAGGCTTACAATCTGTTGTCTTATCTGAACAAGCGAGGAAAACCGAGAGCTGCTCGCCGCGCCAGAAAACCTCTACAAGATAAATGGGAAAGAGTACCCAGGGGAAAATGGCTAAAGTGCACGTATGCAAGATGCGGATATCTATGGCAGTACTTTGAAAGACGAAACTGGGCGGAATGTCCTAACTGCCATTCCACGATGAAAGTGGCAGTTGCCCAAAGGAATTACAGGCTCGGCTAGTCGACGAAAAAGGAATCTTCGTCTTCTGCTAATGCGAGGTCAACCTTATTGTTGTCTGCGTCATGGACCACCATTAGCCCCTTCGAAATCTGGTGCTTCTTTGCAAAAGTCTGAAGATGAAAGTTTAGTGCATAGAGATCAGAAAATGTCTCAGATTCCAGAATGGATAAATCTTTGTCATAGATATTTAGCTTCATTCCTTTGGTTTGGGATTTTGTGATAAGTGCGATGTTCACGATTCATTTCGCGGGTCAGGAGATTTTAAATGCTCGCCAAGATCGCAGGAGGGCAAGTGCCACTCCCGTTATGCCCGCAAACACAATGACTGCAGAATGGATTTCTGGAATATTTCTGACCCCTTGCACCTGAATTTCATGGCTGCCCTCGGGAACAAAAAAATCAATGGTCATCGTCCTGCCGTCTGACTTTACAAAAGAGTCATGCGCTTTTCCGTCCATTACGACAGTGACTGTCTGGTTGCTGGCTAGCTGCGCAATCTTTAATGAAACATCGCCGCCTGAGGGGATGTACGGCCTGATTCCAAACGCAAGGCTGTCAGTTGAATTATCATACCTAAAGTTACGGATCTGCGCCGCTGCGGTGAGGTCGTATGCCAAGATCTTGCTGTCGCCGACTTTGACAGTAGTTATCGGGTCGTCATAATCTAACCCTGCACAGCTGTAATAGAGCACGTCTGGCCGGACGACAGGATCAGGCACGGCAACAAAATCGAGTTCTTCTCCTGGCTTTATCACAGAAAGAACGTTGCTTCTAACGGTATCGAGTTGAAGCGTATGGTTTGTGTTATGAACTGCCGCGAATACGCTAACGTTTTGGACTTCAAAAGGCCCAGTATTCTTTATTTTGCCGACAAAGGCTCGCTCTTCTCCCACAGCCATTCCGTCGTACGTTAGGATAAGCATGTCGTGCCGGACTGCGTTCAACTCTGTGACATTTTTCAGGAATGGGTCGCCAGCTTGCGATTCTCCATCTAGCAAAATGAACTTGAATGGTGAATCCGTAAGGGGCCATATGGTCCTGCCATATGTTTCTGTTTCAAGTGTTTTTCCTTCCAGAGTGGGTAGGCCGATTGTAACTTGCACTGGTACTTGCGCAAAGTTTCTGACCGTGCCTACGACGTTGACACGATCCTCTGAATCAACAAAGCTAGAGCGTAGAATTATCCTTGGGCCATCGAACTCTGCAGACGCAATTAGAAAAAACGGAGAGATCAGAATGAGCAGATATAAGGCAAATACGAATGCTATACGCTCTAGCATTATGCGTTTACAAATAAGCGCTCACCAGCAATTTAAAGTCAGCCCCCAGCATTTTCGCCGCTAAAGGCAAGGCTATCTTGATAAGTGTCAATCAATTCATTTATGACATAGTCGTAGTCCACATCTTGCTTTTTTTCAGTCATTATGTCGTGCAAGACTGAAGTAAGTCGCTTGTAGGTTTGTTCGTCAATGCTAAGCGTTTTCATCGATCAAATCCAAATCTACAGAGCCTATTTACCTTTTCAGATAAGGAGTTCAGTAAGGCACATTATCTGCATGCCAGCCGAAATTCCTGCAACCTACGGCCCAGACAGAAAACTTGCGCTAAATGAATTCTTGTATATTTTGCTAAGGCAATGACACTAATCACAAGCTTAATCGCTACTGCTAGAACAAGAATAGACTTTGTGCCAGGCAAATGTTCCTAAACCTGCATTTTATTTGTTAGCCTACGCAATAAATGTTAGCCCAGGCTAACATTGTTAGCCAATACTAATTTCGAGGAGAGGTTTATTTTGAGAGCTGGCAAAATCATCCCAAGGATGCGACGATACATGGTGCACCTGTTGAACAGCACCCACTTGCCAAAGGATGCAACGGAATTGCTCAATAGGGCTAGATCTCTAGGGGAGCAAGATGGACTCGTGGTTCGCGATGCAAGGATTTCCACCAAGTATATAGAATATGACATAAGCATACCTGATGAAGCAAATGAAAAAGCCGTAATCAGCCATTTAGAATCGATATCTCCTCTAGCTTCATTTGAGGAAGTGGTCGAACGCCATATCGCAAAAGAAGAAGCGATAAAGCTAGCAATACAATCTTTCAACGATGAAAAGTACTGGAACGCGCACGAACTGCTTGAAGGAGTTTGGAAATCGTCAAAAGGCATGGAAAAGAATGTCCTGAACGGAATAATTCTGGTTGCAGCTGCGTTCGTCCATGATGAAAAAGATGAGACTGGGATCTGCATTTCGATCCTCAAACGCGCACTGAAAAAATTAGAGGCAGCGAAAGAGACCTATTCCGGTATCGATGTTGATCGGTTAGCCGGCAAAATCTTGGAAATTATCAATTCTGGTGTAGTAACAAGGTTCACAATCTAGAAATTCTGTCGGATAGGAAAAGCACCGCCGTACTCATGCTGCACAAGACCAACATCGAAGTCCCCACAGCCATGGATTCCGAAGACATGCTTAACGCCCCCACGGCGAGGAGAATTCCGCTCACAACCCAACAAGACATCAGGATAATCTTCACTCTTCGGATGTCCAGAAACTGTTTCTTCTTTATTCCAATCAAAACCGCAACAGGCGACAGATAGAAAAAGCCAATGAGGGAACTTGCCATCATCCCGGTGGCTACGACGGCAGATTCGCTGTTCATTCCTAAAAATGAAAGAGTGCTATGCAATGACTTGCTTGCGTCAAGTATCATGAGAAGAGGCTGGATCGCGCCTCGAACGGCTTCGCGCGCCCAGGATGAACTTCGCTCATATTCCGCGACTGAGGGGCTAAAGGAATAATACCATGCGTTAAATGCGTTCATGAAGCTGCTGCCTGCAAACGTCTTCAAGGCAATGTCGTCACGAAATTCTCTTAATTGCTGGACTTGTGGTGCAAGTTCACTTCCAAATGCGGCTGTTGCTATAAGACAGCCGCTTTGCGTCTGGTTTCCACCTGAAGATGTCTGTCCGGCTCCAGTCGTTCTAAACAGGACTTCTTCCGACATGTACTGGTCAGACTGTGCTACAAGAGAATACCTGACCGCATTGTAGGTTTGCGATTTGTCTGCGATAACCACTCCAAAAGGCGCCTCCGACCCTGCAGGAACATCAGCAGTTCCTATCACCTCCTCCGCAAGTGCCCTGCCGATCGCAATTACTCTGTTATTATTGTCGTAGAGAGTTGCTATCAACAATGTATTGGTCGAAGTTTCGGATCCTTCATTTCGAGCCAAGGCGTTTAGATAGAACGTGCCGAGCAAATCGAGCCTAGAATTCGAAGACACAATCTTGAGCCGTAGGTCTTTGGCTTTTTCTACAGGTGCGGCGGTCGCGGAAAGTGTGAAGTTTGCAACTTTATCGGATGTTTTTTGGTCCAGATAAAGAATCTCAAATGGAGAAGAGTCGCCGGGTCGCAATACCTGATATTCCGCGGTTCGCCTAAATTCGCCTAATCCATCACCTTGCGAATCGTAGAATGTCGCAGTCACGAGTATTTCCTTTACGATTTCGCCGGAATCATTTCTCACTTCTCCAAGGACATGAAGTATCTTTGTCTCATCCACATACGAAGACTGATTGTAATATGAGAAGGGCTGCTGACCGGCAACTGGACTCGTCGCTGAAAGCGTTATCACGGCCAAGATGACTATCAAGACGGATCTTTGCAAACGATTGGGTGAGGGACAGCAACCGTATTTAGAGGTCGCGGCTCATTCGCTCCTTTCCTGTTTGCAATGCTCAAATTGCCATTCTCGTCCATGTTCGGGATGTCTATCACTTTAGACACGGCTGATCGCGCTGTTGCCGACATGAGCCATTTAAGACTCGGCTATCGATCTTGCGTCAATCAGATTCATAGAGCTCACAGAAACAGCCCAAAAGTCCGGAGTCTAACCCTCAAACACAGTTGGAGTCTCTGATACTTCAATAAATATAGATATTGGTGCGAATGACGGTATCCTTGCGAAAATTTGTTGCCGATATCTGTGCTGGCGGGACCCGCTTCGGTCGTGCTTGCGTCAAGGGTTTCTAAAGAGCTAGAGGCTAATCTGATCATACCTGAACTAAGGGTTTTTTCAGACGGCGAAAGCAAGATAAGATTTCCGGCCGTAGGAGGAACTTGCGTCATCGTCCAGTCCACCTATCCCCCGACTGACACCCACCTTCTTCAGGCAATGATGATTGCAAAGAAATGTGCTGACGATGGTGCGGTTGAAATCTGTGCCGTAGTTCCATACTTGGCATACGCTAGGCAAGATCGGCCATTTTTGGAGGGAGAACTCGCGACAATTTCGCTCGTCGCCAATCTCCTCGCGGCAGCTGGAGTGAAATCAGTGATAACCGTGGACATGCACAGTCAACTCGGAATGTCGCTGTTTTCGTCCGTTGAGATCGCAAATGTTTCTTCGGTTCCGCTTCTGGCTGACCACGCTAAAGGCATGAAACTGAATGATCCAATAGCAGTCTCTCCTGACGCGGGTGGAGCACAAAGAGTCAGTGAATTTGCGAAGCGTATAGGTAGCGATTCTCTGGTTCTGAAAAAGTCCAGAAACAGATCCACGGGCGAAGTCACTGTAGAAGACCCTGACTTTGATATCAAGGGAAGAGATGCAGTCCTGGTCGATGACATTATCAGCAGTGGCGGAAGCATAGTAGCGGCCGCTGAGTCGCTGCGCAGAAAGGGGGCCAACAGAGTCTATGCCATGTGTGCTCACGCCTTACTACTTGGAGACGCTGCAGAGAAGATCGCCAAGGCAGGGGTAGATGATATCGTCGCCACAAATTCGATTCCAAATCCATATGCAAAAGTGGACCTGAGCCATGTAATATCGGATCTGCTAATCACTCGCTACGGTAAGCGGTCTTCATGACTATTTTCTTCACGGGGTGTTCTAAATGGTGAACATGCAGCTCGTCTTCCTCGGTACCTCCTCTGCAACTCCTACGCCAGAGCGTGGGCTGTCCTCGATTGCTCTAGTCAGAGGTAGCGAACTATTGCTATTTGATGCAGGTGAAGGGATGCAGCGCAACTTTATCAAAGCAGGTCTTGGCATGAACAGGAAAATGAAAGTATTCATTTCACACATTCATGCGGACCATTGCGTAGGTCTTTTGGGGCTTCTTCAGACAATGTCGTTGCAGGGAAGGGAAAGAAGTGTAGATGTTTACGGAGAGCCCAGAGTCCAGGAATTTCTTCGCGAGAATATGAGGATAATCAATTTCGGTTTGACCTTTGAAGTGATAATCCACGTTATTGAAAAAGAGGGAGTAGTAGCCAGAGAAGACGATTACGAGGTAAGTTGCTGCAACGCAAACCACTCCGTGCCTTCTTTCGCGTTCACTCTACAAGAACACGATAGGCCGGGCAAGTTCGATATTGAGGAAGCAAAAAAGTTAGGAATCCCAGAGGGCGAGCTCTATGGCAGGCTTCAACATGGACAGGATGTCTACCTTGATGGCAAGCTTGTGCGATCAAACCAAATAGTAGGCCCCTCGCGCAGGGCAAGAAAGATAGGGATCTCAGGCGATACTCGACCTACAGACAAGCTAGTGGAATTTTTTCGAGGATGCGACGTATTAGTATTCGAATCAACCTATAGCGAAGATAAAAGAGAAAAGGCCATTGAAAATTGGCATTCCACCGCGGCCGAGGCTGCCACAATTGCCAAGCGCGCAGCGGCAAAAAGGTTATTTCTAACGCACTTTAGCGCGCGCTATGATGAAACATCGGTTCTGGTTAAGGAAGCTTTGGCGATCCATGGCAAGGTCGAGGCTGCAGAGGATCTAAAGGCCATCGACATTCCATACACTGAATGAAAATGTAGTCTCTATACACATTCAAAAACTGTAGAGTGATTGCAGAAAGTGGAGCAATATTGATAAAGTCATTAAGAAAAGCATTGAATGATTGTTCTATAACATTCACCTGTCGTCTTTAAGGAATCAATTTGGCGTGGTGATCTGTGCGATATTGTTTTCTGTTGGCTATGCATTCGTTGAATATTATATGATCAGGGACACTAGCTTTGGTCTTCAGCCCGTCCTATTTTCTCTTATCTACCCGTACCACTTTCTAATGGCAGCCGTATTTGGTATTGCCGGCTATGCATTTTTGCATTTAAATGTCGGCCCACAGGCACTTTTATCCGGGCTTGTTCTAACTGGAGCAATCTTTTCCTCAATGTTGGTAATCGAGGACTTTACGTGGTTCACTTTGAGAGCAACGGCTCCGATTGCAGGCGACTTGAACGGAGGCAGTTTGATTATGCGCGGTGAGTGGTCTACGCAATTCCTGGGTTCGGTTGACGCTCATCTCACTGCGATTCCGAACTGGTACTTTTTGAATGTCATATTCACATTTGCAATCATCTTAATGACCCGTACAACACCAAAGATCGCAGAGACAGTCGCCCCCACTCCATAGCACTTACTTTCGTATCACATAAAAGTCATAGACAGGTGTCTTTTCGGCCGGCTCTGTTTTCTTTCGAACCCCATACTCTATTGTTGCCCAGAATGCAGGGAAGGTTTCAACGAGTCCTAAGATTGGGCATAAGGCCAACGCCTGAATGTGAAGCAGCGTCCTCTTGAACCAGCGGATCTTAGAATATCTCAGGTTAAGGAACAACCCGATTTGATAAGAAGCTAGCCAGACGAGTGATGTAAAGAGCAGAAGCGCACCCATTCCAATCTCCACGGGGTTTGCTGTCAAAAGTATGTTTAGCAGCGGATCCAAGGACATGTTTGCAAGATTTTCGGGAAGTGAGATAATTCCGTGTAGTTTGCTGTCAATCTCGGGAAGCGACCAGAGGATTGGCAAATAATTGTTTATCATGAACGCAGCTGACGCCACTGCTGAAGCGAACCCAAGGAAGTATGTGACAGATTTGAACATAAGCTTGAACCTGTGCCTCCTTGGGAACTTGTGTAGATTTTGCATGGTCCCCAATACCCATCTGCGCCTTTGGAAAAAGTGATCCTTGAGATCGAGTGGTGGTTGTTCAAGCAAGATTCCACCGTGCCACCCCATAGAATTGGGGCCATATTTTTGGAAGACCATAAAGCCGAACATCTGATCTTCTGCAAGGGTAGGACCAAAGTTCCACTCTATTTCATCTTCAATGTCTGACCTGACAAGCAGGTTGCTACCATGCATGTGAAGTGGAGGAGGCTTTGTCATTTGAGTTACGCAATCATAACAGGCGTAAGGTCGAATTGATTCGGCTATGGCTGTTACGCGGTTGGCCGATTCAAATTTCAGTGGATAGAATATTGGTCCTTCTGAGGCAATGCCTTTTCCTTCCCGAATGTACTTTAGCAGGGCAAGCACCGTTTGAGACGTGACATAACTTTCATCGTCCATATGAAAGATCCAATAATGTCTGGTATTCTTTGCAGCGATTCGCCTATGTTCAACTGAATACTGCAATGCCCGGCCTTTCTTGATGGCGTTTGTCCTGAATGACGGAGGCACAACAACTACCTCGCACCGGAGACCCTTTAGTGTCTTCTCATCGTCTGGATCATCGGTGACTACTGAAACCTGATAATTTGCATATTTAACCTGGGCCGTAGACATGAGCACGGACGTAATTCCTCTTTTTACCACCGGAGTTTTCGTTGCAGAGCGCGTGGTTATTTGGAAGATTATTGAGGGGTCGTTGGGGATCCTGCGCAAATCCTTTTCCACAAAGACATTTCTATTTCTTACAAGTTTGTATACAGAATTAATGGCAATGGGAACGTATGACAGCCAAAAGAAAGTCGCGAGCGCGACAAGCACCACATCCAGCACGTAGTTTAAATGATTTTAATCGTTTAATAATGGACACATTCTAGAACCTGATTTCACTGAATTATGATCGCAATACATAGTACAGAAGAATTTATGATGATAAGGCTTGAAGAATGACGTGTAGGTAAGAAGATTACTTCTACTAGTGCAAATCTCGCTCGAGATTCGAATTTCTAGAAAAACTAGAGTTAATAGATCAGGGGACCACCTGCAGACGTGTCATCTCCGGAACAACAGATCTATTCTGAGAATAACCCGAAATTTTGTAAACAATGCGAGAGCGCAAGTGTAATTTTCGACATGGTTTCATCCGAATTCGTATGTAGCTCATGTGGATGTGTCGCTAATGACCGCGTACTGCACGGCGGAAATGAGGCGGTTGTGACTGCACTTTCAGGATACAGCGATAAGGCAAGGACTGGCCTCAAGGAGTCCCTTTCAGCTCATCACAAGGGACTATCGACATTGATAGGGCTGGACGATACAGACGCAAGGGGTAGGATCTTAGAGCCTGAACAAAAAATGAACATGCAGAGGCTCAGGACTTGGAATAATAGGTCGCAGCTAAATGACTCAATTTCGAGGAACCTGGAGAAGGCGCTTAGATTCCTGAACAACTTTGGGGATAAACTTTACCTTAGTCAGGCCGTTCTCGAAAGCGCGGCGTACATCTATCGAAAAGCTGCGATAAAGAAATTGGCAAAGGGACGTTCGACCCTTGGATTAGTCGGTGCTTCGCTTTATGCCGCGTGCAGAGAGACATCCACTCCCAAAACAATAGCAGATGTAGCCAATACTTGCAACCTCTCGAGCAAAGATGTCATGGCCCATTACAAAGTCTTGCTGAGGGAGCTTTCCCTCCAGATGCCGGTTCTTCATGGCCCTGACTATGTGACTCTGCTGTCGAACAGGCTGAACCTGAGCGAAAGGACAAAGCGGGAAGCTCTTCAGATTTATTCCGTTGTTCAGCAGAACCGGATTTCGCTGGGAAAGAACCCCCGCGCACTCGCCGGCGCTGTCATCTATCTAGCATCGCAGAACTGCAATGAATTCCTAAGACAGGTAGAAATCTGCCAGGTAGCTGACATATCAACTGTATCGCTAAGGAAGCGATGCAAAGAGATCAAGGCTACCTTGGATATTTGACAAAGGGTACTAGGTCTCGCGCATCACGAAGATTTTGAAGGTTGGTCCCCGGTATTGACAGATATGCAGCCTTAAAAGACGGATAGGGCTTTTGACAACTAAAGAGCGTCAAAATCTTACCGGCGTGATCGATTCTGAAGCCCGGGCAAGGTTCATGCCCTCGAACCACGCATCTTGTGCCAGAGATTTCAAGCCATTTTTTCGTTATATCTTCTCCAAAGTGACGGCCTATTCCTCGCCTAGAATTCTCCCATCCCGCGATCGAATTGATTTTTCTTGGGTCGTTCCATAGAACTTCTTCGAGCACGCTGTTATTCATGTGGTTTTCTTGTGCTGTGGATAATAGAGCTCTGTAGTTCGATAGCGCTTGTTCAGTTGGTAGTCCACCATGCACCAACAGCACTCTGTTGCCCACAATGGCCGCGACTACTAGCTCCTTGAATAATTGGAGCGTCTTTCGGTAGATTGCTCTTCCCGCGGACTCACCGAATCGCTCGACGAGCTGGAATGGAAAGTCATGGGAAGCAAACGGAAATTCAGCGGGCGCCTCGTGGTTGCCGCGCATTAGCACGATGGAATCAGGATATGCTAACTTTAGTTGACAAACCGAATACAGTACTCCAACTGAATTGCTTCCTCTGTCGACGTAATCGCCAAGAAAAACCATCTTGTTTCTAGCGTCTAAGAGGAAACTTGCATAGTTGATCTCATTCAGAATCTGGGAAAAGCATTCGTAATCGCCGTGAAGATCGCTGACAATGACTAGGTTACCGACATCTGAGATCTCGAGCAGTGTACCAGACACTGTCCCTCCGGCTATCGTGCCAGAGCTCCTTTGTGCTGTCATTAGTCTAGTTGTATGATCGATCACAGCATCAAACTCATCTGATGAGGGACTCGCCCATTTTCCCAAATTTCCAGGCAACAGGTTAATCACAATTGCTGCGGATTAAATCCTTTATCGGATTATGGTCTCAATAAAAGAGGAGCATGCAAAATCCGTCATCAATTTCGTGTTCTTACCAAGGCACGAGACATGACCAGGTTGCCGCCATGTTTCATATATTATGCGGTCAACTTTGGTACCAAGATGGCCAAGTAGATGTGGACGGCTCACCTCGTTCGGAATGGACGCTTAGCTTCCCCTGCTGTTTTCCGGTGACTCCTAGAAATCTTCTATTGTCATGTTGGGTTAGAAAGTATGTTTAGGATTAAAAGCGATACAATTGGAGCTCCTCTAGGAATTGCCTCTAAATGCAGCAGGATGGAGTAATCGGGGATGGCTAGAGATAATAGAATTCATTTTGGTAATGTGCGATAATGGGGCCAGAAAAACCCACGTAATGTACAGATGCAATCTCAACTCAAAACAGATTAATCAATACCTCGAGTTTCTTCTTGAAAGCGGCATGCTCGAAATGATCCAAGAACGGCCAACTTCCAAGAGGTTCATGTACAAGACAACGGATCTCGGAAAAAAGTTCATTTCTCATTACAAGCAACTGGCATCCCTCTTTTCAAAGGCGACACCTCACACCCTTACGTAGTGCGTGAGGTAGAGAAAAGAAAAAAGAAACGTCTAGAACGGTGAATGGCTTATCCACTGCAGAACCGTGAGTTCGGCACTGTCGTTGTTCCCTAGTTCGTCAATTACCTGTACCTTCACTGTGCCTTGGAACATGTAGGTTGTAGTTACTGTCTTGAGAACTTCCTCTTGCCCCGTAGAGTTACTTATCCACCTTTCAATTATTTTTACCTCGTCACGTGGGACTCCAAGAGCATAATCGAGTGTACCGTCACCGTTTGTGACGGTTTTTGCAGCTACTATACTGTCAGGATACGAGACCACGGCAGTTTCGCCTCGTTCCTGAGTTTCGACTGTAGCGATTACATTCTTGACGACTATCGATACATTGGCGTTCGGCTCAAAGCCCTGGCCGGTTACATGAACTGAGCCTCCAGGAAGCTGAAGCCATGGGTCGACATTGACATAAGTTGTCTCGTCGGCAAAGCTAGATTGGAGAGTGGAGATGGCAGGCCATTGAGCGATAATGCCAAGGGAAAATATCGCGCCGATTCCCGCTAGCAGGAACAATCTTTTGCTAGATTTTTCTCGCATAAACTCATCTTTACGGTTTTTCCTAATGAACCTAATTGTCAAAATAGAAGCTCCTTTCAGGTTTAGAAAATCTTACCAGAAAGAAAATTCTTCGGTATTTTACGTTAAGTGATTTATATGAAATATCTTATTACGAATGTATGTTTTAGTTCTACCAGCGTGATGAAGAATCGTAGTAGATATGAGGTCATAGCGGCAATCCTAAAATCTGTAAGCAAGGAAGAAACGCGCACTAAAATCATGTATAAGGCTATGTTGA
>DASYRH010000084.1:0-6198 GCA_036004585.1 Nitrososphaera sp. | reverse complement strand
TTCGTTGTAAAAACTCACCTTTCCGCCAACTACAGGTACCTCCATGAACCTGCAATAATCAATTATTGCGTCAATTGCTTGCCTGAATGTCCAAAAGATCTCGGGATCCTCGGGACTAGCAAATTGCAAGTGGTCAACTACTCCCACGGGTTCCGCGCCAGTGCAGATCACGTTTCGCCTCCCCTCCGACAGGCAGCCAAGTGTTCCTTGGTAAGGATCGAGATAGCAGTGCTTGGAGTTACCATCGAGTTTTACCGCAAGGAGTTTGTCGTCCCGGTCAAGACGAAGCAATGCCGCGTCTGCCGACCCCGGCTTTGCCACAGTCCTGATTCCAACTTCATGGTCGTACTGTTGGTAAATCCAGCGTTTGCTGGCTATTGTAGGGTTGGATAGTAGTGCAAGGAGAGCCTTGCCAAGGTCTGCTGGCAATCGCGGTGTGCGGAATTGAGAAGGATTAGCAAGATAGGCGGGCTTGCGAGAAGGCCAGTCCAGAAGGGGCGCGTGCGCCACCAACTTCGATGGCATTTGCGCAATTACTCGTTCACTTTCTTTTACTAGCAGGTCTAGGTGTTCCTTGACTCTTCCGATAATCGAATATGGTACCCTGTATTTTTCGAGGACTGACTGGAGCATCGGAAGGCCGCGGTTGTCCGTGACGTAGAGCATCCGCTCCTGCGATTCAGATATCATCAATTCCGCAGGAGTCATGCCTGACTCCCGGGCGTGCACCTTCGCAAGATCTACTTCAAAGCCCAGCCCAAGGCTGTCCGAAGTCTCTGACAGGCAGCAGGAGAGCCCTCCGCCGCCAAGATCCTTGATAGATTTGATGCAGCCCAGTACGACAGCCTCCATCGTGGCTTCAAGTAATAGCTTTTCAAGAAAAGGATCAGGTATCTGGACCGCAGACCTGTTCTCTGCCTCCAATGCTTTTGACGCAAATGAAGCTCCGTGAATACCATCGCGGCCTGTAGAGCCACCTGCCAGTACCAAAACATCTCCTGTGTCAGCCCTATTGGCGACCATGTCTTGTCTGCAACCAAGGCCCACAGAAGCAACGTCCACCAAGCAATAGTCTTCAAACGAGCTATCAAATTCCACCTCTCCACCCACCGTGGGAATACCTATGCAGTTGCCGTAATCAGCTATCCCCTTGACCACGTTTTTGAATAGCCACTTTGATTTAGCAGAAGATTTTCCCTTTCCGCTAATCGGTGCGAACCGCAAAGCATCCAGGACGGCGATTGGCCGCGTTCCCATCGACATTATGTCCCGGATTACGCCGCCTACTCCTGTTGCCGCACCACCAAATGGTTCCACCGCCGAGGGATGGTTGTGGCTCTCTATGTGGACAGTAAGTACGTACCCGTCGCCGATGTCGATGACACCGGCATCGTATCCAGGGCCAACTACCACGCGCCCTCCTTTTGTCGGCAGCAATCTCAGGTACTTTTTGGAAGACTTGTATGAACAATGCTCTGACCATTCTGCACCAACGATGTCCTGTTCCGTTTCGTTGGCGCTCCTGCAAAGGTTTTGTTCGAGATAATCGAGTTCTTGTTTGGTAAGGACGCCCATGGAGCTACACTATAGCCTGTTGCTGTAAATAGGCAACTAGCGAGCGGAAAATCGTAATTGCGCTATTACCCCTCCCAGATGAAAGCAACTCCTCGCTTGCGCGTTCTGGATGAGGCATCATGCCCATCACGTTTCCTTCTTCATTGCAGATTGCCGCTACGAGGTCAGTCGAGCCATTGGGGTCGTCATTGTCATATTGCAACACGATCTGGTTCTTGCGCTTTAGCTCTTTCAGAATAAGAGGGTTGGCCATGTAACGCCCCTCGCCATGGGCTACGGGAATGTCAAACGATTGCTTTGGCCCAAATTGATGAGTGAAAGGAGTCTTGTTGTTTTTTACTTGGACTTTGGTCCATCGGCAAACGAACCTTAGCGAATCGTTCATCATTAGTGCTCCGGGCAATAGGCCCGATTCAACGAGTATCTGAAAGCCGTTGCATATGCCGAGAACAGGTGTCCCGTCCTCTGCCATTCGCTTTACTTCCCGGACGATTGGACTGTGTGCAGCTATTATCCCGGCCCTGAGCCGGTCACCAAACGCAAATCCACCTGGAATAATCATGGCGTCGTATCCGGAAATCCTGTCCTTCGTGTGCCACAGAAAATCTGCCTGAACACCTAGAACGTTGTTAAGGACATGGTGAACATCGCGATCGCAATTGCTGCCGGGGAAAACGGCAATCCCGATCTTGGTCATCTTTGACGAGGAAAATTCGATCCAACTCGTATTAATATCTTCGTGATTGCAAAGCATAGCAGCGGGACGCTCTTGACTACGGATTGTGTAGCAGCATTGTTTTTATTTTTCATTGGATAGCTATTCTGCATATGGCGGCAAGTGTCGTTCGTGACATCATGACAAAGGAGATAATTATGATAGATGGCTCAGATACTGCACTAGAAGCCGCCAAGTTGATGGCTGAGAAAGGCATTAGCTCGCTATTTGTAGTCAAAGATGGCATCCCGGTGGGCATCGTCACAGAGCGTGACTTTATCAAGAAAATTTGCGCAAAGGATATCCCTATTGCAAAAGTAATGATTTCTGAGATAATGTCCAAGATCTTGACGACGGCAGACCCCGAGACACCCATCGAAGTCGCAGTTCAGAGAATGGTCAATCACAAGATTCGCCGGCTTCCGATTATGGAAGGTGGAAAGATTGTGGGGATAATCACTGTAACAGATCTTGCAAAGCACTTGAGGACGACGCTCTTGCTGGAAGGTGCTCTCAGTGACTCGAACAGTTTTGACGACATGATCGCTACCATGGACCATGAGAAGCACTGACGTTCCTGTCTCAAGGGCTCGTTTCCGAAACAAGGCACAGTGTCTTCTTGGAGCCATACATACATTTTCTTTTTAAAAGGCGTCTGAATCAGAATTGCATTGACTAGTAGAACTGCCAAATCCTCGGCGCGATGTAGCACTTGCGGGGAGGCCATTGGCAAATCTATCATGGCGAGGCTTGAGCGGGAAGTCAGACAGAAACAAAAGCAAGTACTAGTTGTGCAGAAAAAGGAAATTGGTCGAACGATGTCGGAGCTAATAGCAAAACAGAAGAAAGCCCTGACAAAAATGGTTATGTCGAACAGAATGGAAGCAAGTCGTATACAACGCTATGCGGATGAAAGGGCTAGGCAGGACAGGGTCCTTTTTGACCAAGAATTTTCTAGGTTAAAGAACGCGTATCAAATGAGCCTTGCTCACGTAAAGGAGTTGCAGAGTCGTCAAAATGTACTTATCTTCAATCAGTTAAAGGACTTAGTCGTAAGCTATGTTGATGAGGGGAGGAAGAATCATGATCAATTCGTTGAGACCAATCAAGCGCAGATGCTAGAGTTTCAGAAATGGCTTCAAGAAGAGCTTCCTAGTCAAATTCTAGAAAATGTAAGTGGTGAAGAGGGCGCCGAGAAAAATATAGAGCCTGACGTAGACAAACTAGTAAAAGAGATTGGTACGAGGGATGACGTAATAACGAAAGCAGAAGCACGAATCCGAGAACTAGAAGGAAAACTTGCCTCTAGGCAGGGAAGGACTATCTGGAAACGAATGCGTCGCGCTTCGCCTCCTGAGCCGTACAAGGAAGAAGAATCTAACGATCCACAGCAGGAAATATTCAGAATGATCAGGGAAATCGCTCATGAAAGAGGCCAAATTGAAAGCGCCAGGGAAGAGAAGGACTTGCCAGAGTTCGCTGATTCCTTTGGATCAAGAATGTCCAAAAAGATAACTCACTAATTGAAACCATTCATAAAACTGCCTAGGCACTCAATTTAAGAAAATAGTTCACTCAAGTCGGAATTAGATCCCTTGGCTGCCCTAATTGTGCAATTGCTCACTACGGGATTAAATATCCTCAAATCTTCGCACAGTTTTGCCACGATCTTTTCTGCGTCTTTATCTGACTTGCCGGACACAACCATCTTGAGCATCTTTGCAGATCTGACCGAGTGGACGGCAGAGTAACCTCCCTTGACGACGAGGTCCTTATGTATCGTCTCTCCTTCTGGATCGTTAATGTATGGCTTGTTCTCAATCACTACCTGCACGGTGAATTTTGGCAACTAAGATTCTCAAAGAGCATGCGATTTAAATACATTAAGAAATCTGGTACGCAGAGAAAGTATTAATTATGTTCATCTGAAAACTCTCGTCGAGGTCATGTAGCTCAGCCTGGCAGAGCGGCTGACTTGTAAACGCGTGAGAATCAAGACATCAGCAGGTCGTGGGTCCGAATCCCACCATGACCTTTATGGTCGTATCCGTTTGGGTGGGTGAGGCAACCCGACTCTATCACCGCAACTATTTAGAATTTTGCCAGATTCTTAATTAGAATCGATTCGCTAAGAGCATCCAATGCAAGGTTTTGTTGCCTTCATTATGCGACGTTCGATAACTGGAATCATAACCTTAGGGGTGGTCGTGGCGATAATAATAGTGGTCTTGAACGTCGGCATGTGCTCTCAACTAGACGCAATAATAGCTCAGATCAAACAACAAATAGAGGACGAAATCATAGCCAAGCATCTTACATTTGCTACACCCGAAGAAATGCAAGCTTACATAAACATGAGGCTTCAGCAAGAACTCACTCAAAGAGGGCTAGATGTCTGTGTATGAGTTTTTTGAATGAAAGATCATCGAAATAGACCGTGAGCTACGTTTCGCGCCACAATGCCTTTGTCTTTGCGAGTGCTATGAATCCAATCAGGTACGCAAACTGGACTGCGAATCCAAATACAGGCGACCACTCAGGAGGTGTCGGTTGTTCCATGATATACTGAAGCATTAAAGAAGCATGCGTGGTTGGCAGTGCGTAAACCAGAGGCTTTAGTGCCTCAGGCACAATTGTGACAGAATAAAAAACTGGCGGGAGGACAGCCAAGATCACGTTGACAAACGAGATTACCTGAGTTGCGTTGCGCATGTGAAGCATGTGCGATGAAAGAAAGAACCCCATGGCAGACATTGAACCCCATGTCAGCAGAATAGTTGCTGCCAGGAAGGGAATGCTGGCAATCGGTGCACCAAAATAGATCACTAACGAAGCTAGAACGAGCAGAGCGGGTAGGCCAAAGAGCAGTTCTGACAAGGCCAGACCCATCATGTAGGTGAGCGGTGAAACAGGCGATGCTACGAAAATATCCTGGATCTTGTATTCAGTTTTGTAGAAGGAGATGTCTTGACCGAGGGCCAGGCCATAACCTACAAGAGCCATAACCAAGCTCCCAGCGACTGCAAGGTGCGTGTATACACCTCCGCTCACCACATATAGCACGAACAGGAGAGAGAACGGGCTTATCGCGGTGAACACCAACGAAATTGGATTTCTGCGAAGCCAGAGGATGCCTGTGACATATGCAATCAAGAACGCCTGCCTCAATGGCAGAATTGAATCGTGTTTAGCCAGTTCCATTTCTATCTACTCCATTAGAGTCTGTCTTGTCTATGGATCTGCCTACCAAGTAGACGAACACATCGTCCAGAGTGACGGGTGAGACATTAAAGGAAAGGTTCCTCTTGAGCGCAAAGTCGGACAAATCGCGCGCTGCGGACTCGTATGTGAAAACCCTCAGCATTCCGGTGCCAGTGTCGACAACTGATCCATAGGTCCTGAGTGATTCTTGGTCGGTCCCGTCAGCGGAAATGTCGACGCGGATGTTTTGTGGGATAACCTTGCGCAGTTCTTGAATTGTACCCTGGGCAAGCGTCTTCCCATTGTCTACTATGACTACATAATCAGAAAGCATCTCTGCCTCATCCATGTAATGCGTAGTTAGTAGTATTGACTGTCCTCTACTCTTCCATTCGTTTATCGCTGACCATACTTGCCGCCTTGACACTGGATCAAGGCCGATTGTTGGTTCATCCAAAAATAGGAGTTGAGCTTCGGCAGCCATGGCCATGGCAACTAGGACCTTCTGCTTCATTCCTCCTGACAGGTTCATGGCTGGTCTGTATCTGGCATCGTACAATTCCAGCTTGCGAAGGATCGATTCAGTCTTTTCCTTGGCTATTTGCCGGCTTTCGCCTCTTATTTGGAGCCAATTATAGACATGGTCCCAGGGAGTTAGCGCTCTGAGTGGCCTTCCTTCTTGTGGAACAACTGAAACAAGATTTCGA
>DASYRH010000083.1:0-11631 GCA_036004585.1 Nitrososphaera sp. | reverse complement strand
CGACACCTCTACCGAATTCCTTGGACACACATTCGCCGCACCCATAGTCATAGACTCAATGACGGGAGGCACTGATGAAGCGACAGCCATAAACGGCAGACTCGGAGAAGTCGCAGAAAAGTACGGATTCGGAATGGGTTTAGGCTCGCAAAGGGCGGGGCTAAAGAGTGAAGAACTCGCGGCAACATACTCTGTGGCGCGCAGGAACGCTCCAAATGCATTTCTCATTGCGAACATTGGCGGGGCCCAGCTGGCTAAGGGACTCACCACAGATGAGGCCAGAAAGATAGTGAGGATGATACGCGCGAACGCGCTTGTCATCCATCTAAATCCGCTCCAGGAGCTCATTCAACCTGAGGGGGAACCTCGCTACAAAGGGGTACTGGGCAGGATAGCCGATATTGCAAAGACGATCGATATCCCGGTGATAGTGAAGGAGGTCGGGGCAGGGATTTCCCGCGAAGTTGCGGTGAAACTGGAGATGGCAGGAGTTTCCGCGATAAATGTAGCAGGCTCGGGGGGAACCAGCTGGGCGGGGGTTGAAAAACTAAGAGCCGATGCATCGAAGGACGTAATGAAATCCCACTTGGGCGAAATGTTCTGGGATTGGGGAATTCCAACTGCGTCAAGCCTTCTTGACATTAGAACGTCAGTCAGGTTGCCGCTTATTGCTTCTGGAGGTCTGCGCAATGGTCTTGAAGCAGCCAAGTGCATCGCGCTTGGTGCGAATATGGCCGCAATGGCGTACCCGTTCTTGCGCGCGGCTGCAGAATCGCGCGAGGCGGTTTTTGCCTTTGCCGACTTGCTGTTGACAGAACTCAAGTGCACAATGTTTCTGGTTGGGGCAAGAAACATCGCCTCTTTATCTAGCTCAAGATATATATTGACAGGACCTTTAGCACAAGAGGTTAGTAGCCACAAATGAAGGCAAGCAGCATAAAAGGAGAACTTGATTCTCATGCCTCCACCGTAAACAAGTTCCTCATGTCTTGCCTTGACGGAAAGCCAAAAGAACTGTACCAAGCGTCATCGCACCTGATTCGCTCAGGGGGCAAGAGGCTCAGGCCTTTCATGGTAATCAAGAGCTGCGAGATGCTCGGAGGGACGCTCAAGCGGGCCCTCCCGGCGGCAGGCGCTGTAGAGCTCGTCCACAATTTCACTCTGGTCCACGACGACATCATGGATAATGATGAAATGCGGCACAGCGCTGCGACTGTGCACCGTTCCTACGGCATCCCCTTGGCTATATTGGCAGGGGATATACTGTTCTCAAAATCGTTTGAACTCTTGACGTTCAATTGCAGAAAGGTAGGGATATCAGACAAGGCAATTAGCGCAATGGTGGGCAAGCTCTCTGTCGCGTGCACAGAAATTTGCGAAGGACAGGCGATCGACATCGGCGTGGCTTCCAGCAGGGAAATGCCAAGCGATTCAGATTACATCAACATGGTGGGTAAAAAGACTGCGGCGCTTTTTGAAGTTTCATGCGCACTAGGCGCGCTCTCTGCACCTGACCCTAACGATGACGACATCAAAAACCTTTCAAGATTTGGTCGAAGTATAGGAATCGCGTTTCAGCTCGTTGATGACCTGATAGGGGTGGTGGGTGACCCCAAGTTGACTGGCAAGGCAGCGGGCAACGATCTGCGCGAAGGTAAAAAGACGTATCCGATACTCAAGGCACTAAATTACGCAAAAGATAAGGACCGAGACAAGCTCTTCAAGGTTTTCGGAGCAAGGGATACCGTCTCCTCCGCGGACCTGAAAGAAGCTGTCCGGATTATTTCCGACATTGGAATAGAGCAGGACGTCAGGAACACGGCCAAAAAGTACATGTTCGACGCCCTGACCGCAATCGAAGACTATGACGATTCGTACGCCAAGCGCTCACTTCAGTTCTCGGCAGATTTTGTAGTTGGCAGGAGTTTGTAGGTATACGTGCCGCTTGATGAAGAAACAGAGAAAATCGTCAAGATAATCGCTTTAAGAAACTCTGTCGAACATGGCGGCAAGGCCCAGTTGGATGCAGTCGTTTCGAAGATCCTTGGTTCGAGGCCTGATCTGCGAAGGTCGGTCAAGGATGTCATGCCTGACATCAAGTCGCTCGTGCAGTACGTGAATTCGCTCTCGGTCGGAGAGCAAAAGTCATTGCTGGAGGAGCACAGTCCCGGCCAGATTCAAAAAAAGCCGGCTTCGCTTCCAGCGGAACGCACGCTGCCTCTACTAAAGGATGCAATACAGGGCAAGGTCATCACGAGATTTCCTCCAGAGCCAAATGGCTATCCGCACATTGGCCATGCAAAGGCAGCCATTATTGACGAAGAATACGCCCGCATGTATGGGGGCAAACTGATTCTCCGATTCGACGACACTAATCCGCTCAAGGAGAAGCTGGAATATTACGACGCCATACGGGAAGGCCTCGAATGGCTGGGAGTCAAGCCTGACATCGAAAAGAACACGTCAGACGACATCGAAGTGTTGCACTCTTATGGCAGAAAACTGGTCGAGCTCGAGGGCGCTTTTGTATGCACCTGCAAGCAAGAACGGATGCATGATTTGCGGGCCAAGGGACTACCGTGCGAATGCCGTGGCGGACCTTCAATTGCTATTGAAAGGGTAGGGAAATTCTTTGACGGCTCGTACGAACAGAATCAGGCGACGATCCGATTCAAAGGCGACATGGCAAATCAAAATACCGCAATGCGCGACCCTACTCTTTTCAGAATACTAGAAGGCAGTCACCCAAGGTTGGGCGATAGGGTGCGGGTCTGGCCTACATACGACTTTGCCGCGCCCGTCGAAGATAGTTTGGATGGAGTAACCCATGCCATGAGGACAAAGGAATACGAGCTCCGCAACGAACTGTATTTTGAAATACTCGAAAGGCTGGGGCTCCGCAAGCCTGCCATGATAGAGTTCTCTAGGTTGGAATTTGAGGGGATTCCTGTTTCAAAAAGAAAAATTCGGCCGCTTATCGACAACGGCACTATACAGAGCTGGGACGATCCCCGTTTGCCAACGCTGAAATCCTTTAAGAGGAGAGGGTTTGTCCCTGCAGCTATTCGCAAGTTCGTGCTTTCGCTCGGAATTACCCTCGCAGAAACCAAACCCCCTTTTGAGGCTCTCGAAGCGTTTAACAGAAAGATAATCGACCCGGTATCGCCGCGGCTTTTCTTTGCCAAGAATCCAGTTTCTGTCCACATAACGGACGCCCGAGAAACAAGCTTGGTCTTGAAAAATCATCCAACAGACACAGCCCTGGGGACTAGGCAGGTTTCCGCAGGAGATTCCGTGTATATCTCTGGTGAAGACGCGGCTTCCCTAAAGGTTGGCGATGAAATCCGCCTGATGGAGTACTGCAACATCAGAATTGTCAGCGCTGACAGTGTCAAGATATCTGCTGAATTGGCAGATGACGGGATCAGACAGTCTATGAAAAAGATCCAGTGGGTTGCAAAGGATGATATAATAAAGTACAAGATCCTGATTCCCAAGGAACTCTACATAGGTGATGAGTACAACACGAACAGCCTCGAGGTCGCTCAAGGGTTTGCAGAATCGTTCGCATCTAGACTAAAGCCCGATACTTCTGTTCAGTTTGTGAGATTTGGATTCTGCAGAATAGACGACGCTGGCACGGCGATATTGACGCATAGGTGATAAATAAATGAGAATAGCTAGGATAAGGGACAGCAAAGTAAAGGAGACATATGGCATTATCTCAGACGATGGCAAGTCTGTGGTTACAAAGGCGGAAATCCAACAACAGACGGGAATACCTGTCCCTCCAAACATCAAGGACTTCATGTTCGGGGGGTGGCTGGACGAAGTAAGGCAGCAGAAAGAGAAGCTACGATATCTGCACAAGATTACTGAAAACGAACTTCTTGTGCCGATTCCGAACCCTCCCAAAATAATATGCCTTGCATTCAACTATTATGACCATGCCCGCGATGCAGGGCTGACTCCATCCGATGAGCCTGTAATCTTTCTTAAGCCCAGAACCGCCCTAAACGGACCATTCAGGGATATTATCTGTCCGGCTTTTGTAACGCGCCTTGATTACGAAGCGGAACTTGCTGTTGTAGTCGGAAAACGCACAAAGAAGGTTCAGGAAGACAAAGCACTTGATTCAGTTTTTGGATACATGATACTGCATGATGTATCGGCGCGCGATATCCAATTTAAAGACAAGCAGTTTACAAGGGGCAAGGGAATTGACACATTTGCCCCATGCGGTCCTTGGATAACGACCAGGGATGAAGTTACAGACCCGCAAAAGTTGAGGATCATGACCAAGGTAAACGGGGATGTTCGACAGGACTCGTCAAGCTCAAATATGGTGATACCTGTGAGCAGGATTATTTCGGCCCTGTCGGTGACTATGACGCTGGAACCAGGAGACATTATCTCTACTGGAACTCCTGCGGGCGTGGCAATGTCCATGAAAGAACCTCGCTACCTCAAGAATGGGGACCTTGTCGAAATTAGCATAGAGAAACTGGGAATGATAAGAAACCGCGTAGTATTTCAGTAAACAAACTTATACCAAACGATTTGCCCCAGATCTGCAAATTGAGTAGCAGGCGAATGATGTCACCTAGGACCTATTTTTCCAGAATGAACGAAGGGCGGTCCAGCTGGCTGAGTGAAGGGATGCTAATCTCGCAATGCGTCGAATTCTTCAAGTCAAACGGATACGATAAACTGGAGCGCGATGTAATGTTTGACCAGGGAAGCCAAGTTTTCAATTCTTTGTTGGTCGGCTCAAAGGGCGAGCAGGACAGCATGGAATCAATTGCGACGTATTTCGCCGCAAAGTTGGACAAATATGACACTGCACTTTTTGGCTCATTGGAATCAATCCTGTTCGACATAACGGATAATTACGAATCAACAAATTTGATGCTGGTTACGGACTCGATGTCGTATCTTCCAATAACCAAGATTGAAGAAGTAGGCATTGCAGTTGAAAACCTCATGGATGAAGGTATGTTTTTGCTCTTCCTGAACGGGAGATCGGGCTATGCGATTTTCGATGCGTATCCCAAGCTTACGATGCCCATCGCCGTAACGGACTAGGGCCCCGGGGGGCTAAGTTTTGTGATTTCCTTCTCGAGCAATCTTGCATAGAATTCGTAAGATTCGGCAAGCTTTCCTCTGATGTTAGCCAGCTGCATTGCCAGATTCAGCGCGTCCAGACATGTTTCAAGTGACCTATCCGTTGCAAAGTCATTCATCGCAGTATTGAATTGATTCATTATCTTTCTTTGCTCTGCGCTTTGGTCGTTAATGGTGTTGTTCAACTGGTCTATTTCGTCCCCTGAAGATCCCCTGCCCTTGAGCCAATCTGGCATGATCTCCTTTCAACGAGAATTCAATTAAATCCTATCTACAAAGTCGCTCAGCTAGAGAACTCTAATCTAGGTCGTAACTTTGGATGAAGCGATAAGAATCCACAATTCGCCATAACAATGTATTTATCTAACAACGAGCGATTTCTCACGCATATATGGTAGTAGACAACAAGGCCAAGATTACCTATGTTCAAGTTCTAAAGGAGGATCTTGCGATTTTCCATATTACTCCGGATAATGGCGGGGTGCCTGACTTTAAGGCAGGCCAGTTTGTAACACTCGGATTACATGTCCCAAGCGAGGGCAAAATAATTCGCAGGGCATACTCTATCGCTTCGGCTCCTGAGCAAAAGCGACGCTTTGAGCTCGTAATCAGATGGGTTCGCAAGCCCGTCCCAGGCAGGCTGACTACGGAACTCTTTAACAAAAAGGAAGGAGACGAAATCGCATGGGTAAAACCGACTGGAATTTTCACTATAAATGAAAAGATGCATGATGGAACCCCTGATAACAGGAGGATGGTGCTCATTGGCGGCGGAACGGGGCTCGCTCCGTTCATATCTTATTCTGTTCATTTGAAGCAATCAGGAAGCAAAAGAGAGATAATCGTCTTGCATGGAGCGAGTTACGTTGACGAGCTCAGCTACAAAGACTTGCTTACTTCACTTGAGGAAGAAAGTTTGGACAGGGGAAAGGACAGTTGGAATTTCCGCTACCGAGCCAGCATCAGCAGGCCCCAAGAATGGTTCAACAGAACCTGGGCAGGTCAGAAAGGCAGAGTTGAGTCGTTTCTCAGGCCTAAAGCCGGAAAGGATCTCTCGCCACTCGAAGAGCTTGTGGGCGAAAAAGTTACTCCTGAAAACACGTCATTCTATATCTGCGGATGGCAGGGAACGGTCGATGGCGCTCTGGACTACCTTGTTCCAAAGGGATTCGTCACCGAGCGTAACAAGAGAAAGGATGGTAGCTACGACGTCAAGTTCGAGTCCTACGGCTAAGGCATCTACTTAAAGCCTTATATTTTCCCACAAGGGATTGAACTTCATGAAATATGAGTATGAAGAGTTTGCTACAGTAGAGGATGTTTTTCTCTATATGGTTTCGGTCGCTCCGTACATGAAACAGGTCCTGCCAATCAGCTCCTACAAGGGCTACATTTTCTCAATAGTCCCTATAACGCCTCTGACAGGAGAAATCTTGATGATGATTTACACAAAGGGCAAGCTCGAGCCGGGGCTAGTCGAATTCGATGTTTCAACCAAAAAGTTCAAAACTGTGAACGCTGTGGAGAGGGCCGACAAAAACTACTTTATCGTCCTTACACCAAACGTGGCTACTCTGGCAGATGAAGCGATAGCAAACTTGCGCAGCTAGATCAGAGCTTTGGTGGCGGAGTCATAGTCACCGATCTCTTGCCCGAGTATCTTGCGACAATGTCTTCAGGGATCTGACCGTTGAACAGTTCCTTTGAGAGGCCACGCAGATATCGCATTATTGCCCAGGTTCCAGCCTTTATGAGAGCCGCCATGAACACTTTCATTGCTGGCCCATACGTCTTGTTGCGGATAATTATCGGGATAATGTCATTGATCACGCGCAAGTTTTGCTCCCAGCATCTCCAGAATAAGGTGAACTGGGCTTCGTTCAGGTTGCCAAAGTGCATTGAATTCTTTTCTGAAAAGTCCTGATAAAGCAACGGCGCGACCAATCCCCTCATCCCAGTTTGCCTAAAGTCTTCAATCAGGTCAATGGTGTATTGAGTTTCGTCCGGAGTTTCATCGGGCCACCCAATAATCAAAGTTAGCGCAGGGAACCAGTGGTTCTGATTCAATACCTTGCATCCCTCTCGCACTACCGCGCCCCATTCTTCAGGCTGGTATGGCTTTGTCTTGACACCCAGGTGCTTTTTGACCATTCTGGGGGCCACTGTTTCGATTCCTAGGTTAGTGGCGAGCCATCTCCCGTTTGCCACATCCATTTCGTTTATTCGTGATATCTCTTTGAGAAGATCAGGCGAACAGGCAACTGCCGACAGTGTCATGTGTGTTGTGCCCACAAAGCGAGCCCCAGTAGATTTTAGTCCGCGCCACAGTTCTGTGATCGCGTCCGCGTTTGGAACAAAGTCCTTGTTGTCACATCCGTAAAGCAGCATCTCATCTGACTGGAGCCAAATCGAGTCAAAGCCGTAATCAAGGTTTAATTTTGCCTCTTTCTGCAGACGCTCAAGCGGAAAGTCCTTCTTTGACCGCTTGTTGACATCGCAAAAATCACACCCTCGGCCGCATCCGCGCATCGCCTCGATGAGCGAGTTTACTGTTGGGCCTTGCATCATGGGGACATTTTCAATGTTCCTGACAAAGGTATGCAGGAGTTCTGGAGCTTCGCCAGCCTCAAGGTCTCTGAAAAGGTCGAGAGCCAGCTCGTCCGCTTCGCCAATAACAACAGTATCAATTCCGTGGATCTTCATTCGGTCTGGCTTGGCAAGTTCCCATGACCCATTTCCACCGACAACAACTTTAAAGTCGTATTTTTTCTTGAGTTGGATTATGGATGCGCACATCTTTTTGAATTTCATGGCAACGTAAGATAGTTTTTCGGGAGACATTGTAGTAGTGACAGGCGCCATCCCGAGAGGGTCCATCACATTAATGCCGAGCACTTTGGTGTCAGGCCCGACACATTTTTCAAGCATCTCTGGGTGGGCGAGGAAAATTTCATCGCGGTTGTACTCCTTCAATAGAGCGCCTTCTACTCTTCGCAGGCCGCATTGAGCAACTTTGACTCCGCCTGTGTTAGCATCCGTCTCAACGCTCGGACAAAATATCTTGTCAAAAACAAACTCGGGCAGGAGTTCATACGGCCCACACGCGATAAAGCCATACAAGAAATTTCCACGATAGTTTGTCATCAAGCTGCGGTCAGCGGTGAGAACTATTCGTTTACCACCCGATGCTACCATTCTATGTACTATCGGGTTATCCAAAGGCTGCAGGCTATAAATCTATTACCATAAGTTCGACTATGTTTATTAGTAAAGACCTTTTCTATGTCCTTTCGCTAGGATCTGTTTTAGCTTCGTGTGATCTATCATATTCAGCGCATCCGCAAGTGTAACCCACCGGAAATCCGCATGTTCAATCGATATCTTGACCTGCCTTGTAGTAGTCGTGGCAAAATAGAACCTAACCTCCTTTTCTGACTTCATGCCGTCGCCCTTAAAGTAAGAATACCTTATCTCGCCAATGTACGATTGAATTTCAAGCTCGCGGATTCCAGTCTCTTCGAGCACCTCTCTCGTTAGAGTCTGAATCTCGCTTTCCCCCTTTTCTTTGTGACCCTGGGGGAATCCCCAAAACCCCCTTCGGTTCCTTAGCAGAAGGAACTCGGAAGAGTTCAAGTCTCCAATTGACTGATATTTGATAACCGCACCTATTGATTGTTCAAGAGCCACGTCGCGATATGCCAGAAATCACAGGCACAGGTAATATTGTTTTCCGTCAAATTCCAGAATCACTAATAATTAGAGCTGAAATCAAATGAGAATGAGACAATTTCTCGCTAGAACCAACGTATTAATATCGTAGCAAGAACCCAAAATGTGCGAGTCGGGCCGGTCGTCTAGTCCGGTAGGATACGGCATTGGCATTGCTGAGGTCGTGGGTTCAAATCCCACCCGGTCCACCTTTATCATTTCACAAACTCCTCCCTGATTTCAAAACCAACCTTTCTGCCAATCGTTATTCGGTATTTCCGAAACAAGTTCGCGTTGTGGGGATCATATCCTATCTCTGTTATCTTTCGAAAGGTTTCTAGTTCAAGGCTCTGAATGATACTACCTATTCCATAGTCGCGCGCCCTGACCAACTGTGTAACCTTTCTCGGAATGTTGCGCGTGAAGATCCTGCTATGTGCATTGACGAGTATTCTGCCGGAATTTGTGCTAACCGTGGACGCCCTCGTAATGACCCCCCTCGTCTCCTTTTGTTCAACAACCTTGACTTCGACGCTTTCTCCGGCAAGGACGCTGAGAACCTGTTCGAGCGTGCCAGTTTCTGCGAGGAGGATCTTTTGCGGTATCTCTAGTCTTATCCCAGATTTTTTTTCAAGCTCGTTAAACTTGGCCAGCATTGCACTGCCAAAATCCTTGTTTCTGAAAGATGCGTCACGCATGGATTGGCTAAGGGGTACTTCAAGAAAAGATTATCTTAAAGGTGGTAAGGAAAGCGGCTACCGCAATCGTCCCTACGCTAAGGATTTTGAGGCCATCTTCAAGTTTTGTTGCACGGTTATCATCAAGGCCGCTTCGCCTCAGTTCCTTATACGGCCTAGACAAACGGATCTCCAGAAAGCTCACAAGTCCCGTTGCAATGGAAATTCCAACTGCAAGAGCATCGATTGTGTTTGTCTGTATTGCATAACCGGCAAGGACTGGCAGGGATCCCCAAGAAACTGCGAACCAAAAGTCGTTATGAAAACGCCCCCCAAGGATTTCAAAATTGTAGGCGAATAGGAAAAATCCCTCAAGCAGAGCGATCGGCGCGAGAAGGGGGACAAAGAACAGGATATAGTAAACACCAATTGCGTATGCTCCAGCCAAGGAGACTACAGTCAATACAAGCAACTGCCTCTTGGAAAAGTAGTTGCCCCACGGCTTTTTCGCCTTGGAGCCTACAGTATCGGCTGCATGAGCAGAAACACCTAGCGCAAGAGCGTAAATCAAAGCGATCGCACCAACCCGCTCCCAAGAGATATTCCCCGCCGCTAGCGACCCCACTACTGCAAAAGAAATACACATTCCGGTATAGGGCAAGAAGAGCAGGCCCACAACAACGCGAAATCTGGTGGGACCGAATTTTGGCACGAACCATTCGTTTATTCTCGTGCCATTTTCGATTGTCATGGCTTCTCAGCAGCGATTATCGCTGCAGTCGCTAAAGTGAGATATTCGACTTTGATGCCTCTGAAACCAGACCTCGCTAATGCCTCGAGTGTCTTGTTTTCCCATTTCGAATTTTCAATAAACTTGTCGAGCCGACTAAAAACTGGACGCCATGAGGGTGCGAAAATGCCACAAAACCGAAGAATCCGAAAATAGATTTTCCACAGTTTGCGCATGACAGGACTCATTGGATAGGTAAAGTCGTGAAATACGACAATCCCGCCGGGGCGAAGGATGCGCATGCATTCTTGTGCGACAGTCATCATATCTACGTATTTTGCCAGATAGGACGAAACCACCGCATCAAACTGTTCTTCTTTGTACGGAAGAGCTTCTGCTGACGCCTGGGCTGCCTTAAGATCGATCCTGCCCTTGGAGGCAACAAGGTAGTCGAATGTCAAGTCAAGCCCTATCACATTTTTACCCGATTTAGCAAGCATGGATGATAGGATCCCTGTTCCACTGGCCAGCTCCAATATTGAATAACTATTCCCGACCATATCCACTATTCGACGCTTCCATGCTTTGTCTTTGCCAAGCGTGGCATAGCGCGCGACTGCGTCGTAACTCGCTACATTTGTTGGCGTAAAGAATTCTCGCGCGGTGTCATGACCCTCGTGTAACAGCATCATAGAAGGTTAATGCACTCTATCTATTATGCATTGAAGACGACAAGTAAATCTAGGGTCAATTTGCTTATACTAAACAGCGGTTGTATTTCGTAAACTGGCAGCGGGACATATCGATAGAAGAGAGAGACGGCCGCAAAGTCGTTGTTAAGCGCAACAAACCAACTAAAGAATTTCACGAGCTTCTCATAACCTATACCTACTCCCTTATTTCGATACTCCTTGCCCACCCGTCGCCTCCAATAAATCCAAAGGCAATAATGGCAAACGAGGGCCACGCCTCTAGAAATAATCTTGCCAAACTAGGCATTCCTACTCCAGAGCTGATAGCAATAGCGGATCGCTACCTGGTTGAAGAATACATTGAAGGAGGCGACCTTTATGGTGCCCTGGCATCGCTTGGTGAAATTGGGCTCGCCACTAAAGCAGGATCGCTCACGGGAAAGTTGCATTTGGCAGGCCAGGCATTTATCGACAATAAGGCGCAAAATTACTTGGTATTGGGCGATGGAGTAATCAGGACTGACCTGGGCTTTACGAACAAGACTGACTCGCAATTTGCCAGAAGCATGGACATAGGCTCATTTCTCGCGAGCGTGATGGATTTGACCAACTATCAGAACATCGAAAGGGCGTTCTATACCGGCTACTTTGCAGAAACCGGTATGAAATTTACTTATCTCTCTATAGTCATCAGGAACCA
>DASYRH010000082.1:0-17597 GCA_036004585.1 Nitrososphaera sp. | reverse complement strand
ATCGTACATAGGATCGCCGGTGCCTGATGGAACAGATCTTCCATTACTGTCAGTAGACCCCGATGCATCTACTACATGTATGAGGGCATCGGCCTGCCTCGCATCGTCGAGGAACTTGTTGCCCAGCCCTTTGCCTGCGTGTGCGCCAGGTACCAAACCCGCAACGTCAACGATCTTGACAGGGATGAACCTATTGCCATCAACGCACATAGAATGGACTGGGTTGTCTTGGACGCCAAACTCCCGGCAGACGCATTTTACCCTAGCGTAGGCAACGCCCACATTGGGCTCGATTGTTGTGAACGGATAGTTGGCAGAAGCTACGGCAAGCTCTGTGGCTGCATTGAAAAAAGTAGACTTGCCTACATTTGCCTTTCCAATCAATCCAATCATCATGACGAATTGTAACCAAAATCGCATCCAGCCCGAATTAATGTCTTTCAAGGCGCCCCTTTCTAGTCAGTGAAACTTCATATCCAAATACTCGAAAAGGATTCTATCTTGAACAAGAACGCGGCGAAGTGGATAGCAAAGCTGAACCTCAAAAAACACCCAGAGGGAGGATATTTTCGTGAGACCTACAGGTCAGAGTGGACGTTGGTAATACCCGGATATGATGGGCCGAGAAACCTCTCGTCTGCCATTTACTACCTACTTGCTAAGGGCCAGGTGTCTGTTTTTCACAAAATAAAGTCCGACGAAATCTGGCATCACTACGCTGGAGGCGTATTGTCGCTCCATTTCATGAAGGAAGGGAGGTTGTCGAGATTGAACCTAGGCAGTGCAGGCAGCGGAATCCCACAGATCTTGATCGAAAGAGGCTGCTGGATGGCTGCGTCAATCAGTTCGGGAAATTATTGCCTTGTCGGCTGCACGGTCATACCAGCCTTTGACTTCAGGGACTGGGAACTCGGCAAAAGGAGCGACCTGTTGGCTTTATTCCCCGAACACAGGGCCGTCATCGAAAAATACACGACCGTTTAATAGTGCCGCACAGGTTGGGTTAGAGCGTTGCCGGACAAGGCTGTTTGCATTGTAAGTGGAGGTCTGGATTCCATCTGCTATGCGGCAGTTCTTGGAAAAAAATTTGACATCTACTTGATCACATTTGCATACGGTCAGCGAGCAGGAAGGGAAGTCTCCCGGGCCCGACGATACTCAAGAATCCTGAAAGCAAAAGACCACAGAATTGTTGATATAGGATTCATGAAATCTCTTTACGGCAATAGCAATGCTCTAACTTACTCTGGTTTGAAATTGCCCAGAGAATTCGAACAGAGTCTTGTCGTGCCCATCAGAAACGCTGTATTTATCACGATAGCGAGCGCCTGGGCGATGAGCATCGGGGCCAGGAAGGTAGCTTACGGCGCTCACACCGGCGACATTTCAAGCTATCCCGACTGCCGGCCAGAATTCGCGCGTGCACTAGTTCAGGCTTTGAACTTGGCCGAAGACGACAGCATCTCATCTGGGCAGCGGCAGAGAATAGAAATCATGTCTCCAGCAATCGAAAAGCTCGACAAGGCTTCGCTAGTTCGCGCCGGTAGCAAGATACTGGGTGACAAAATCTTTCAGACTTGGAGCTGCTACTCTAACGGCATTAAATCAGGCAGGGAATATGTACATTGCGGGCATTGCGAATCGTGTATAAATAGGAAAGTATCCTTCATCAGTGCGGAAATAGAGGACAAGACACGTTATGCAGAGAACAGCGCAGAGAGCAAAGGAAGTAAGGCTCAGCGAGATATTTACAAGCGTTGAGGGTGAGGGCATCCTCTTTGGAACAAAGACTTTGTTTGTCAGACTTTCTGGCTGTCCATTAAAATGCCATTGGTGCGACACTCCTTACGCCCTTCCAATAGAAAGCGGCGACCTCGTTTCTAGTGAACGGGCAAAGCAGCTCATCTCTGAACAATTGCAACAAAACACTTACAAGGTGAATTTCACAGGCGGCGAGCCGCTGGCCCAGCATGAAGCCGTCATGGAGCTTGCCAGCTTTGTCAAGGGTTTGGGAATCAAGACCTACCTTGAATCAGCGTGCTATGATTCCGCCAGGTTTGCCAAGGTGCTCCCAGACATTGACATCTGCAAGATCGAGTTTAAGCTAAAAGACGCAGGTGCAGTCGACGAAAAGAATTATCCGACCCTGTTGAAGAACGAGCTGGAATGCCTAAGACTCGCCGTTGACAGCGGCAAGGTGACATACATAAAAGTAGTAGTAACGAATTCGTCAAACCTTAAAGAGTTCCAAGACCTAGTGCATCAGATATTCGGCATGACAAAGGCTGACCTCATAGCAGGATTTATAATACAGCCGAGCCATAAAATTGACGAGCCAACTTTGGAGAGGCTTTTTGGCTTTTACGACGCGATCTACCCACTCTACAAGGATGTCCGCATAGTGCCACAGATGCACAAGGCGATAGGAGTCAGATAACAAATCGTGGCAACAGTCCCTGGATATCCGATAAACAAGAGAAGAGTTGAAAAGCTTGTCCGGCAGCTGCTGCAGGAACTGGGCGAGAATCCCGACAGGGAGGGATTGGCTGGAACGCCTGGCAGAATCGCCGACATGTACGAGGAGATCTTTGGGGGCTATAGGATGGACGCCGAGCTCGACGTAAGTTTTTCAGAGGAAACCGATGCTATCATTGCAAAGGATATTCAGTTCTACAGCATGTGCGAACACCACATGCTTCCTTTCTTTGGCAAGATCCACGTAGCCTATGTTCCTGCAGGAAAGGTTTTCGGAGTTTCCAAGCTAGTAAGGCTGGTGGAAAAGTACTCGCGCCGGCTCCAGATTCAGGAAAGGCTCACCAAGCAGATAGCAGACGAGTTGGTCAGGATGGGGGTAAAAGGGGCACTAGTAATTGCTGAAGGAGACCACCTTTGTATGAAAATGCGCGGCGTAAGAAACGACAGCTCTATTATCACGGTTGCCCACAGAGGGGTCTTGGGTGAGAAAGAAATTAGAGAGCAGCTCATGGCCTTAATTCATAACCCGAAATCTGAGCTCAGAAAGTTCTAGACGCAGTGTTTTGTTATAAATATTGCGTAATTAGCTTTTGCCCAGCCTATTCAACTTCTGCAGCTGACGGCTCTTGTCCCTCTTCTTCCTCATCAGATATTTCTTGCTTCTTGCGCCTTCTCTGTTTCGTTGGCGATTGTTCAACAATGTTCTTGCCATAGAATTCCCGGATTTCAGGTGCATAGAGATATCCTATAACCACTCCGCTAATAGCCATGCTTACCGCGTAAAGACCCATTGTTTGGACATTGCCTCCCGCATCGGCTAGGAACCCAAAGCCAAATACTATGCCGAGAATTTGAAGTGTCCGAGACATCGTCCACCCCCAGCCCTTTCCAAGGAAGAGTCCTGCTGCAGAGCCGAAAAAGGCCAGAGCTAGGGGAATCTCAAATACTCCCAGAAACGGCATAATGCCAGTAATGATCGAAAGTATGCCTGATTCGAACGATGGAAGCCCCGTTGGAAATTCTATCCCGCCCGTTGATAGTCCGTTCATGAAAAGTACGGCACCTATTACGGCGCTGAGCCCAATCAGTATCATAATCTCCATCGGCCTGTTTAGGATGTACATATCGTGATTGTTCTGGATTCCTGCAGAATCGTAATAAGAGTAAGTAAGTAGACTCTAGCTACACACAGTCAAACGGTCAATATTGCCCTCTTAACTCCTCTGTCATAGACGGCGTCGCAGTCAGGGCATCCCCAACCGTCGATGTCGCCCAGCCATGTAAGAAGGCTTCTCTATCTCATATCATTTCCGCAGTTCGGGCAACGGAACATGATTCAACCGGCCCGAAATAGTAGTTAAAGACGGCAAGTACATTGCATTAAGGCGGCCCCATCGCAATCAAGTGCAGCTGTCACTATGTAATCGAGATCAGTCTAATGAACAGCTTCCGACTACTATTGGCGTTACGCCTGTCGCAATGTTTCTTTGGAAATCGGTTCGAAGGCTCACAAAGGTACGAGAGCCCAGGTGACATATTCTCTAGAGGGCTTGAGCAGAACCTATTTGAACGCCAGTACGTAAGTCTGCATAAACTGCAAAGGATATTGTGCCAAGGTCTTGAAGCAGTCAGGGAGGTACTTCTCACATAACGGATCTTTGGATAGACTGCCCAGCGTGCGGTGGCAGGTACGGCGCATATCTTTCATCATGCCCCCAATGCGGCACTTCAAACGCTTATCTCGGCAGGCCTCAGCGATCAGGAAATTCTGCAGGAAAAGCGGCTGCGATTGTGTTGGCGGCAGCTGCTGCGGTGATAGGACTGGTACTCTTGGGTCCCGTTCTCCCTTCACTCCTAAGCATGGAATCAGAGCCGCCCGCGATATCAATACTCCCGCCTTTTCGCCAAGAACCCAAGGCAGTGCCTCAGGAAGAACTGGTCAACCATATGCTTGAGCAGATAAACAAAGACCGGGCTTCATTTGGTCTGGAGCCGGTAAAGCTTGGCTCAAATTCGGCCGCGCAGATACACGCCGAAGATGTATTTAGAAACAAGCAGATTTCTCATTGGATGTCAAATGGCGAAAAACCATACATGACATATTCAAAGTACGGTGGAATGGGCAGCATGGGCCAGAACGTTGCGATCGCAGGTTTTAGCAGGGCCCAGTATGACTTGTGTACACAGAGTACCCGTTACGACTGTGAAATAATTGATCCCCTGGTCACGTTGGGGGAGCTTCAGTATGAGATGATGTATAATGATACGGAGTGCTGCGACGATGGACACCGCAACAATATACTCAACAAATTCCGCACCGACGTAAGCATAGGGATATACTATGACAAGTACTATCTCGCGCTTGTCCAGAATTTCGAGAACAACTATGGCCTTGACATAAATATCAATGGTGGGTCGGCAAAGATCTCGGGCGTATTTGATGCCGGCGTCGTCGATCACATAGCGGTCTATTACGATGTTATTCCAACCCCAGAACTCTACGAGCAGAACAAGCATTCGCTATCATATTCTGGGGGAGAACTAGTTGCAGTCGTGTTGAAGCCATTGCCGCCAGGTTTTTTCTATGAGCAGCCAGAGGATTACAGATTGCTTATAGCAAGGGAATGGAACACCCCAGACGATAGTACTGTTGACGTATCGTTTGATTTTGCCAGGGCTGTCGATGTGGATGGTGTCTATACTATCTCCGTGATGGCAAAGACATTAGATGGTAATGAGACCTTTGAAGCAGCATCATACTCGGTGTTCGTTAACGCAGAATCTGAAGTCCAATAGTGCGGCATGCAGAAAAAGAGTCCATATTAATGACGGCTGCCAAAGGTGTCGTAGGACGGTATCACTTTGAGTGTTGTCAGCGAGATAATGTCAGATAGAAAGGTCATCACGCTGGATGTAGAGTCTGATCCATCCATTCTTGACGCGACCAAACTCATGCTAAAGCACAGATTAGGTTCAGTAGTGATAGTGAACAAGAATAACAGACCTGTTGGGATTGTGACTGAGAGAGATGTCTTGAGAAAAGTTTCGACGAACCGCCGGATGCTTGGAGCGATAAAGGTCAAGGAAATAATGTCCTCACCTGTCGTAACGATCAAACCTTATGATTCCATCGAGACCGCGTCTTCTGCTATGGCTGGCAAGAAAATTAAAAGGTTGGTGGTAGTAGAGCAGGACGGATCCATGGCAGGCGTAATATCGCTAACTGACATTACGAAAAAGCTTGCCAAGATACTCACGAACGAGCAGAATCGCTCTGGAAATTTGAAAGCTTTACTTGAACTATAGGTGTTAACTAAAACAGCAAGGAAAGGGAGGCATTATCATGCGACGCCTTTGCAGGCAAAATTATGCCCGAAATGCGCGCATATTGCTCGCCTGACCCGTACATCCATGCTGAAACTCGCATATACGCGAGTAGTTTTGTTTGGTACTTTCGACTATTTAAGCCAGCTGACAGTATTCTCTATACTCTAAGTTAATTCATTTAGGCTTCAAAGATAAACTGAGATGAGAAAGATCCTCTCAATGATAGCTATCCTGGACCAGTCCAGTCAAATGGAATATGTTTGCTCGAGTTGCCTTTTCTCTTCCAGTTGAAGTGAATTTCAGGTGTATTTACTTCATCAATTTTTGCCTTTCCCCAAGTGGCGACTGTCCCAGGACCCACCTCGCTGCCAGGAGCGTTGAGAGTCTGGACTCTTTTGCCAGGCGGAGTCATTGGTCCTGTCAAGGCCTCAACCTCGACAGATATTTTTCCCGGTATCGATGCGCTCCAATAAGCAAGGTCCTCGGCTACTTCAAACTTGATTGGCACAAAATTCGTTCCACGATTCTCTCCAATGAGTTTTGCAAATTGTGCCATGAAACCCCCGGCCTTACCAGTGAATATCATATGAAGGGCTTGTCGTTGTTGGTTATCGGCCTGCTCATCGATAAAAAATGCAATACTCGCCCTTGTTTCTTCTGCCCAAATGTTGCCCTTGAAATATGACAGAGCAAGAACATTCAGCCCGACAAGCGAAGTCTCTCCATAACTGCCCTTTCGAATATGGTAAGCCAACACACCTTCGCATTGCCCGTTTGTCGGAGATTGTGCGAAAATACAGGGACAGGGGATACTGCAGCTGCACACGTCGAACCAGTCTCCGGAAATGCTCCAGCGCGGGACACTAGAAGCCATGCCTTTGTCAATACGTGCGAATGTATTTCAACACGCGGATTGCTTCAAAGCTCTTCTTTAAGCTAGTTTAGTAACAATCGAAATAACATTGTTAACTCATTTATACCATAACTCCATACATTATTCATTCTAATATGATAAAGTCGTTTCAGAATCACAGGGAAAAAAGAACCAGACCTTTTTGTCAGGCGACAGGCTGCTTTGACCATGCAGATGTCTATCTCGTCCTTAAAGAGACAGAGGAACCAGACTATTATGAAGCAAAAGCCCAAAACGGGTACCAAAAAACAGCAAATGAAATACTTGACTTTGATGGATTCAAACTGATTCTCTATCTCTGCAGGAGGCATGATGAAGAATTCAAGTATCTTATCAAGGGGAGCGAGCTCTGGATTTCAAAGAGACAGAATCTTTGCTGCCCGGAAATTCGGTAGGATCTAGCGTTGTCCAGCTGTCCAACTCGTAAAAATTCACGCCAAAAGTTCCCGTCGAAAATCCACTAGCAGACAAGGGTTGAAGCGTTGAAACTACGGCAGAGCCCCGGTTCTCGTGAGCAAGTTTCATCAGTCTGTGCACCTCACGCCCCTTTAGTCTCGGAATTCCAGAGCTAGCCTTGACCTGGATATACCACACGGCACCTGGGCAAGAAGCTACGATATCTGCTGGACCCCTGCTCCCCGGAGACAGGTGCACATCCGCCCAGCCCACCGACTTTAGATACAGGGCAACGACGTACTCTGCTTCCCTTCCAAAGCTGCTCCAGGAATAGGTCAAGCGGGAATTCGCCGCTCCAACTACTTATAGCTGTTTTTGAACGCAAGTGTTTACTCGCAGCTCAATTCTATGGTGCGTGAGGAAGAACTAGAGGAAATAAATAAGCATAGCTAGGAACATATTTGACCCCGAGAACTTTATGTCCGTCGCACAGATGGCGAGGACCTCTTATGTCACGCTCAAAGTAGGCAAATGGAGCCTAGCGGATCTTGTTCGAGATCCGTCAGGAGAGGATTTCAAGCGGTTAATGGATTCTATCGGGTCTGAAATCAGAGAGTTTGAGTCGAGGCGATCCAAGCTAACCCAGGATATAGCGACATCGGAATTTGAAAACCTGATACATTCAGTCGAAAGCATATCAGAGAAGGTCAGCATTGCAAGTGGCTTTGCACACCTCCAGTATTATGCTGATACATCATCAAGCGAGGCCTCTGCTCTTGTAACCAGAATTGAAAAGATGGCTTCAGACGTCAGCAACAGAATGCTGTTCTTTGATTTATGGTTTAAGAAAGGAATTGACGATGCTGCTGCCGGCAGACTAATCAATTCAATTCCCATGGTTTACCGCGAATATCTCAAGCACAAGCGCCTAGTAGCAAAGTACGCATTGAGCGAGCCAGAAGAGAAAGTGATCAATACACTTGAAGTTACCGGGACAAGGGCTCTTGTCAAGATTTACGACAAGATGACAAGCTCTTTCGAGTTTTCAATGAAGCTAAAGAGAGGAAGAAAGACCATCATCAGGCATTTTGACAGCAGAGAAAAACTGGTGTCCCTTGTCAGGAGTCCCGATTATGCCACTAGGGAGGCAGCTTACAAGGCGCTCTTTGAAGTCTATACAAAGAACAGCAGCGTACTTGGTGAGATTTACCAGAACGTCGTGATACAGTGGCGCGACGAAGCAGTGTCGATGAGGGGTTACCAGACTCCCATCTCTGTTCGGAATATCGCCAACAATTTAGAAGACGTCACCGTCAAGGCTTTGCTTGCCACTTGCAGAAAAAACTCTGTGATATTTCAAGACTATTTTAGAGAGAAGGCGGAGATGCTTGGACTCAAGAAACTCAGACGCTATGACCTTTATGCACCACTGACAAAGTCATCAAGCGGTGCCAGGTTCTCCTACGGCAAGGCCGTGTCAAAGGTTCTTGATACCTTTGAGGATTTTGACCAGCAGTTCCGCAGGATGGCAGAGCGAGTTTTTGACGAAAGACACGTCGACTCTGAAATAAGGAAGGCAAAGCGCGGAGGTGCGTTCTGCTATACAGTGTCACCCAAGATGACCCCGTACGTTCTATTGAACTTTGATGGAAGAACCAGAGATGTTTCAACACTCGCGCATGAGTTCGGCCATGCAATCCACAGCATGCTAGCATCAGAAATGCCAATAATGGTATCGCATGCCCCCCTGCCCCTTGCAGAGACGGCATCTGTTTTTGCAGAGATGTTGCTCAATGAAAAACTTGCGGAAAACATGTCCGACAAGGAAAGACGGATCTTACTTGCCGAGCAGATTGACGACATGTATGCAACAATAATGCGGCAGGCGTACTTTACGACCTTTGAAGTCGATGCACATCAAGCAATTGCAGAAAACAGTGCCACAATTGACGCAGTCTCTAAACTTTACCTAGACAATCTTCGGGAGCAATTCGGCAACTCCATAATAGTAAGCCCAGATTTTCAGTGGGAATGGGTGTACATCCCCCACTTTTACCATACGCCATTCTACACCTATGCCTACTCGTTTGGCAATCTCTTGGTTCTATCCCTGTTCCGGCAGTACAAGCTCGAAGGCAAGTCGTTTGTGTCAAGATATCTAAAACTTCTGACTGCAGGAGGTTCAAGAAAACCCGAAGAGCTTCTTGGCGAAGCTGGAATTGACATTTCGCAGGAGCAGTTCTGGCAGCAAGGATTTGACTACGTCCGGGAAATGATACAGCAGTTGAAGACACTTGCGCAGTGACGATGCGCTTCTTGTCGTAGCAATAGCAGGGTCAATGATCGGTGGCGTTGTAATCCCTGGTCCAGGGCTTGTCGTAGAACGCTATATCTTGGTCTGGCTGGGAGCTCTCTTGTTCCTCAATCTGATTAGGCTCAGGACACAGGATCTCCTCCTGACGCTCACAAAACCTAAGCAGATAATCGTGCTTTCGTCAATCAAGTTGGTCGCTCTACCGCTTGGGATGTACGGCGTTGCATACCTTGTCTACGAACCGTTTGCGCTCCCGGTGCTCCTCCTGTCAGGCATCTCCACGGGACTTGGAGCCCCGTTTGTTGTTAACCTCGTGGGCGGCAAACTCCCAGTAGTCGTGGGCATGATAATCACAACTTCACTCGCGGTGCCCTTTGTGCTTCCTTTCATTGTGTATACAGTAGTAGGATCGCAGTTTGATATTCCACTGCCACAGATGATCGTACTTCTTTCGGCTGCTCTATTCACGCCGCTTGCTGCAGGATGGGTCACCAAGAAGCGATTTCCTTCCGCTGCTGGATTTGCAGACAGGAATTCCTTTCCACTATCGCTGGTGTTCATAGTTCTTATCAACTACGGCATGTTCGCCAAGTTCTCAAACTATTTCTACAGCGAACACCTATTTCTCTTTCAATCAATCGCAGTCGCATTCCTGTGTTTTGGCGCTTACTGCCTTGCTGGATATCTTTCTGGCGGCAGGGGTAAGCAGGAGCGTGCAGCCGGATTAATTTCCATGACCTATGTCAATAATGTTCTTGTCGCGGTGTTTGCGTTTCAGTTCTTTGGATCGCCAGTCGCTGCTCTGGCAGCACTGTACAATATACCGTACTATGCAGGGATAGTCGTGATCAAAAAACTCATGCCAAAGGCTGATATGCCGACCTAGAGCAATTTTGGTTCATGCCAGTTATTCAGGTAACGATGAGCGTGGGAAGAAATGTCGAACAAAAGCGCGAATTGGTCAAAGTGCTGACGAAAGAGACTGCAAGGATTTTGGGGACGAAAGAAGAAAGCATCCGCATCCTTATCTACGAAGTCTCAAAGGAAAACTGGGGTAACGCAGGCGTACTTGGTCTGGACATGAAATGACCCGCCTTTGCCTACTCGTCTACGGCCTTTAGTATAGCTTTTGCCTGCTTGTAGTGGACGGCATCTATCATTTTGCCTTCCAAGCTCACTGCTCCTCGACCGCTTCCTTTATCCATCGCCTCGCCTAAGGCAAGGACTACCTTTCTTGCCCATTTGATCTGATCCATGCTTGGACGAAATACATTGTGTACCAGTTCTATCTGGCTTGGATGGATAATGCTTTTGCCAGAGTACCCCAGCAGCCTGGCAGTGGTAGCGTCTCGAGCCAACCCATCGAGATCCTCAATCTTTTGCCAGATTGCGTCGATGGCGTCTATTCCGGCAGCCCTTGCGTCCACTGGGATCTTGGCGCGGGCATAAGAATAACCGGTTGGATCATGCTCGTCATAATCCAGCTTCATGTCATGGAGAAAATCGAAAACCCCGAAGACAAGGCAATTTATCCTGTCGTCGGCGCTTGCAATGCGATAGGCATTTACAACTCCTTTTGCAGTTTCAATTGAGGGCATTATGTTCACGGACGGCCTACTGGCACTTTCAAGCGATGATATCTGTTTTACAACGTCCATGATTTCGCGATCGTCGTTGACCTTTGGTACGACTACCCCGTCTAGGCCGGCGCGCACTGCGGCTGCTAAATCCTCTGCGACAAGCCCAGATTCTACAGAGTTTGTCCTGACGTAGATCGAATTTTGATAATCTTGCTTGTGAGCGAGTGCGTCGGCAATTATCCTTCTAGCTGACGATTTCTCGTTTGCGGGAACAGAGTCTTCCAGGTCAAGGCAGATAATGTCAGCTGTCAGAGTCTTGGCCTTTTCCACAAACCGCGCATTGTTGCCAGGGACAAAGATCAGGCTCCGGAACATATGGCAAAGACGTAAGATAAAGTGTAAAAGCTTTCGCTTTTACAGCGATTGGGGCGTGGTAAGTATCTTGCCGAACTGCTGGGCATTTGCCATCATTATGTGGCCTTCCACCATCTTGCTAAACGGCAAAACAGTGTCAATTACTGGCTTTATCTTGCCCTTGCCCATCCAGAACAAGACGTCTTCGAGTTCGGCCTTTGTCCCCTGCGTCGAGCCGAGTATGTTTGTTCCCTTAAAGAAGAGATACCGCAGATCTATGGTTGAGTCATAGCCGGTGGTCGCGCCAGTCGCAACGAGAGTTCCGCCCATCTTTAGCAGGCCGACTTCCTGCGGAAATGTCGCCTTGCCGATGTGCTCAAAGACAACGTCTACTCCCTGTTTCTTTGTGATATCGCGAACTTTTTTGTACCAGTCTGCTTCCCTGTGATTTACTGCGTAGTCAGCGCCAAGCTCTATGGTCTTGTCCATCTTGTCCTTATTGCCTGCAGTCGCAATAACAGTGCAGTTATATAATTTTGCGATCTGGATTCCGACGGTGCCGATTCCGCTTCCTCCTCCCATAATCAGCACTGTTTGACCAGGCTTTATTTTGGCCCTGCCAACCAGCATGTGCCATGCAGTCATGCCAACCATAGACGTGGCTGATGCGTCATTGAAAGAAACATTTTCTGGCAGCTTTGCCACGTTTACTTCTGGAAGGTGGGTATACTGTGCAAATCCTCCCCACAGCGGACCAGTTTGGAACCCCCAGATACTTCTGTCGTTGCAGTCGTACTCTCTGCCTGATGTGCACATGTCACAAACTCTGCAGCTCATGTTGGAATGAGAAACGACCCTATCGCCTGGCTTGAACTTGGTTACATCAGATCCTACTTCGACAACTGTCCCTGCGGCGTCGCTCCCGGAGATGTGTGGAAGCGGGGTCTTGACAGGATCGCCCCATATCGCCCATAAATCATTGTAATTATAAGCCGCAGCTTCGACCTTTATCATCACTTCGGTTGGCTTTATCTTGGGAACATCGATATCTTCGATCTTGACGACCTTTGTCGGATCCTTGTTATACTCTCTGAATACTGCTGCCTTCATAAATCGAGAAGAACTTTCCAGACCTTAAATAGTTAACTATCAGCTTCGGGTTATTCTACATTCAGAGTATTAGCGCCGGTCGATCTTAAAGTCTCTTTTTGGCTGCTGGATCCTCAGCAGTAGTTGCTTCAGCTCTTCGTCGGAGAGTGCCCTGTTGAGCCTACCTGATGACGCAGCATTGATAAGATAATTTTCTACCGAAGCGGCCAGATCAGGTTTGACGAGCCTGACATTCATCAGGCGCTGTCTTGCCTGCGGATCAAGTAGGACCTGCAGTACTCGCTGGCGCATAGCCGCAGCCTCGGCTTCCTTCTGCCGCGCCTCTTCGTCATTGGGCTGATGGGGTTGTGGATGCGACATAGTATCATGCGTAGCGCTGAAGCTGAGGAGCGGTTTTTATCAGCTCCTTGTGAATCTCTGTGGCAAGCCTGTCTAGCTTTTTCATCCCTTCACTTGAAACGATTCTGCCTTTCCCCTGAATCTTTACTAAATAACCTGAAGCCTCCAACTGGTGCATTGCCTTGCGAATGATGGCTCCGCCGCTGTCCTTGTGATGCGACAGATTGTATCCTATCTGCTTTCTGCCGCCATACGCCACTTTGAGATCCGAAACGCCAAGCGGTCCGTGAAGGTAAATCTTTCTTAAGAGTGAAGCGCATCGAGTATACCACCAGTCCTTGTTCTGTGGCATCCTTTCGGCATGCGAGCCTGTCTTGACAAACACCGACCAAGCAGGAGGCTCAATCTTTTTGTCTTTCTTGAGCTGTTCAGCCAGCTTTGAGATCAGCTCGTCAGCCGGAACGTCGTAAACCTTAGCCATGTATCTGCCAAGTTCGCCAAATCCCTTATAAAACCTTATTCCGCCGACAACAGTTTTCGGTAGACGTGGCCACATTTGAGGCAGGTTATCCTGACTGCCTTTGTATTTGACCTCCCCAGTCTCACCCTCGAGCTCCTGCCGGGAATTATCATCTGCTTGCATTCCTTGCAGTAAAGCTGCCTTATTTCATATGGAAGCCGCAGCCTAAAATGCATCGCCATTTCCTTGCCCGCGCGGGCGTGCCGGGTTGCACGCTCGTCATTAGTTTCTTTTCTAGCGTGCTCGACCAGTAATCGCACCCGCTCAGCGGCCAGATCTTTTAGGTGCTGCCTTTTCTTCACAGGAATATGTGTGATGAACCCAGCTCATAAGTCTTGAGACAATGGTTATGTGCATGGTCGGGTAACTGTACCTGTTGGAAAAGCTTGAACAGTTGGCAGAGAGTTTCGCCAAGCTAAAGGATGCCGGAGAACCTTCGCGGGTCGAGCTCGCAAAGCTTGCTGTGTCTATTGTCGATTCTATATCTTCCCAGTCATTTTCATTCCCTGTAGCAAAGGAGGCCCTTGCAAGCAGCGGAACTATTTCATACACGTATGAAAAAAACGCGACCTACCCCGCGCTCTTTGATTTCTTGGGCGAGTTACTCCACGCAAAGGTTCCCCTCGAAGTAGAGGGTGCCAAGTTCGGGCCGGGTGAGGTCCTCGTGAGCAAGGAGGACAAGGCTGACGCAGATATCGAGCTGGCATTGTCGACCAAGGAGCTGCAAAAGCTAGTCCACGCAAAGCGGTCAGAAATTTTTACAAAATATACTGGTGCCGCTTCTCGTTAATATTAGGATCGTACAGAGAAAGCCGGTACGATAACCCTCATACTGGCGGAAGCGGCATTAGAGACCGTACCTCAAGAGATCTCTGGCCACCCAGCTGTAAAGAACCAGGCGCGCAGGCTTGAAGTGAAATGGTCCGAACTCCTTCTTGACAAGAGCTATCATTATGCGGCGATGAAGAAGCTTCAGAATAACGCAAAGCGCGGCAGACCCGACATCGTGCATTTTGCCTTAATGGAAGCTCTGTCGACCCCGCTCTTTATTGAAAACAAGCTGCGGGTCTACGTGCACACCACAAATGACAAGATAATCGCCATTGCGGACAGCCTCAGGATACCCAAGTCGTATGTTAGGTTTGAAGGGCTTATGGTAAAACTATTCAAAGATGGATCTGTCAAGAGCGAGGAAGGCGCTGTGCTTATGGAGCTGAACGACGGGACCTTTGAGAGCCTGCTTGAAGGAATTGCCCCTGAAAAGATAATCGGCCTTTCCACAGCCGGTGTCAGAGGATCCGCCCAACAAGTAGGCAAGATTCTGACCGACTCTGAGAATTCCGTCGTAGTCATTGGGGGCTTCCCAAGGGGCCACTTTTCTGAAAGGACGACAAGGCACCTTGGACCTACGTATTCAATTTCCAACATCGGGCTAGAAGCCCACGTCGTTATTGCCCGGGTAATCTATGAATGCGAAAAGTTACTTGAAAAAGGCGTCGACCATGAAGGCGATAAATAACGCCGTAAGATACGGGCTCGAGAACTTGAATACAGTCCAAGAAGCCTTTTCGCTCGGTCGTGCCAAGAGCCACACCGACAGTGCTATCATGACTGCGCCAAATACGCTGGCTGTAACTAGATAGATCATTCCAAACTGGTTAAAGAAAAATGGAAGGACGCTAAAGACAACCATCATCAGGGTCGTTCCTGCGATTACCCTTACCGATGTTTTCTCACTTGATACGACAGGGAGCATTGGAACGCGGGCCAAGGCATAGTCCTTCTTTACGTGCAGGGCAAGGCTCCAAATGTGAGTTGGGATCCACAAGAAAACTAGGCCGGCCATGACAAGCCCGATTTCTATATTTTGAGTGGTCACCGCGACATAGCCTATCAGTGCGGGAGCGCCGCCGGAAAATCCACCAAGTATAATGTTTGATTGGCTCTTTCTCTTGAGCCACTTGCTGTAGACTATGATATTGTCAAACAGCCCAAAGGCCATGAGCCCAAATGCCCAGGGATTTATGAACCAGGCGCATGCGAGCGATATTACCGCAAGTACCAGTCCAAACCTTAGGGCGTTGGTTGGAGATATCCTGCCGGAAGGAATCGGTCTTCCCTTTGTCCTATCCATAATTGCATCGATGTCACGGTCGTTATACCCTGTCAGAGTGTCTGCCGCGGCAGATCCAGCGGCGACTCCGCCAATCAACAGAATCCAAGTTAGCGGACTAATCGGGATGTCAAAGAGAAACGAGGCTGTAAGCGCTGCACCAAATGCTGTGAAAACGAGAAGATACCAGATTTTGGGCTTTGTAAGCTCGTAATAATTCTTGACCCTGCTTCCAACTGTTATTTGATGAGGTATAGTCAAGTTTCAGCGGTGAAGGTTTAGTGAAACCTAATGATATTATAAGCTTACTTGGCGATCGACGTCGGATAGACCAATTCGCGCGTAGTCTTGCGCATCTCGATAAATGTCTCTGTCTTCTGAACGCCCTCTATCCGGCCTAATTTCTCAGATATCAGTTGGTGCATTTCATCTAGCGAGCGCGCTGTCATCGTTACAAGAACGTCGAATCGACCCGTGACTTCTGCAACTTCTCTTACTTCAGGAATCTTGAAGAGCTCGTTTAGCACGTTATCTCTAAGCTTTGAATCCATGTTAATTCCAGTGAGTGCCTTTACGCTGAAGCCTAGGGCTTCGTCATTTATGACGATCGTGAATTTTCTTATCAAGCCTCGCTTGACAAGACGCTTTATCCTGCTGTAAACGACAGAAGAGTTTACGTTAATTTTCTTTGAGAGTCTCGGGACAGAAATGCTAGCGTCCTTTGCCAGCTCGCTGAGAATCTTTACGTCAAGGTCGTCGATTCTGCCCATTTGAGAATCAGGAGTAAGATCAGACCGGGGGTTAATAAACGTATGAAGTATCGCTAATCTGGACTGCAATTAGTGAATTTTTTCGAAATAACTAATTAAAAAGCTCTGCAAACATTAAACCGGGAATTTGATCACGTAGAGGCACAGGCTCATAGACAATCCGGCTAGCGAGGAGGCGATGCTGCTAATCGCCGTTCTAGTTAACCTTCCAGGAATGCGCGGGCTTCCAACATCTACAAGATATTGCGGTCCTTCAATAGCTCTGCCAAGAGCACCGCACCTTTGGCTGAACCCATCTTTTCGTTGTGCGACAAAAGGACATACTTTACGCCATTGTCAAAGGCAGTGTCCTTGCGAAGCCTGCCGACTACTGTGGTCATGCCATCATTGATTTCCCTGTCAATTCTGGGCTGAGGCCTTGTCGGGTCGTCATGTACTATGATATAGTCCTTCGGAGCAGTTGGAAGGTTCTTGATAGACACATTCCTTGAGAACTTTAACATTTCTTTCTTTACATCCTCTACCTCCGCAGCCCTCTCTGTTTCTACAAACACTGTCTCTGTGTGACCGTCGATCACAGGGACCCGCGTGCATGTGCAGCTCACCCTAAATGAAGTTGACGAAATTGTCCCATTATTCATGCTGCCCAGGATCTTTTTCGTTTCTACCTGGACTTTTTCTTCTTCTTTTGGAATGTACGGAATGACATTGTCCATGATGTCAAGTGCAATTACTCCCGGCGATCTGCCTGCGCCAGACAGGGCCTGCATCGAAGTCATAATGACCTTTTCAATGCCAAACTTGTCCTGAATGGGTTTGAGCGTTATTGCCATACCAGTGGTCGTGCAGTTTGGCAAAGGTGCAATGAACCCTTTCCATCCCCTGTTCTTTCTCTGCGTATTGAGAAGCTCGGCATGGCCGTCGTTAATTCCGGGTATCAATATCGGAACGTCATTTTCATATCGAAATGCTGCGGCAGTGCTTATTACTGGAGTAGACTTTGCAAATTCAGGCTCAACAACCTTGGCGTCGTCAGATTCTAACGCGGTAAAGATCAGGTCGAATTTCTCTGGCTCGATATCCTCAACCTTGCTTACGACCATGTCCCTAACGTATTCTGGGACTTCTTCCCTGTTATGCCATCTCAAGATGCCAGAGCTGGGATCGCGAATTGCGTCGATGTATTTCTTGCCTGCCGACCTTTCAGAGGCGGCGACCTGGCCAAGTTCGAACCACTTGTGCTTGTTCAGGGCCACAACAAACTCCTGACCCACTGCCCCAGTGGCTCCAATTACCGCTACCTTTAGCATATGAAGCGGAATCGCAAATGCTGCTAATATTCGTTGTTCCTAGAATATGGAAGCGCTAACCACAAGGAACAGAGTC
>DASYRH010000081.1:0-14458 GCA_036004585.1 Nitrososphaera sp. | reverse complement strand
GCAATGGTTCCTATCTTTATGATGTATGCGCAAAAATTCCAGTCGCGTATCATTTTAAATGAAATCTCTCATTCTCTTGTCAAGCTAAAAACGATGAAGGAAAATGCCCGTAAAGAGGCAGTGGATTACGTGAAGAGTTCGGTCAGGTCAACCACCGATCCAAGCGCGGGAGTCGATAGGCTGCTGGAATATTTCACAATAATGCCAGTCGATTTGGACCCTAGCGGAATTGTCCGAAAACTCGAACATGTCATGAGGAATAGAGATGAAAGAATGAGATCGGAGGTCAGAAAACTTTGCAATGGTGCAGGCGACCGTGAGATATCGAGGATGGAAAACATCCTCGAGGCTGCAACGGCCCTGAACATGATATACAAAGTTGTCAGACATTTTTACTTGATGGGCAAGAGAACCACTAGCATGTTTGTCTTGGTCCAACTGCAGATGGTTATGCCGCTCTTGCTAGAGGAAGCGGAGGCATTGCAAAAGGCGATAGGCGCTTTCAAGCTCGGCCAGCCCATAGGCGATGGAATCGGCCCCATGATTGTAGGCAAGATGATGCTGGGCAAGGAGAAAATGTTGGTGGCAAAGGAAACAGTCTGGAGTCAAGACGAGTACAATGGCAGAAAGGTTTACCTCTTGAAGGCTGAAGGGCCAACTGGGACTGTCGGAAGGCCGGGCGAAGCCATAAACCGGCTTGCAGGAGATTTAGGGATAAAGTTGGACGCAATAGTCATGATAGACGCAGCGCTAAAACTCGAAGGTGAGCGGACAGGTGACGTTGCCGAGGGCATCGGCGCAGCAATTGGCGGCATCGGGGTGGAAAAATATCAGATAGAAGAAGTCGCCACCAAACTCGATATTCCCGTATACGCTGTGATTGTAAAGCAATCAGTGCAGGATGCTATTACGATAATGCGAAAGGAGATTGCCGATTCATTTGAAAAGGTTACAAGTGTCGTTCAATCCGTAATTGAAGAAAGGACAACCAAGGGTCAGTCGGTTTTGGTGATAGGCGTTGGAAATACGCTCGGGGTGGGACAGTAGTGTTTTTCAAGAAAAAGAAGGAGGTCAAGCCAGAGATTTTCACAGAAGAGACTTGCCAGGCTTGCAGCGAAAAGTCAAGAAGAAGATTCGAAGATGGAGACTTTGTTTACAGGTCCGCCGCTGTCTGCGGGAAATGCTCTTCGGCTAACACTATTATCAGCGCCATCTACGGCGAATATCCTCCCGAAACCACGAAAAACTAGATAGTGATGACTGTCGTCCCGGATTCTGAAGGTATGAGGGTATGCTCCGCCTGCACTACGGTTTTGCCTTGCCCTTCGACCAGTATGGGGTAGGCATGAACATTCTTTTTCTTCACGAGAACCTCGATGAGTCTTTTCGCTTCCTTCTCGTCATACTTGTTCAAAAGCCAGCGCAGCGCAAAGGGCAGAGTCTTGTACCTGCTCCATAATACTCCAAGCATTTCGTCAGCTTCGCTGTCCTTGACGGGTTTGCGCGAACTTATTCCGAAAATGTTTCGCACGTTTCCTTCATAAACGACCCCCTGGCCATCTCGGGTCGTAACGAAGGGCTCAATGGCATAGGCTTCATTGGCGATGAGTGAAAATGAAGAACCTCTGGTCCAGATATTTGGTATTGATTTGCCTGCGTGGACAGTGTACTGTTGAAGCGAATGGCCACTAAGGTTCTGGATTGGCCGAAACCCAAATTTCGTAATTGTCGCTTCTATTGCCTTGCCAATGTCACTTGCCTTCGTATTCGTCCTAGCCATCCTGACGGCCTCCCCGAGCGCACTTTCTGCAGCCCTCACGAGGGCCTCATATTTCGGACTGTAACAAACGGTGACTGCCGTATCTGCAATGTAGCCATCGACATGAACCCCGATGTCAATCTTTAAGACGTCGCCTTCATTTACAGTCGTCGAGTCATTTGGCTCCGCCGTGTAATGCGCTGCTATCTCGTTAAGGCTCACGTTCACCGGAAAAGCGGGGGCGCCATTTCGATCTTTGATCTGAGATTCGACCGTTTCACACACTTCAAGAAGAGTCGAGCCGACATGATTCCTCCTCCGCGCAATTTCCCTGACCTCGGAAGCTATCTTGCCCGCCTTCAGATAGCTCTCCAAATTCATCGTCTTCTGCTGCCTCCGGATTCATATATAGAGATTATGAGCAAGTCGAAACGCAAGTGGCCATGTTATGTGACATTATCTACTATCTGACGCCTAAACCCGTTATAAATCGGCAGGATAATGTCAGGAAGACCATGGATAATCTGCATTCTGTTATAGGAAAATTGATTATCGAGTGCAAGGACGAGCATGATGTTGATAGCAGGGCACAAATCCTAAACCGGATTAACACAATGCTGCCGAGGTCTCAAAAGATCAAAATACCTTCGCTTATTACGAATGACTACATCAGCATGGCTCTTTACAAAATAGAAGAAAACCCAAAATTAACAGCATAGCTAATTCGCAAAGCCGTCATCGCCGTATATTCTGACTAGAGCGCGCATTTCCAGCGTCGTGATAGGAAATTCCTGTTTTTCCTCTAAAAAGTCAAACTGTGGCGACATTAGGTATCCCTTCTCTGACTTCATGTGACCGAGGCCGAGGACATGACCCATTTCATGCGTTGCAGAATTTCTGTAAGCATGTGAAGGGAGATCAAGCTCTGTCACACCGTCTCCATGCAGGATGAATGGAGAGAGATAAACCCGTGCATCCAACTTGCCGTTGTCGTTTCTGACCGATGTGTATGCTCCCGTTTGAGAAGGATAGCCCGGAAAGTCCTTGTAGCTTTCGAAAATGTATATCTTAACATCGCATGTTTCAAGTGCCGCCTGCGAGTCAACGTGCCGTGCAGTGAAAGACCATTGCTCTTGATTATCCGTGTATTCCCTTAGCGCTTGGCGCCACTTTTGGACTGAGAGTTTTGTCCAGATATAATAAGAGTTGGGTACCTCAGGGTCCTTGTAGATGCATCCCTTGATGTTTCGCTGATCCCAGTTATAGTTTGCAAGAGGGACGGTATTTTCGTCAAAATTAGTCTGCTCCGAATAGTAAAGAGCGGCAACAACCGGCGATACGTACAGCGCTGATGAAAGAAATGCTAGGGCCAGTACAGTGCCGGCCAAATAAAGTCCGTTCAAATTACTACTTTCTCGCCCTTATCAAGAGTAGCGATGTTGAATGCTTTCCTTTCAGACCTGACGATCGCCTCCAGCTTCATCTACGAACTTTTCGGAGGAGCGAGCCATAAATTGTTATTGATGGAGTGAATCGATGCAGACATGGCCATAAGAAATGCTATAAAGCGCTCTGGCTCAGCAACTACCATGAGCGACAAGTTCGTACTCGATACCAGTATAATTATCGATGGTGAGGTTACAAAAATGCTCGAAGCAGGAAAAATTGCGGAGGGAAGCGCAATTATCATACCACTTGCAGTCTTGGACGAGCTTCAGTCACAGGCATCAACCAACAAAGAGCATGGATTTGTAGGCCTTGCGGAGATAAAGAAAATACGCGAGCTTTCGGCTTCCAGGAACGTCGAGCTCCGGTTTGTCGGGGAAAGACCTGGTTTCGACGACATACGTCTTGCAAAGCATGGACGGATTGACGCTATAATAAAGGATGTTGCGATGCAAGAATCTGCGACATTGATAACTGCTGATTATGTGCAGGCGCTTGTTGCCGAAGCTCAGGGCATAAAAGCTCTTCACATAAGAGCCCCCACAAAGACCACCGACCTTCAGTTCGAACAATATTTTGATGAAAACACAATGAGCGTCCATCTGAAAGAAGGGACCTTCCCCATGGCCAAGCGGGGAAAACCGGGCAGTTTTGAGCTGGTCAGGTTAGACGATGCAAAAACGACCCCATCTCACCTAACCACGATAATCCAGGAGGTGTCGGAGGCTAGCCGGGTCAGCGGTAAAGGCTCGATAGAGATAAGCCGCAGTGGCGCCACCGTAATTCAATTCGGAAGTTTCAGGATTGCAATAACGCGGCCGCCGTTCTCTGACGGACTAGAGGTAACGATTGTCAGGCCAATAGTCAAGCTCGCGCTTGCAGATTACAAAGCAAGCGACAAGCTCATGGAGAGGCTGTCTGGAAAAGCAGAGGGAGTCATTATTGCTGGCCCTCCCGGATCTGGCAAGAGCACACTTGCAAGCAGCTTGGCCCAGTTTTATTCCGAGCGGAAAAAAATCGTCAAGACCTTTGAATCACCACGGGATCTACAGGTTCCAGATGAGGTCACGCAATACGGACCGCTTGAAGGCAGTTTTGAAAAAGCTGTTGATATCCTGCTACTTGTGAGGCCTGACTACACGATTTTCGATGAAGTCAGGAGAGCCCAGGACTTTGAAGTCTTTGCAGACATGAGGCTGGCCGGAGTAGGAATGGTCGGAGTTGTCCACGCCAGCAGCCCACTTGATGCTATACAGAGGTTCATGGGAAGAGTGGAACTTGGCATGATCCCCCACATACTTGACACGATCATCTTTGTACGAGACGGAGGAATCAAGAAAGTTTACGAATTGAGCCTTACGGTCAGGGTGCCTACAGGCATGACCGAGGCGGATCTTGCCAGGCCTCTTGTCGAAGTGCGCGATTTTGAATCCGGCCAAATCGAATACGAGATCTATACCTTTGGCGAGGAAAACGTGGTGGTTCCTGTTTTAAAGCTGGCCAAAGAAGCTCATGAAGAAAGTGGAATCAAGAAACTGGCCCAGTCAAGGATACTTGATGTAGTACGAAGGTTCGATCCTGGAGCCGAGGTGAACATTCTGTCTGACAATCGGGTTCAAGTTAGAGTAAACAAGGATGCAGCTCCGCGGCTAATAGGCAGAGGCGGCGCGACTGTCTCAGAACTGGAGGAAGCACTAGGTGTAAAGATAGACGTCGAAACAAAGATCCCAACACTTGGCAAGGAAATCGAATTCGATGTAAGTGAAGCAGGGTCTTCAGTCAATATCATGGTTGACGAGAAAGTGATCGGCAGGGCAGTCGACGTCTACGTTGAAGAAGAATACGTCATTAGCAGTCAGGTAGGCAAAAAGGCTAGGGTGAAAATCGACAAGCGCTCGGAAGCCGGGCGAAAGATAGTCAACGCGATACTAGGTGGAGAAGAGATAAAGGTATTCTTGAGCAGGCGCTAGCTTAGGCCGGGTATCCCCTGGCTCTTGACAAGCTTGATAAATTCTTCCAACTTTCTCAAGGTTTCAGGGTGCAAGTGGTGCTCGATCCCCTCCGCATCTCTATTCGCAGTCTCCGCCTCGACACCTATCATTATCAGAAATTCCGCTAGCACTCCATGCCGCTCGTGGATGTTTTCTGCTACTGACATTCCGCTTTCAGTCAGGCTGATGCCTCTATATTTTTCATAGTTGATGTGGCCGCTCTCGTGTAGTCGCTGCAGCATCTTTGTGACACTCGGCGAGCTTACGTTGAGGTAGTTAGAAATGTCGACCGTCGTCGCATAACCCTTGTGCTCAATCAGTTCATAGATAACCTCCAGATAGTCTTCCATGCGCGTCGTCCTCGCCATCTTTTGGGTTACGTGGGCGCCGCGTATCGATTCTAGCCGACTGCCATTCCCCGGTTCAGTTGACTCGTTTGATGTTGCCTTTGGTTTTCTTGCCACTCGAGCTAGCTCCGGCCTGTACAGAAATAGATAATATTGCCACCGTTAAAAAGTCTTGCAGCGCAATGAGCCTGGTAGTCCCTGCTGAGCAGCTCCAAACTATGCTTGGGGAGAGAAAACTTCTCGTCGTTGATACGCGGCCGTTTGCAAGCTACTCCAAATCTCACATACCTGGTTCCGTAAATATTGATTTGATGCAATTTCATTGGATCGACACCTCAAGGGGAGGCATTGACCAATTCAACAAGCAGATGAGAATTCTGCTCTCTAACATAGGAGTGTCTCATGATAAATTTGTAGTATTTTACGATGATGTATCGGGCCCATCAGCCGCAAGGGGAGTGTGGCTCCTCCTCTACTTTTCCCATGAAAAGGTGGCCATGCTTGACGGAGGGTTCAATGAATGGAATGCATTGAGGTTCAAGACCGAAACCAAGACAAATCCCTTTGTGCATACGGCCTTTAGAGGCAAGCCGAATCCAAAAATACTCGCAGACTTTAGGCGCATCAGCTCCAAGAAGAAATCGGAAAAGAGGATAGTGATCGACGCTCGATCGGCTGGAGAGTTTGATGGTTCTATAATGCGTGCCGCAAGGGCAGGCCATATACCGGATGCGATAAATATCGACTGGAATGAGAACCTGCGGCAGGATGCATTCAAGTCATCTAACGAGCTGTCGAACCTCTATCGCAGGATACCCCGGGACGCTGAAATTATTACATATTGTCAGGGAGGGTATCGAGCCGCTAACACGTTTGTGGTGCTCAAGTTGTTGGGGTACGAGAATGTAAAGATGTACCTTGGCTCGTGGGGAGAATGGGGCAACAGGCCTGATCTGCCATCTAGTCGTAAATAAAATCAGAACTGATGCCGAGCAACAACTTGTTCCGAACAAAGTAGCATTCTTTGAGTTTCATCTTTTTGGCAATCTTTAGCGCGAGCATCTGCAGAAAAAATGTGGAATGCAATATGGTTCCCAAGAGCTCGCCGTCTCTAATTTGGATAAATGTTGACTCAAACCCGGCCGGTGCAAGTCTCTTGACCAACTTCCTGCCGTAAGAGGTCCGATCTCCAAGAATTAGAATCGAATCTTTTTTGTCGATGCTGAAGAGCGGAGAATGACAAAATTCTTCCGTAGGGTATGCGAGGGCCTTTGCCCCAACAACTTCATTCAACTTCATCGCGCCGTACAGCGCTATCGGAAATAGCACTCCGTTGCCAAGAACAAAGTAGGACTGTCTGGCGGAACTAATCGCGCCGACAAAGTCATCCGCCTGCTTTTCTGCAACAGTCAGCAGGCTTGATATGCTATTCGGAAATTTGACCTTGATTGCAATTGACAGGCAGGTGATGACATTAGCGGCGAAGCTAATAGTTCCTGCGGTGATCATAGGCGCCCGCCTGTACCTCATCCCGATAACCTCATCACAAGCTGAGGCCAAGGGGCTGTCCAGCTTTGCGGTGATTGCGACAGTATGAATTCCCCTTTTCTTGGCAGCTTTTATTGCAAGAATATTTGCCCTAGTCTTTCCGGATACTGAAACAGCATAGACCACTCGGCCATCTGCGATGGACGGGTTTTCTATTAAATCAAGGGGATGGCAACTCAAGGCTCTGTTGCGTGATGCATATTGCGCGACAAGACAGGCCGCATAAGAGTCACCCGAGCCGACGAACAAGCAATTCTTGTCTGCCTTGTGTGATTTCACCAACGGTAAGTCTTCAAGTTGAAATCGGATCTCTGATTCCATCGCATCTATGGAATTCATAATGCAAAGAAGTCCAGTGTTCTAGATAAATCTGGTCAAGCTTTACTTTTTCTCTCCCTGACCTTCAATAACAATCATTGTCAGAGTAGAGCGGACTTTGTCTATCCTCCGTACATGCCAAGTTATTGTCTCCCTCAGCCTATCCATCGAATCTGACCTTATCTTGCCAATGATATCATACACTCCATAGACGCCAGATACTTCGATAGCTTCTGGCAGCTTTTTGAGCTCTTTTATTATCTCTTCTTCCGAACCCAGGTCGCAGTTGATAAGGACGTATGCGGTTGGCATGGCAGCTTTTGCTTTGGCTATGTTATTAAACCCATCGCATGCTAGAATTTTTGCTTCGAGATTTTCCTTGCCTTAATGTAGTCTACGAAGTAGAATAGATAAGCTCTCTCGTTGACTTTGATGACCCACGGAATAAATGATTCTTCCTTGCCGCTCTTCTCTGCTACTTCAAAGCCTGAATCGTCTACGAGCGACCTAAATGAACTTGCATCGTAGGATTTCTTGGCAGGAGGATCCCTATTGTAGTCGTATGGATCCGCAATTATGACTTCCGAGTGGGGCTTGAGCATCCTATGAACGGATTGCAGCATCTTTTCCGCATCAACAAGTTCGAGCAGATTGAGCGCAAGGATAAGGTCAAATTTCGAGGGGGTAAATGGAGCGTTAAGGGAATCTGCAACGCAAAACTCGACATTGCCGTGCTTTGATTCGTACATTTTTTTTCTCGCTTCGCGGATGAAAGAAAACGACAGGTCGATTCCTATTACAAAAGCGTACTTTGAAGCAAGAAGCGTTGTGCTGTAACCCATAGAACATGCCATGTCAAGGGCTACGCCATCCATTTTTGGATTGATGCCGTGGACTACGCGATTGTAGATTTCATTGGGCCTGAGTCTCCACCGCAGAGACTTTAGGAGCCTGTCTTCAGTCGAGTGATCATACTGGGTCCACCTGTACGGGACGAACCAGCTTCCGCCTTCTTCGTATCGATCGTTTGAAGAGCTATCAGGAGATAGCTTAGACCCGTTCTCCTTTAGAAAATCTTTCATTTCCTTTGTTCGGCTCTCTAGAAGCCATCTGCCGTAGGTCTGTGCTCTCCCTGCCGCATAGGATGGAAAGTCCTTGACTACAATCGCCACTCCTTGAATTATTGGGTAAGCAGCACCACATTCAGAGCACCTTAGCAAGCCTTCCACACATTCGTTTGAACCTTCCATTGCCAGGCTTTCCAGAGACAGCCTAACTTGCTTGTCGGAGTGCTGCAGGCACACAAGATGGTTGGCGAATTGGACTTTCATCCCTTCCGCGTACCAGCTACCTCATATAAATATCAGAGAAGCCCGTCAGCGTGCAATTTGTCAAGGAGAGGAATGAGAGCTTCGGCTACCTCTTTTTCGCCAAGAGTGATGGATGCCTGGATTCCAAGGGCTATAGAAAGCATGTTGCGGTCCTCACGCGCCGTGTGGCACTGGGCACCAAAGATCCCAAAGGTCTTGGCGTTCTGCACAAGCCATTTTTTCCATACCGATGTGCGAATCGAATTGGTTTCAAGAGAAGAGATCACGTAATCAAGGTCCATTCCGTTTTGATTATCCAAAAGTCCTAGTTTTACCATCGGAAGAACCAGGGTGGCTTGCTGCACCTGCGACCGCGTTCTGTTCAACTCTTCTATTATTTCATCCTCTTTGTCTTTTGGCTGAAGGTCACCATAGTGAGGAAAAAAGTAGCCGGCAAGGTTGCCGTCCCAGTCGAAAATCTTGTACAGCGAGTCTTCGTATTCGGCCTTCCAGCTGGCTTTCTTTCCGAACAAACGATCCAACGGGCACTGGTTCCATATTTGTAGCTAAGCGATATAGGATACCATCGTCCGACGCGTCAGCTACAAATCGTTCTGGTTACAGGGATGTAGCCATAGCTTAAATTATCCCTAAGCAGCAATCTCGTTCATGTCAGAACCACAACCATCGCAACAAGAGCAGCCGGCCCAGCGTAGGGAAGGTCCACATGACACCATATACATTGGTAAGAAACCACTTATGACATACGTTACGTCGACGCTGATCCAGTTAGCAAACCAGCCAACAGTCACCATCAAGGCAAGGGGCCTTAGCATTGGAAGGGCGGTCGATGTATCTCAGATTACTCTGAAGAGGATGGAAAGTGCAGGTTACAAGATCGGCGACGTGAGAATCGGCTCTGAAACTGTTCAATCTGAGGATGGCAGAACCCGAAACGTCTCCACAATTGAGATAGAGATAAAGAAAGGTTAACGGACGAACAGGCTTTTTTCTACTTTTTGTTATTATATCCCCTCACATGCTAGAACTATCTGGGCATGGCGGATACTGCTGCTATTTACCTTGCACACCTCAATCCCCTAACAAACGCTCACGAAGCCATCATCTCCAAGCTAAAGGGCGACGGATATCATGTCTATGTTTTTCCGGTTCGGTTCCTCAAGGAGGAACACGAGGTAAACACAAAGAGCTTTCCGTTCTCTTACGAGCTGCGCAAACAGATGGTGGAATCTATATTCGGAAATGAGGTTACTGTTGTACCCGACTATGCGTTCTATGCCCCCTATTCAAAATACCTTCCACCTCTAATATCATCAAAGTCATGGGAGTTACGTGGGGAGATCATTTCCAAAGTAAAAGAAAAGCAATTTGTTTCTTACACAGGCGATGCCGCGGAAAGAATCATGCTTAAGATTTACAGGCTGAACCCGCTAAGAGCAAGCAGGCTCGAGATTTCCGCATCGTTAGTCAAAGAACTGCTCTATCGGCAGGTCTTAATCGGCCTAAAAGATGATTGGAAAGAAAAAGTTCCCATTACTGTGGCCGAACTCATTAGAAAAAATTGGGATGTCGTGGAAAAGTTTGCGCGTGAAGCAGATAACACGAAGCGGGTAATGGGGATGAAATTTCCGCGCGATGGCTACAAGTAGGTCCGGCTAAACATAGGAGGGAGAGAATCTGACAGCCGAGCTTATTCCATAGCTAGTCTTATACTGCTCGCAACATACAGCGGCCATGATAAACGCGAAAATGGGAGCATTCCTATTGACGGCTTTCATCGCTGGCGCTTTCGTTGCATCGCCAGAACTGAGAGCCTATGCTGCGAACACTGTCGGATCGGCAGACATCATCAACAACAGTATCTTGTCTGCGGATATCAAGGACGGGGAAGTTAAGACTGTGGATTTGGGTGGTAATGCAGTTACCTCAGCAAAGATTAAGGACGGTGAAGTAAAAGGAGCTGAGATTGCAACAGATGCAGTAGGAGCGGCTGAATTGGCAGGCGTGACAAAATTTCTTTTCGGACAATGTAACCCGAGCGGGGCTGTAGGAGCTCAATTTAACGCTCATATCGGAACCATAGTCAGCTGTAATATCAACGGCGTAGATACTGACGATAGCATCATCACTACTTTAGATGGCGTGCAAAACCCTTGTTTTGTTGCTTCGCATGCTTTCATTACCTCCAGCGATGTGGTCAACGTCGTAATCAGGAACGACTGTAGCTTCGCGGCTACATTTCAATCTGGCAGTTCTATCGCAGTGTCGGTGTATGACAAGTAGCACAAATGGTAGATTGCGCCAGTTGCAGGCATACGCCGCATGCTCCGGATAAAGCTACGGCTTAAGGAATGAAACGATGCACTAGCCTGGCGCCAAAGTTCAACTCGTAAAGGCAACAACTGTATAATAACGTCCGTTATCCAGCTCTGCTATGTACTCTTTATTGTTTAACCTAAAGTTAGTTCAAGACTTTTATAAGCCAGCGGTAAATTCTGCCCCTATAGAAGCATGAAAGAGAAAGGCAGCGAGTTTATCTGGTTCGATGGAAAATTTGTCAAGTGGGAAGAAGCAAAGGTACCTATCTTTACCCACGCACTCCACTATGGAACCGCTGTTTTTGAAGGCATACGGGCTTATTCAACGAGAAATAATCTTTACGTCTTCAGGCTCGAAGATCATATGGATAGGCTGCGTAGGTCTGCAAACGTCTATTCTTTTACTTCAAACAATACTGTGAGCCAGCTATGCAATGCCACAGTAGAGCTATTACGAAAAAATAACATGAAGGAGTCATGCTACATCCGGCCCCTGACCTTCGTGGGGCTTCACGGAATAGACCTAAACATAACAAAGGACTCGCCAACGCATACCGTTATCATAACTTTTCCGTTTGCAAGGTATTTCAAGGGCGAGGGCATCAAGGCTTGCGTTTCTTCGTGGAGACGAATCCATGACAGTACTATGCCACCACTTGCCAAGGCGGCTGGTAATTACCTCAACTCCATACTTGCGACCCAGGAAAGCCGCCGGAATGGGTATGATGAATCGATACTCCTCGACCTCTCGGGAAACGTGAGCGAGGCATCGGGAGAAAACATATTTCTTGTTAGGAAAAACAAGATCTATACTCCATTCTTTTCCGAGTCTGCGCTAGAAGGCATTACACGCGAAAGTGCAATGACAATCGCCAAGGAACTTGGGTATGAAGTCATAGAGCGGCCTATCCCGCGTACGGAACTATATCTAGCTGACGAGATCTTTCTTACCGGAACGGCTGCTGAAATTATTGCGGTTACTAGCATTGACGGCCATATGGTAAGCAACGGCAAGGAAGGTCCAATAAGTAAGAATATTCGTGAAATGTATGGAAAGGTCGTGTCCGCCGGCTCTAAAGAACACATGGACTGGTTAACCCCTGTATGGTAGATGCGAGCGGTCTTGGCCTTGCCGTTATAGGCGTGGGCGGTTGGGGTAAGAACCACGCTAGGGTATTGAATGACTTTGGGTGCCTTGCTGCTATATGCGACGTTGACGGCAACCGGGCGAGAGAGCTGGCCGACAAGTATGGAGCCCGCTCCTATTCTTCTCTGGATGAAATGCTTGACAAGGAGAGGCTTGACGGCTGCCTGGTGTGCACTCCCACGAAAACACATTCCGCCGTTGCCAGAAAAGTAATGGACCGGGGCATCAACACCTTTGTCGAAAAGCCGATGTCGTTTTCTTCACAAGAGTGCGAAGAGATGACAGAGGCAGCAGAGAAGAAAAAAGTGATATTGACTTCCGGCTATGTCGAACGCTTCAATCCTGTTGTGAGCAATACAAAGAAGCTGATCGAGGGGGGCATGTACGGAGACCCTATGATGATCGAGTTTCACAGAGAGAACAGGATGCCCCTTCACATCAAGGACGTTGGGATAATTTATGATACTTCAGTCCACGACATCGACGCGGCGATGTTTCTCTTTGGCACACGACCAAACGTTGTATTTGCGCGCGCAGGCAAGCGCTTCCATTCCTTTGAAGACTTTGCAACCATCATGCTGGGATTTGAAGGCCAAAAGGTGGCAGTCATTGCATCAAACTGGCTGACTCCAAAGAAAGTCAGGACATTTAGCGCCGTTTGCACAGACGGAATAATCACGGGGGACTTTCTCACTCAGGAAATACGGATTGACCATGCAGACGCCACGATAGTGCCCCGGAACCAATTTCAAGAACCCCTTACGCTTGAGCTTCGAAACTTTATTGATTCTATTCAGGGCAAGGCAAGCATAGTGGTCAGCGCTTCTGACGCCACCAACGTGACTCGCGTTGCAGAAGCTGCTATACTTTCAAGCAACACTGGATCCCCCGTCTACCTGGATTTGAAACAATAATGAAAAAGTCAATGCTCGATATCCTGGCGTGTCCCATTGACAAGCACTACCCACTAGAGCTTTTTGACATCAATTCAGAAACTGACAACGTTATCGAAGGAATTCTCTTTTGCACAAAGTGCAATAGGTATTATCCGATCAAGGAAGAAATTCCAGTGATGCTACCTGACGAACTCAGAAAGCGACAGGAAGATCTTGACTTTCTGCAGAAATGGCAAAGTAGAATCCCTGAGAAAGTTATAAAGCAAGGCAATCCATGGCATCTCTGAAACATTGAGCAGCTATGTCGCTCCCGAGGGTGTAACAAATTTTGTTGCCAGGGACGCAAAGGTAGGCAAGAACGTAAAGATCTGGCATTTTGCTTATGTGGGAAGTAAGACAGAAATCGGAGACAATGTCATGATCGGCTCGCTTACGCATGTCGACTATGGCGTGAAAATAGGTAATAACACCAGAATAGAAGGCTCCGTATACATTCCACCACTTACCGTTATAGGCAGTAATGTCTTCATTGGCCCAGGCGCGGCGTTTACAAATGACCCTTACCCGATGAGCCCAAAGATGGTTGGAGTCACTGTCGAAGACGGCGCAGTTATTGGCGGCAGGTCGGTATTCAAGCCTGGGGTCCGGGTTGGACGAAACAGCGTTGTTGCTATGGCCTCGGTTGTGACAAAGGACGTACCGCCGAATACCGTTGTCATGGGGCATCCTGCCAGACCTGCTTATTCTCGGGCAGACTATGACAAGAAAAAGCAGGCGTGGGAATCAACCAAGTAGATTGGGTCCCCTGAACTATTCAATCCTCCTACGAAAGTGACTCATTAACTTTCGGATTTACCATGAATCTTGCCTCCGGTTCTTTTCCTTCGAGGACGTCAAGCAGATTTCGTACCGCCACCTCACCCATCCTTGATCGAGTCTGCACCGTGGCGCTCCCGATGTGCGGAAGCAAGACGATATTCCTCATTTTCACAAGGGGGCTTTTCCTTGGAAGAGGCTCCTTTGCGAAAACGTCCAGACCAGCTCCTGCAATCATTTTACGCTTGAGCGCTCTTGCTAAATCAAGTTCATTTACCACCTGACCCCTCGACGTGTTTATCAGAAATGCAGATCGTTTCATTTTTTGAAGCGCAGAAAAGTTGATGATCTCGGCGCTCCGCTTGTTGAGGCTCGTATGCACCGAGACAAAGTCACTCTGGGAGTAGAGGTCATCTAGTTCGACGTACTTTGCTCCTAGCTGAAGTTCTTTCCCTAGATCCCGATTCCTGTTGTGGTAGAGAATATTCATGCCGAAGCCCTTTGCCCTTTTGGCTACCGCGGACCCGATTCTTCCTAGCCC
>DASYRH010000080.1:0-4530 GCA_036004585.1 Nitrososphaera sp. | reverse complement strand
CTCTAACATGAAAAAGCCGCTGTTCTAGCCTACTTCAGTCTCTCGCTAATTGAAAACCAAATTCCTTTTGCCTTCTTCATCTCAAGGGCTATTAGTATTGCCCCCAGTAGCGAAGCTATGGCTACAATCGCAACGGGGATGAAGCTGCCAGGTTGCTTTGAACCTATCCCGGAGTGCAGGTCAAAAGCAAGTTGCGCGGCGAATGCGTTATCCGTAACCAACACCAAAAGTGCCAAGGTCACCAATGTGAAGGTAGCAGTTCTCATGTAGAAATGTGCATCGCGATTAAATTTAATGATTATCATAAAACCTGATACTTATGATATATTCGTGAATCAATGCTTTTAGATTGCTACTCGAATTGTGCCATTCAGGCAAGTCATAGCAACTCCAAAATCTGGACATTTATAAAATCGGCACTCCGAGTCTACAGCGTAATGGCCAAGACATGTCTAAAGTGCAGCAAACCAATTGAAGAGGCTGCCGACGACCCGGCGGCTGACAAGTACCCGGCATGCGCTGCGTGCTGGAAAGAGTGGACTACTTATGCTGTAATGGTTATGAACGAGATGAGACTGGACATGTCGCTCCCGGAGCACAGGAAGGCTCTGCGAAAATACGAGCGCACTTTCTTTGGCCTGGAAAAGTCTGAAGGCGAACTTCAAAAGAACCCCGAAAAGAAACCAGACCACATGCATTGAGTTCAGCTCCTTAACTTTAGTGCGCGCAGTGTATGATCTGGTATCAGCTTCAGGATCGCATGCCTGTTTGGCATAGAGAATAGAGCTTCGTGCAGGGAGTCCGTTACCGCCTGTTTCTGCTTGTCATTAAGTGACGTAAAAGTGTCGGTAAGCGAACCAAAGTCCAATCTTTGAATCGAACCCGGATTGGCAAGGACCTGCTGCGAGTACACCTTGAACAGGACAGACCGCCTTTCCGGTTCAAAGTCAGATATTATTTCAAGCCACGTCTTGACAAGGACAGCCAATTTTGAGGGATCAATTGTAGGTGCCGCCGCCAGTGCCATCGCTATTGTCTCGCGCCGGTCTTCTCCAGACATGGAAAAGAACTCTTTGAGCCGGCCTTGCATCATTGGTCTTCTCAAAAAGTCCGGCAGGTTTGCAAGTATCTGAATAATGTTACCTGCCGCATTTTTATCTGACACGACATGCGATTGGACGGCAGGGGAATTTATTTCGTCGCACATCAGGATTAAATATCCACGCAATATGACATCAGTGCAGAAATGCCGTGCCTTGTTACGGTAGGCGGGTTTTACGGGGACGAGGGCAAGGGTAAGATAGTAGCGTACCTTGCAAGAAAGGATAATGCCTCAATTGCCGTTCGGGGAGGCGTTGGTCCGAACGCAGGTCATACTTTTACATTTGAAGGCAAGACATACAAGGTGCGAATGCTGCCAAGCGCTGCTCTCAGCCCGACAACTAGGCTCTTGATAGGCGCTGGCGTCCTTGTCAACCCAGAGGTGCTCCAAAGCGAGATCGCGCAATTTGGCGCGGGCGACCGCACCTACGTTGACAGCCAGTGCGGAATTATAGAGCAGTCGCACATTGACAGGGACAGGAGCGAGGACCATCTCAGGAACAAGGTGGGCACCACCGGGACTGGAACCGGCCCGGCGAATTCGGACAGGGCACTTCGAATATTAAAGTTGGCAAAGGACATTCCAGAGTTGTCGCTCTACATCGAGGACGTAAGTAACTCTGTGAATTACGCGCTTGATAGCAAGGAGAGCGTCATAGTAGAAGGGACTCAGGGGACTTACCTTTCACTCTTCCATGGCGGCTACCCGTACGTGACTTCAAAGGACGTCACAGCCTCCGGGATTTGTTCGGATGTCGGAATCGGCCCTAAAAGGGTGGACGACGTGCTGGTCGTCTTTAAGGCCTACGTCACCAGGGTCGGCGGAGGGCCGCTGACAAATGAGCTTGGCGAAGAGGAGGCAAAGCAGCGAGGGTGGCTTGAATACGGAAGTGTCACTGGAAGGCAGCGCCGCGCATCGCCATTTGACATGGAATTGGCGAGGAGGGCGATAAGGCTCAACAGCGCGACCCAGCTTGCAGTAACAAAGCTTGATGTACTGTATCCTCAGTGCGCCGGCGCAAGAGAATATGACAGGCTGCCTGCAGAAGCAAGGAAATTCATAGAGAATATCGAGGGCGAAACCGGACTGAATGTGACACTTATAGGTACGGGGCCGGAAATTTACGACGTAGTCGACCGGCGTTCATAGTTTGCCACCAGTGACTTTAGTACGTCTCTGCAAGCCCTGAGATCATAGAGCAGCTTTTTTTCATCAGATGTCAGATCGATTCTATTAAGAAGTGATCGGGCCAGGGCCAGATCCACTGCATTCTTTCTTGTCAGCTTTGCAGGCGGAGGTGCGCCTTCTATTCTGTGGCGGAGTTTTAGATCCAGTATGGCGTACTCTATCGCGACGTATGCCCTCCAGAGCTCCGGCCTGCGCAGATCGTCACTAATAATAATGGACTTTGCTCGTGACACGAGCTCTTCTACCTTGCCGGCCAACGGAATTACGGCAGACGTATGACTTTAATACTGTCGGTTTCCACATTAGTGCGAATTGCCGCTCAAAGCCCCATGCTATATCGCGCTTGCGGGCCTCAAAGATTTTGCGAGGCTTGTGTGCGCGCTTGAGCGGGTTCCACTGCCGGCTTTTTCACTTGTCTTCAACAAGGAAAACGTCCTGGCTGCACAAGCAGATATCATTAATGGCAGGGCGGTTATCTATTATACTCCGACTGATCAAACTGTAGGCCAGTACCTTGCCTATAGGGTTACAAGTGGCATCGAGGAAGTTCTTCTTGCAGATTCAGTCAGCAATCCGACGTTTGTGTATTCGCCTATACTCAATGTCGACAAGTTCCCGCCGACCCTCATTCGGGCTGCAAGGGTAGACAAGAAATCCGGCTATACGGTAATCAAGCTAAAGGAGATTTCTAGCTTGGCAAAAGTCGCCGCGTACAAGACTGTCTTTGACGAGCCTCCACTTCCCCTTTTCATGTTTCGGGAAAAGGGTGGCAGTCTGGTACTCGGCTCGCCAATGAGCACAAATGACAATGACTCGATCTCTTACTTTTACTACGTAAATCTTGAAGAGGAACCAAAGGAGCCTTTCCTTCGCTATTCCAGCCTGAAAAACGAGCAGCCAGTGTTCTCTTCGAGGTTGGAAGAACATGGATACGTTTACCTCAAGGTAGTAAAGCTTCAAGGGGATCACCCGCTGGTCAAGACTTATGGCTAGGCTTTTTCGCGACAGGATTGCCAGTGCAGCTGCTGAAAAGAAAAGCAGGATTGTCCTTGCCATTGACCCGTCTCCTTCTATCCCCGACGTCAAGAAATTTGCCGAAAAGATGATTTCTGTTCTGCAGGAGCACGTTTGCGCGATAAAGGTAAACTTTCACATGATACTGCCGCTTTCGGGAAAGGAACTAGCGGAAATCAATCGGATGACTCATTCCTATGGGCTTCAGTGTATAGCAGATATCAAGCTAAACGACATTGATAACACGAATAGTGTCGCGATCGATCATCTGATGGGCAAGATGGGATTTGACTCGGTGATCGCCAATCCATTCATCGGTAGCGATGCACTTCAAGACCTAGTAAAAAGAGCGCGCAAATCAGATGGCGGTATAATCGCCCTTGTCTACATGAGCCATGCGGGTGCAAATGAAGGCTATGGACTAGAGGTCGATAGCAAGCGCAAACTGTACAGAATTTTTCTTGAAAGAGCATTGGCGGCCGGTGCTGACGGAATCGTTGTAGGCGCGGGCAATCTGCAGATAATCAAAGAGATGTCGGTAAGCAAGCTGCCTGTCTACTCACCGGGAATTGGTGTGCAGGGTGGCGATGCAGAGGCTGCGGCCAGAAACGGCGCAGACTACCTGATAGTGGGCCGTTCAATATTGGAATCTAAAAATCCAGCCAAAACAGCAGTAGATTTTAAGGAAAAAATTTCATCTGCGGTTAGCGATTGACCGCTGACGGAGAAAATCCTTTGCTTCCTTGAGCAGGTTCTTGGCATTTCTGTATGTCAGGTGATCCAGCGCCGCCTCGTAGCCTTTCCACACATATCCGACATGCTCATGTGATAACACAACCGCCTTTGTCCTTGTCCTCGCGAGAAAAAGCACGACTTCCTTATGCACAAGTCTCTTGCCGTGCCTGTACCTGTAGTCGATCTTACTCCGAAATCCGTCGACAAACTCTACATCATTAATGCCAGTCTCTTCGCGGATCTCCCTTGTTGCTGCCTGTATTTCTTGCTCGCCATGCTCAATATTGCCTTTAGGAAAGTCCCAATGCCCTGCTGTGTAATTTAGCAGAAGGAATTCAGGCTCTGCGCTGTCGCTTTCTGAATAAAATACAACAGCGCCAGCAGACCGTTCGTCCACCACATTCTGAAATTGATCTGGTTGTTTGTAAGTTTTTTGTGAACAGCTCGCGCGATAAAGATGCTAGATACCTAAACTTGATCCTCTTGCTCGC
>DASYRH010000079.1:0-8342 GCA_036004585.1 Nitrososphaera sp. | reverse complement strand
CAAAACGGGTTCTGGTCAACCATGGCGAGAGGACAAAATCAGAAAATACGGCAAGTGCCATCTACTCCCGCCTCAAGATAAGGTCAAGCGTCCCAGACAACAGGGAAATAGTCCGGCTTAGGTAGTGTCGGAATCAAAGTTTCCATAGCATTTTTAGCCTTGTGCATACTATACCTTTTTGCGCGGCTAATATGGCAATCAGATATCGTTGTGTCAACTGCAATATCGTCCTGAGCGGAGAGGGAGCGTCGCGGCACTATCTTGCCAACCCTACCCACAAACTTGAAAAGTTGCCACCGCCGGTAAAGCCTGTAAAGAGTACTAGATAGATTTTATTCCCTTATGCTTTCAAGAGTCGAGACCACCTGCCAGAGCATTGTCCTTATGTGGGACTGCATCTGGGGGCTCTGAGTTGCATTATCTAGGAGGCTGATGGCATTTGCAGCCCTGACTGAAGGGCTTCCGCCTTTGTCGTCCTTTAGCGCGGAAAGAACCTCTTTGATCATATTTCTGATGCTCTTCTGGACATCATTATTACGGTTAATGGAATCAAGTGTTTCAACTGCTCGGGCGAGACGTTCCTGATTCTCCTTTTCTTTTAGCTCCTTTTTCGCTGATGTCATTTCTTGAACCTCGTTTTGACGAGTGCAAAGTTAGGGATCAGTTGCTATTGAATGTTTTTATCGTCTGTCGATAGTGCGTAGCGAATACAACTGATTCACGAAATTGAAGTCTTTCTCAGTCATAAAGCATGCCGTATGAACTGCAATGTTTTATATCTCACATTCTTCATCAAACAAGCATGTCGCAGGCAGAGGACCTCAGATGCAATATTTGCGGACTAGCATTAACTTCTTTAGATGCTAAGACTCATGCATCCACCAGTTCGCATGTATCACTCAAACGCAAGCTAGAACAGGAGCTTGAAACAGTCAGAAAGGGACAGTATGCCAATGATAGGTCTGTCATAATGCAATGGGAAAATTCGATCTAACCTGCTACTTTACTATCAATACCGAGCGCTTTGCGTGGTGAATGACCTTGTTGGAGACGCTGCCGAGGAGGGCTTGCTTCAGCCTGCCAAGACCTCGGCTTCCAATGACTATGAGGTCAAACGCTTCTTTTTCCGCATACCCATTGATGTTAGCCGCAGCATCGCCTTCCGCTATCACAGTATCTACTTTCACGTCTTGCCCCTGCCCAATCTCTTTGCACTTGTCTAATATCTTTGCAGATTCCTTTCTGTAGTTGCTAAGTAATTCATTGAGCAGCTTCTGTGATTCAACATATACCGTAGGTGGGCTTTCAATCACATGGATGGCAGTGATTGCTGCCCCTGTGCTTTTTGCAAGAAACAGAGCTTGGTCTAGTGCACGAAAGGCGTTCTCTGATCCATCAACGGGAACCAAAATCTTTGAAAACACGGTTTTCATTGCTCAGATGGCTATTTTAATGCACAGTAGAATCATGAGGAAGTAGGAACTGAATTATGATGCTTATCACGTACATTATTGCGAGGACGATGCCCACCTTCAAGCCGATTTCCTTCTTGAACATTAGAGCTATCGCGATCAATGTGACCACTGTGACCAGGATGATTTGATATTGAAGGGCGGCGGTTGCTTGAATGACTTCGAAGAAGCCAGCGTAATACATCGCACCAAATACCGCTACGGCGAGTAGCAGAGTGTTGTTTAGTATCTTTGAACCAAGGACGTTCGCTACTGCGATGGACGCACCGGCCGCCCCTTTGCGCGCTAATAGCATCATGGAAATCTTTTCTGGCATCTCGCCTGCAATGGGACTGATAATGACCGCCAGTACAATCACCGATACGCCTGCTTCAACTGAATAGCCTTCAAGCGAATGGATAAACGGCTCGGCTCCAAGAAAGATGCCGGCTGTCCCAGCTGCAAATGCCAAGACTGCCTTCGTCATCTTCCCGCCCATCTTCGTGCCATGTGCCGAGTTATCTTCGGTGAATGAAACAACCTTGTGGTCTTCAACCATTTGCTTCTTGGCCTTATTCGCCTTGTTTTCTGCTTTCATTTCAACCAGCGCCACTACAAGATATGCGCCGAACATTCCCGCAAAGATAAATCCATCGTAATAGCCGTACCCGTCTATGAATAATACAGCGCTGACAAGTGCCGTTGCGATGAGAAATATCTTGTCTAACTTGAAAGTCGTAACATCGACTCCCTTTAGGGGAGCTTTTGAAAGTTTGGTCGTGGCTATCAGCAGCATTATGGCAAGCCCCAGGGTCATCATGAGAAGGTTGCTTCCAAGGCCTGCGCCGATAGCCACCCCATAAGCGCCGTCCGCCGCGGCATATACGACTATGGCAATTTCGGGCAGAGTCGTGGCCACGCTGAGAAGTGTCCGGCCAACAAACTTGGCACCGTACTTCATTGAAAGATGCTCTGCGCCATAGGAAAGCAAGAAACTAGCCCCGGTAAGCTCTCCAAGCCACAAGAGCATCGTTAAAAGATTCTCTGCCAAGCTGCCGTTTGTTCTTTTTTTTCAGGCGCAATATAAATTACAGTTCGACAAGCGTTGAGCGGCATTGCAATAAGATTTAGCTGCAAATCTTCTTTCTAATTCTTAGGCAGTTAGCCCACGTACTACTGAAGTCATCACTTGAACTCTTGGCTCGTTCGGTGAAGGTTCTCGCCAGATGGCGGCAGCACAAAATTTCCCACTAATTAGCTCGCCTAGGTGGAGACAGCGAATACGTATGCCGTATCCAGCGGCTCTTCAGTGGTCCAGTATGTTGGGAGGGTAAGTGTACCATTCAAGTCTAGGTCAAAGTGCGAGATTACTTCTCCCCATCCCCAATCAGTATGGTCTCTTGACAATCTTTTCATGACGTGGCTGCCCATGAAGTTAAAGCCGGAATTACCTTTGAGTGCGGGATCGGACAATATTTTTTCTAATACACTCCGTGCAAGCATCTCCCCCATTTCGGGAAGCCCGGAAATGAAAAACATTGGCCGGGACAATCCGAGCTCGTCAAATTCATAACGAGTTGCATCGGCTTGTATTGAGGAATATGACACCCCTGTCTCGATTCCTATTTTTCGCTGAAGCTGTACCAAGCCGCCATCAATCTCGATCCCATATGATTTCATGCCGAGCAAGCTCCCGCAGTACGCTATCCTGCCATCACCTGACCCAATATCTACCAGTTCTTTAAATCCAAGGGACTTTGCCCCTTGAACGAGCGCGTACGCTGACAGAAGCCATGTTGGGTAAAAGGGCTGGTAGCAGGAGTCGTATTTCTTGCTGCTAAGCCAATAACTGTTGATATCGGCTTCGTAAACAAGGCATGAAATCGCATCAACATCTTGACGATATGATTTGACGTACAAATCGTTTGACCTTGTAAAGCCGTGTAGCGATTGGAGGATGGTAGAGTCAATAGGGAGTAGTCCGGAGCTGGCGGTGGGTAGCACTTCTGAAAGAAATGTACGCCCATTTCTAGCCCTGATATATTCGGCCTTGAGCTTTACTATTGCATTTGGGATAGATTGGTCGAGCGATTGCATATCCTAGTACACTGATTCTGCACTAGGCCTTAAGCCCCTTCGAAACGTCTTATGTCCGCAATCTTTACACACGTACAGCCGTCTTCGCTTATACGTATATATCGCATCTGGCTCTTCGATTATTTCATGGCTGGTCTTTGCCATACATCTATCACAAAATCTGGTCTCGGTCGACAAAATCAAACCAGATTCTCATCCTTTCTATATATGGGTGCCTCAGAGAACACTGTATGTATACGGCGCTACACCTCGTGCCTTATATCCAAATCGCACCAAAGTAGAATTTGACAATAGTTGAAGTCCCAGATTACATGCAGCTCCTGGGAGATTAGAGTGGGTGTTGCCCTTGACAAGTGACACGGTATTCTATGAATCGTTTGTTGAGGGTCTGAAGGTTCTGGGTAAGCCCAACGTGGATCTGGTTCTTCAAGCACTAGAGGGGGAAGACGTTATCCACGACGGAAGGCTAGATAGAGAAAGGCTTGAGCCAGTCCTGAGATCAATATTTGGTGACGGTGCAAAAGTTTTCCTCGAGTTTGCAAAAACCCCTAGACCTACCCACTAGTTTTCACTTGATTGAATATCTCTAGGCGTTGAACAGCTAGATGGATATTTTTTCGACCTTGAGTACATGAAATACAAATCTTTAAGAATGGAATAGCATGATCTCCGATCATGTGGTCAACTGTAGTAATGTTTGTCCTGACATTTGCGATTCTTGGTCTTCTTCTTGGATTTGCAGAAATCTACAATCCATCAGAAAGTGACGACCGGATAGACAGTCCAGCAGAAATTGTGATTTCGGATGGAAATGCCACATCGGTTGTCGGATCCGAAGATAGCGCCACCCCAGCTGATAGCTAGAGTACCCCGTTCACTTTTTCAGTTTCCCTGCTAGTAGGTCGGGGACTTCTGCAGGCCTTTTTGCGACAGGAACCCCAGCTTTGGCGTAGTTTGAAACCTTTGATTCGGCAGAGCCAAAGTTTCCATATACGATCGCCCCTGCATGGCCCATCCTCTTTTCCTTTGGAGCTGCTCGTCCAGCAATGTAGGCGATCACAGGCTTGTCAAAAGAGGTGCGTATGATATATTCAGCGAGCTGTTCTTCCGCGTCACCGCCTATTTCACCTACAACTACGACAGAATCGATATCGGATCTGTTCCTTACCAAGTCAAACGCTTCTATAAGGTTCGTGCCATTCACCGGATCGCCACCGATACCAAGGCAAAGTCTCTGGCCAAAACCTCGCATTGACAGATTATAAGAAACTTCGTACATCAATGTGCCGCTGCGGGAGAGAACGACCGTGTTCCCAGGCTTGAATGGTTGGGCAGGCATGATACCGACCTTCATTACTTCAGGCACTATTACGCCAGGAGTATTCGGTCCAACCATCTTGGCTCCCTTTTTCTCGGCATAATCTAGGACTTTTATTGAATCCCTAATAGGAACGTGCTCCGGAATTGCGACTAGCAATTTGATCCCGCTCTCAAGCGCTTCGATGGCAGCCTTTAGAAAGTACGGAGCAGGAACAAACATCCCAGAAATCCGCGCTCCAGTGGCCCTGACTGCGTCACCCATTGTGTCATAGACTGGAATGCCTTCAAAGGTTTGTCCACCCTTCCCCGGAGTAACCCCAGCCGCCACATTGGTCCCATATGCTTTCATTAAGCGCGCATGGGTTGAGCCGTAGCTTCCGGTGATGCCCTGTATAATTACTGGCTTTTTCGCGTAATCCTTATCGCTTCTGGAGCCGACCAGAATATCAAATACGTCAAACGTTTTTTCGATGGTTTTTTCATTCATGATCTCCATTTACTCCTTTAAGGCAGCGACTGCAGCCTGGATTGCCTCTTCTACTGTATTGTACAGTCTTGCCTTGCTCCCATTGAGCATCTCTCTTGCCTTTTCAGACTCTGCACCAGATATCCTCGCGAACACAGGCACATTAATGAGGTTATTTTTGTAGGCATCTAAGATCGCCTGCGCGACCAGGTTAGTCCTCACTATGCCGCCAAAAAGGTTAACAAGAATCGAGTCAATCCTGTCAATTTTGCTGATGACCTTTAGAGCTTCATAGATAGATTCGGTAGTTGCTCGACCCCCAAAATCCAAGAACGCGCCAGCTTTACCTCCTGCGTCTGAAACCATGTCAAGCGTAGACATTACTAGCCCTGCCCCGTTGCCGATTATTGCGATGTTGCCATCTAGCTCTACCAAAGAGAACCCGTTAATCTCGGCCTGTTTCTCTAGCTCAGAAATGTGTTCGTACTTTTTTAGCTCTGGATGGCGGAAAATCGCGTTATCGTCAATGATAACTTTGGAATCAAGTGCGAGTAACGAATTATTTCCCAGGATTGCAACCGGGTTTATTTCTGCAAGTTCGGCCTCTTTTTCATTTACTAGGCGTGATAATTTCGTCGTAAGGTCGACAAATGACACTATGGTCTTGCCGGTCAGGCCGAGCTTGCCTGCGGTATCCTCTGCAGTCTGCGCGCTTAACCCATCAATCGGAACATCGACCACTATTCTGTTAGCAGCGCTTTCAATGTCAACGCCGCCCTCTGCAGACGAGATAAGGGAATAGCATCGCTTTGACCTATTCAAAAACAGCGAGAGGTAAAGTTCCTTTCGAATGTCAGCCATTTCTTCCAGTAGGATGCCACGTGGAAGCTCACCCTTAACTTCCTTGTGAAGGAGTTCGTTGAATTTAGGTTCCAATTCCTGTTCAGACTTGCACTTTACTATTGCGCCGGCCTTTCCTCTGCCTCCAACTGTGAGCTGTGATTTCAATATGATGGGATACCCAAGTTTCTTTGCGCCGTTCCTAGCTTCGTCGATATTATTTGCGAGACTAGACCGGGGTATCCGTATACCGTACTGATCAAAGAGTTCCTTTCCTTGATATTCGAGAAGTCTCATTTCAGCACAGCTCAATCGATTTACGTTATTTATAAATCAAGTTACGAATTGAAGTCGATCGGTAAGTATTTCGTGGCATTTTCACGGTTCGATAACGGCCGACGCAATTCTCTTGATTTCTTTTTCAAAACAATCGGCGCAAAGCAACACGGAATTAAATTCCAACATGCTCTGAGGCATTTTGTTGCAGTTCTGGCAGTGAGTGCCCAATGAGACAGTCTTGCTAACGGTTCCCGGTATTTGTGGATTGTGTAAGGAGGATTACTCTTGAAAGCATGAAATAATTCTGTCCTGTTTGTAACAAGAACATACTTCCTCAAATGTATATGACGAGTTGGTTCCTTCGACATTGATAATGTCAGGATTTACTCTCTACCTCCGGATCAAAGCCGCTGCGATGATAGGAGTGGGACTAATCTTTTTTATTCTGATCCTACCGAAATTTGGCTAGACTTCCGAGCTTCGAGTCAGTTTCTAGAAAATTCTTGTCAATGCTTCCGAATCTTCGTGAATGCCAGATAGAGCAGAGATGCCGCCGCTAGGCTTGGAATGGTCGCTCCAATGACAGGCAACTGAGAGACATAAACTGGTGATAGTGGAGAAAGAGCAAAACTCAGTGCAGCCCCGCACCCCCAGGCAATAATGGCCGGAATCTTTATCGTTCTCTGTCCATACAACATTTCTGCTGTGTATTTCCTCTTTTTCACTACGTAATAATCGGTGAGGACCACACCAAATAGAGGAACAAATATTGCGCCTATGAGCAGCAAGAATAATTCGTATTGTTCAATTGAGACTATCATGGCAAGCAGCGCACTTGCAGCTCCAAATCCTATGATCAGATGCTTTTGACTCAGATGTGAGAAAACATTCTGTGCCGAAACTGCCGCGGAATAGACGTCGGCAAATGCGTTGTCTGCTTCATCTACGATAAGGAGGAGCATAAGAAATCCAAAGAACATCATCTGGATCGCGATTATTATTCCAATTACATCGGACGTCCCCAGCATAACGCCTCCAAAATAAAACAGTATGTTTGTAAGCGCAAAACCAATGAATGTGGCCCACATGGCCGTTTTTCCCTTCCTTGCAAACCTATTGTAGTCCGCAACAAGCGGCATCCATGATACCGGCATTGCGATGACTAGATCCAGTGCAGAAAAAAACGACATTCCCGTCCCCGGTGAAGCGACCAACCCCGCGATATTCGGCGAACTGACGAGGTTAAAAATAATCACTGCAGAAGTTCCATATGCTATCCACACAGCAAATTTGCCTAGCCACTGTTTGGCCACGTTAAGGGGGCCGGCTAGTGCAAGCACTGTGACAAGGGATCCAAAAATTGCCGCCCAAGCAAAGTATGGGAGTGCGCTTCCTGATAGCATCTCGGCAGCTCTGGCCATTATCATGATCTCAAAGGTCGTCCAGCCTACAAGCTGCATAACATTCAGCAGAGCCGGGAGGTACGAGCCACCGATCCCAAACGCGGGTCTCAGCGTAACGAGCGAAGGGATCCCGTGATCGCTTCCTATTCTACCTGCTAGAGCCAGAAGCATCGATCCGCCTAATGACCCGACGATTATCGCAAGAATGGCATCAGTAAAACTGGCCGCAGAGAGAAATGAACCCGCCGAAAGTACGAGTAGGCCCACTCCAAGACTGGACCAGAGAATAAAATAATCGAGGCCCCCCAGTCTCTTGTGTGCTTCTGGTACAGGCTTTATCCCCCAAGTCGGAGTCTTTAGCAATTCAATCGTCAATGATAAAACTCGCCATTAATAGACATTTCATCAGGGAAGCAGATCAGATCTCTCTCTCTGACCGGCGCAAAGTAAGCTAGCTAGCATGTCTAAATTAGCTTGCCCCTTGGA
>DASYRH010000078.1:0-30323 GCA_036004585.1 Nitrososphaera sp. | reverse complement strand
AAGCCTGCATAATGGTTATTTGCGGCAACGATCCCAAACGCGACTTTTCGCTTTGCACCATTCACAACCTTTGCCCACTTTTCCATTTCGGCCAGTCTATCCTTCTGGATCTTGCCAAAGTCCTTTACATCAATGCTCCTGTCGCCAATAAACCGCAGATAGAAAAAGTCTGTAGTGAGTTCCGGAGGCGTCTGAATTGCATCGAGCTGGCTCCATACAAGGCACACGTTGTATTTTGTCAATAGCCTATAGACTTCTTTGTCAAACCAGGAATTGTGTCTAACCTCAATCGCATAGCGATACTTTTTCCATAGTAGAGGCGCAAGCCTCTCCAGCTTTGGCAGGCCTTCATTCTTTGTCAGGGAAGGCGGCAGCTGGATCAATAAGCAGAGCAGTTTTGACTGCAAAGGTTTCATTATTTCAAAAAAGTGCTCAAGCGCATCAAGGCCTCCTCCTAACCGCGTGTCGTGAGTTACGACCTGTGGAAATTTCGCTGAAAACCGAAAGTTTTGGGGAGTAGCCTGGAGCCACCTGATAGCGGTATTCCTGTTTGGCGTCTTGTAAAACGTGGAATCGATTTCAACGTAGTCAAAGACGCTGCTATAGTATTCTAGCCAGCGCCTGTTTTCCAGCCTCGGCGGGTAAAAATGCCCAAGCCATGCGTCATACGACCAGCCAGAGCATCCGACATGGAAAATCAATTGACTTGAAACCCACTACTCCACGCGCAAAATATCGCCCGGCCGATCTCTGTGTCCAGCAGAATCGTTCTAACTTGCATGAATCAGCCCCTCGCTTTGAAGCAGTCGCTTAATGAATGAAACAATCCGAGGAACTTCTGGCTCGGCTTTCTCAAGGGTTACCAGCAAAAGGTTATGATCTGGCATCGGAAAAATCAGGGCCTGGATATTCTCAAAGTCCAGGTGCATGTGCCTGAGCTCGCCCATCTTTGGCGCGTATTTGTGAAATGAAGCGGCGGCATGTTTTGATGTGCGGATCAGCTCTCCCATTTCGCGCGGGTTGAGAAGAAGGTTTACGTCTTCGCGCATCTTGAACCGCCTGAGGACGCCCGTGGCAGCAACTAGACTCGCTGAACGGACATTTGAAGAAGACATCAATACCCTAGAGAGGACAAGCTCTACTGACTCGCGGTAGCTTCGTTCCTTCAAACAGAATAATATTGTCAAGGCCATAGTATAAGAACTCCTCTCATGCCGGAGCGGGATTGGGACCTAGAAAATACTGAATTATAATCAAGCGCTCATTTGTTATCATCTTTCATAGGTTCCCCTACGTCCGCGGTTTTCCAGCACTACTTAGTTACTGCAGCTTGTACTTCATCAAGTCAGAGTAGGTTATATTGAGGAAGACCTCGCCGCCATCAAATCCCTCCACGCAGGACTTGGGCAAGTTGTATTCTCTGCTTGCTCCTTGCATGATGGTAAAATTGTCGCCTGCCTCGGAGATGATGTTTCCGACATCTATTCCGTCTCTCGACCTTACGTTTTTGTGCATGACTTTATCCCAGTGTTGAATTACTGGTTCAGACATATGCCTTCCTGGATGACTACGTGTCCCGAATATTTAAGATTGGTCCCCCAAGTTTCGCACAGCGTTTTCGCGTCGCTCCTGCATTGAACAATTTCTTTCAATGATCTAGAACTTTATAGCACGGACATCAGGCTCCCCAAAACTACTTCGATTACAGGAGTTTGCTAGAAGATTTATCACACGGAAGCAAGATATCTATTATATGGAAGATGCCGGCCACTCCCACAGCTATGACTCTAACCTGATGGAGAGGCTACTCTTCAAGGTGGCAAGAAAGTGGGTCGCCGGCTACAACATTGACGAGGCCATGGCTGCAGCTAAGGATGCCAATTCAAAGGGCATGGCGGCCATCTTAAATTTTCTCGGCGAGGAAACCACCAAGCAGGTGGACGTTGAAGCCAATGTCCAAGAATATCTGTCTCTCATCGACAGGATAAATTCGGAAAAAGTGAATGGCTGTGTATCAGCAAAGCCAACCCAGCTGGGCCTAGCAATAGACTATGAACTGTGTCTTTCAAATTACAGGCGGCTTGCTGCAAAGGCCAGTGAACTTGGACAGTTTTTGTGGATTGACATGGAGTCCATAAAATTCACGGAAGACACCATCGCGATCTACATGGATCTTTTCAAGCGCTACAACATGACCGGCATTGCAATGCAATCGTACCTCAGGCGCACAGCCAGCGACCTTTTGCACGTCCTTGAAAATGGCGGCAAAGTCAGGCTTGTAAAGGGAGCATACCATGAATCCGAGGAACATGCATTCTCAACAAGGGAGGAAGTTGACGCCAATTATTCAAGGCTGGTAAAGATGCTGCATGAAAGTGGCAACTTTTTCGCTGTCGCCACTCATGACTCAAAGCTAGTCGACGAAGCGATATCGCTTTCAGACAAATCAAAAGTAGAGTTCCAGCTCTTGATGGGGATCCGCGACGAGCTAAAGCGCGACCTTGTAGCAAAGGGATATGCAGTTTCGGAATACATCCCGTATGGAGCGCAGTGGCTTCCATATTCCGTCCGACGGCTAAGGGAACGCAAGAGGAACTTGCTGTTGCTGGCGCGCTCACTTGTCCAGGACTAGTCCTGCGCTATTGTCTGGCTCTGCTCTCTCATGAACTGAGTAAGGTAATGCGGCCCGCCAGTTCCTTTGCCTGTTGTGCCAGAATCCTTCCATCCTCCGAAGGGCTGGCAGCCTACCATCGCGCCAGTTGTAGCGCTCGCCTGCCTGTTTACGTAAACAACGCCGGCTTCAATGCAATCTAGAAATTCCCTGACTTCGTCCTGGCTCCCGCTGAATATGCCAGCGGTGAGGCCATAGTCCACGTCGTTTGCCAACGCAATAGCGTCGTCAAATTTTTCATAGTCTGCCACGCATAGTATCGGCACAAACATCTCCTCCTTGAATAGCCTGTGGTTCTTTGGAAGGCCAGACACTATTGTCGGCTCGACGTAGTAGCCGTGCTTTAGCTCGCCATCTTTTTTCACCGATCCTCCCACCAGGACCTTGCCTTCCTTTTCCGCTATCCTTGCATACTTTTGGTAGTTTCTGTACGCGCCTTCGTTCGCAAGCGGACCTACGTACACGTTCTGCTCAAGCGGGTTTCCAACAGGGAGGTTCTTTGTCTTTTCGACGAGTTTTTGCAGAAACTCATTCTTCACTTTCTTGTGCACGTAGACTCTGGAACACGCGCTGCATTTCTGGCCTGCGTAGCCAAACGCAGCTTTCATTACTGCTTCTGCCGCCTTGCCTACATCTGCGCTCTCTGTCACTATCGCAGGATTCTTGCCCCCAAGTTCCGCAATCAAGGGCTTTGGTTTGGCGATGCTAAACTGCTTTGACATTCCGTATCCTACCTCCCTAGAGCCGGTAAACACAATTCCGGATACGTCCTTGTTTGAAACAAGCTCGCCTCCGACCTTGCTGCCGGAGCCAATGACCAGGTTTAGAACTCCGTCTGGGAGGCCTGCCTGCTTCATTATTTCCACGAACTTGAAAGCAATTATCGGCGTGTTGCTTGAGGGTTTTAGCACAACCGTGTTGCCTGTTATGATGGCACCGGTGCTCATGCCGATCAGGATTGCAGCTGGAAAATTGAACGGCGCAATTACTCCCCACACGCCATAAGGCTTCATGACGCTCTTGCTTTTCTCGTTAGGAGAAGCGGCGTTCATGGGCGTTTCATAGCCGTTGTTTCGCTCCATTTCTTCTGCATAGAACCGAACAAAGTCAATTGCCTCGTCTACGTCCGCGATGGCTTCATACCGGTTCTTGCCATTTTCATATGATATCAGCGCGGCGAGCTCGAATTTTTTCTCGCTCATGATATCTGCCGCAGTTCTCATGATTTTCACGCGCTCGCGATAATCGCTCCTGCCCCACGTTTCAAATGACTTTTTGGCTGCGGCCACCGCCTTTTTCGCATGCTGGGCACTCCCAGCAGGAAGGCGGGCAAGCAGCAGCCTTGTATCTATCGGCGAGTATTGGGGAACTGTTTGGGAAGTCCATACCTCAGTTCCTCCGATTAACATGGGGTATTTCTTGCCAAATTCTGACCTGACGCGCTCCAGAGCCTTCCCGTATCTGTCGTGGAACTCTCCTTCGGCCCGCTCAGTCATGAACCGGCGGTAGGTATTTTCGTTCTCAAACATCCAGCAGAGTATTGGTCAGAGAAGGTTAAAAATCATGGGGGGATTACACAGAAAAGAATACAAACCACTAACACGAAGTATCCTAGCCGTGAGCGCCACAAGCAACAAGTCGCGCATCCTGCTGCTAATGATGATGGTAATCGCGCTGGTCTTTTTCATTAGTAGCTTCCTTGCAGCCTCTTTCACTAGTCCTCCGACTACGACAACTGCGGGGTCAGGTTCCGGAGAGCAGGCCTCAGGCAGCGATTGCTTTTTCGTCCGTACAGCGGAAGGCCAGTACCTGGCAGATTGCATGTTTAACTAGACCACAGCCTTCTTTACGCAGCAACGGCCGCCAGGCCTAATGATGTCAACTGCAAGGCAGTTCAACCTGAATGAGAAGATCAAACCAGTCATAATCGAGCTCGAGCAGTCTTTTGAATTTCAACCTTCACGCATTGATGCCAAACAGCCGTTGCAGATTATCTTGACTTTGATCAGGCCTTTTCGCTGAGAACAGTCATAGCAGACTTTTCTGTTGCAGTTCTCGCAAGTGCCGCTGTGGTTTGCGCAAGCAGTTGACCTGCATATTTCACATCTGATACTATGAGCCGCGCAGAAAGTAGAATCGCAGATGTGGCATACCGCGCGGTGCTCCAGACATGCGGGTTCAAGGCAGATCTTGCAATACGCCAAGTGCACGTTACACAACAAACTGCCGCAGGCACATGCCCAGCCTTCTGGCAGTTTGATAGAGCAAGCAGAACATCTTCCCCAGGTACCCTTTCCCGTGTGAGAGGTCCATTCGACATCGCCGTAGTGCTCCTTGCCGCCGTTGATTAGAATCCTCGCTCTATATGTGACTTCGACTAGCCACCCAGTTATCTGAAACCCCGTGGTGCTCTTTATGTTTCCGAGTGCTTCATGAAACCTTTCTTCCTCCTGCTGTTCGATTTCTTCCAGCTGGCCCTCGAGTTCCTTCCTGTTTGTACGCAATTGCTCAATCTTTCTGCGCGTCGTAATGACTTTTTGCTTCTTTGTTTCAATTTTATTTTCTGCGGGAATAAGCCGAGCCTTGAGGCTCTTTCTCTTTTTGCTTTCCTTCTTTAGATCCTTGAATAGTTTTTCATACTTCTTTATTCCCTCGTTGTCGGAATCAATAGATTTGTGATACGAGGCGATCGATGCCTCGATGTCGGCGATCTTGGCTTTGGGTTTGGCAGATTTCACCAGAATGTTATCTTTTCTCTTTTCCTCGATAAGGATGTCAAACTTACGCGCAAGATCATTTTCCATTTCAGCAACAGCTTTTTGCAGATCGCCTTTCCATCGTCCTGCTTCCAGTTTCAATTCAATCGGAATTGACCTTTGGGAAACTAGAGAGTTACCCTTTGGAAGCTCGATAAGACTGTTGCCAAATGCAGCGAGCTCGACTACTTTGTCAAGTGACTGTTTGGCATAGCCCTTTTCATATACTGAAGCAACAAGCTCGAATATTGGATGGTACCGTTCTTGCTGCTCGGTGGAAAGAACCTTGAGTGATTTCAGGTTGCTGCCGAGCTTGATAAAACTCGAAAGTTGAGCAGGCTCGAATTTTTTCTCAAGGAGCAGAAACGTCTCGTCATTGCGCGTTGACATGATCCTTGGCGTCTTGTAATCGTCGAATACCTCTGCTGTTTCAACTGGCATTTCTTGTTCCTCGAGAACTTCTGGGACGGCCTCGATATTCTGCCATCTCGCAGGCTCTGTCGCTTTCAGCGGAGTCATTAGCTGCGCAATCTCGCTGTCCTCAAGCGGCCCCCGATGATATGACAGTGTCCATCTTGATTTTATCACTGACTTGAACTTGGGATCAAAGATGTTGCAATAGAATTCCCCGGGACCCAGCCTTGATATTTCTTGTTCTGCGTACGAGTCGAGCTCTAGCCCGACGCTTACGCGCTGGATGTCACGCTGAGCGCCCAGCCTTCCGATGAACCGGACATTTGCATTAGAGATCACTTTGTAGTCGAGGTCAACAGCATTCTGACTTGCAAGTAGCATACCTAATCCAAACGCCCTCGCCTGTTTTATTAGGAGAAGAAGCAGCTTCTTTGACGGCGGCTCTCGCACGGGAGGGCAGTACCCTGCAATTTCGTCAAAGTAGAGGAGGTAGCGGAGAGTTTGAGCGCTGCCCTGCTTTATCAGCCACTGGAAGAGCTGCTGCAATACAAGCTCTACAAAGAGGTGTTTTTCTTGCTCTGACTGGATGTTTCGGAGATCGAGGACATTGATAGAAGGGCTGCCGAAAAGTACCGAAAAATCAATCGACTCTGCTGATGACCATGATCTAAGTTTTGGATCGGAAATCAGGAGGTTTATCCTTGTTGCAAGATCCTTTCTTTCCCTGTCAGATACGACTTTGGAAACTGGAAGCGAGCCTATCGACCTAAAAGACGGGCTCTCTATGTTGCGGATAAGTTCGCTCACGGTCAGGCTCTGGCCGGCCTTCCAGGCGTTCTCGAGAATCGCAGAAACAAAAGTGATTTCCTTCCTGTCGTCCTCGCGATATCCCGCGAGGCGCAGGAGGTTAAACGAAGTGAGGTCGAGCAGGTCCGCAGCAGAGGCAATGTCCTCCCTCAGCAGCCTGTTAAAGTCTTCCGGAGCAGAAAGGTCAGGGGAAATTCCTACTGCAAGCCCGGAAGACGACTTTGGCGTAAATATCCGCACGATGATTTTTTCCAGATTTTCGACAGAACCAGGTGCGACCTTGAACTCTGAAGCCTTGCCAAGGTAATGTTTTTGTAGATTTGCAGCATGCTTTTCCCTCTCTATTTTCAAAGCATCGGCTTCTTTGCCCGACCATTCTGAAAAATCAAAGTTCGTTGACTTGAACGCCAAATTCCCAATGTCTCCCTTTGGATCTATTGCAAAGGTTGGGATTCCCTGAAGGGCTGCCTCTTCTACTATCACCTTGGCCAGGACAGTCTTGCCTGACCCGGTGGCCCCTAGGATTATTGCATGCTTTGTCAGTGACGCGCGGTCAACCTCAAACTTTATTCCATCAAGCGTCTGCCCGACATGAAACTTGGCAGTATTCATCTGATGCAGAGTTGCAATACGATTGCCGCGGTTAAAAAGTGCTGTGGGAGTCTATGCTGGACGGCGGCGCAATACAAGCTCTCCTGAATTGCCCTCCACGCGCTCAAGCGTCAGCACTATGAATGGGCAGGTAAAATGATCTTGCTTAACAAGTCATTATGTAGCGAGATGGGAGGTCGGGGCAGGGTCAAAATAGCGGAATTCGATCTTACCAAGATAGCAACCGAGCTTGAAGCCCTCTATGATGGACGTGAAGATAGATCGACAGAGAATACTGAGGCTGTAGTTTCGGCTAAGTAAAAAAATAAAAAATAGAAGGTTGGACGCCCAGCTTATGTGTCCGCCATTCCATATATCGGCTGATCGCCGAAGTGGTTATCTGTTGCAGCTGGGTCGAGCTCTATCACTATTACCTGGTCGTTCAGCACGGTCACAGTAATACTGACGTCTTCCCACTTCAGTTCACCATTTGAGTAAATGTCTGCTTTGAATTCGAATGTGCCGTCGCTTGTCGCAACAATAGGCGACTCTGTGTCAGTCGATGTAGTATTCTCACTAGCTGTGGTTGTGCTCAGCGAACCCGTCGTGTTGTCCATTACCTCTCCTGCAGCAATTGCCTCTTCTTCGAATGTAGTCAAGTTGCCATCGGCATTGAAATCTGTTGTGTCACCAGCTACCGTTGTGTTACTTGCAGCGCTGTCATCGGTCGTTACAGAATCGTACGACTGACCTTGTATGGTAGTGCCATAGATGGTCTGGTCGGTTTGGTTGCTAATAGACTGGGTTGTCGTGGCATTGCTCGATTGGTCGTCGGTCAGATTGCTGGTATTTTCTGTCGCAGTAAGGTTAGCAGGCTGTGTAGAGGTTAGATTCTCTGTCGTAGTGACGTTGGCCGGCTCTATAGTCGTAACATTCTCTGTCGTAGTAAGGTTAGCAGGCTCTGGAGAGGTAACATTCTCTGAAGTCATCACGCTCAATGACGCAGAGCCACTGTTCACTCCGTCATCTACCGTCACAGTTGACGAGCCTACCATGTCATCTGAGGTGCCAAGAGCAAAGAGAAGGTTGCCATCAGCATCGGACGTTGTATTTCCAGCGATCATGTCACCTACCATTACGACAGATTCGCTATCGCTGGCAAGCCCGGTTGCATTAACTAGGACTGTACCTCCAACGTTTTGCTCAGTCGGTGTCAGCGTTACCTCTACCGTTCCATTTTGTTCATCAGCGAGCTGTATCGTGTCTGTGTCATCCGCAATTACAATCTGGTGTGTATGCGCTCCCGTGCCATCGCTCTTTGTCATAACAAGATCGGCGCTGAAATCTGACAGTTCGTCACCATCACGAGAAAGGCTCCACTCGCCTCCTATGACGTACGACGCTTCACCATCTTGCTGAATCAAGCTATTTATCGTGCCTGATTGGTCCTCCGTAGAGTCGCTGCCAATCTGCGCAAGACTAGATAGTCCTGTGCCGGCTAATAGCAAAGCTGCCAACGCGGCAGCTATTGATACAGGCAAGATGAAAATATTCTTCTTGCTTACCATCGGCTCTGACCGGCGCGTATCTGATTTAACGATTGGTATAGCGATATCTAAGAAAATAATATTGACAACCGGTCTATAAGATTCGTAGCGCGTAAATGTTTTTTGTTATTGGTCAGCCTCGGCACAACTTTGATTAATGAGAAGGCAAGAGAGATGGCTAGAAGCAGTGCAGCAATAGTCCCCAACTATTTTTTTCAGGATATGAATTCAATTCTTTGTGCAGAAAATAATCCCAAGAATGCACGCTCACTGTAGTTCATTAGGAATGTCTTGCAGCCTGATTTGCCTTAACCGCGTTTTCAGAGGCGGTTCTTGCTGCCGTTTCTGCCTTACTCTCAGCTTTTTCGGCTTTCCCCGCAGCTTTCCGCGCTTTCGCAGCTTCCTGTTTTGCCTTCCGCGTAGCTTTCCTTATTCTTTTTGACTCTTCGCTAGTTTCTCTAACAAGTCGTTCCAAGCTTTCAACTTTCTCTTCCGCCCTCTTGGCCGCAAAGGTGGCCCTGTCTCCTTCAGTCCGCGCGATATCAAGCGGTTCAACGAGTTCAGGCGAAGGTTTCATTTCTTCATATTTTATCTGGGATTCCAGGTAGCTTGAAACCGGTTCGAGCGCATTGGTCAGATCAGAAACGTATCCTCGGGCTTCAACAAGCTTGTCCTGTTTCAGGGCATTTATCAGCCCACTAGAGTAGATCTTCAGATCATCTACCAATAGTTCTCTGCTTTCTAGCGCCATGCCATAATATGTCCACTTTTGTATAAAAGATAACAGGAAGGAGACCATAGAAGAATTGTAGTCGCGCGGAGATGCATTAGGCTCTATAGTGGACGATAGTGAACTACAAGCTCTCCGGTTGTTTTGCGCTCGACGCGAACGAGCTTTAGCTTGATCCCATCTGAAATCCTGTCAAAACCATCTCCTTCAACAAGTGTTGTAGCAATCCGGCCTCCCGCGATCTTTGGCGCAATGGTGACAATGAGCTCGTCCACCACTCGAAGCCGCAAGAGCGACCAGTTCAGTTCGCCTCCACCCTCGACAAGTACCTTCCTAATCCCCATTTTCTCGAGCATCAGGAACATCTCCTTCAGGTCAACTCCCTGTGGTACGGCCACATTGGGGCCGCTGCCCTGCTTTACGACGATAACCTCAGCGCCGGCTTGCCTTATCCTGGACAACTTGTCCTCTGGCGCCTGTGAGGTGACAGCAATGATCGTCCTGCCTTCTCTTGCGGTGCGCAATACATTGGACTCTAGCGGAATCCTGCCTTTGCTGTCGACTATTACCCTGGCGGGGTTCTTTCCCTGGGCTAGCCTGACTGTGAGCCGGGGATCGTCTGCCAAAATAGTTGATATGCCGACGACTATTGCGTCTACCGATGCCCTGAGCCGGTGGACGCGTATCAGATCCTCTTTTGAGGATATTCTAGAGTCGCCCTTAGCTGTCGCGATTTTGCCGTCCACTGTCATCGCATCGTTTAGGAATACTTTCAATTGACATCCTCCACGAATTGACCATCTATCATTACAGAGGCTATCGAGCTCTGGCCTAGCCTGTGAACTATTGCCGAATACGGGTCATGCATGGGATACAGGTCTAGATGTTGTTTGTCTATGAATATCAGGTCTGCTGAACAACCCGGTGCGATGCATCCGGAATCAAGTCTCAAGATTTGCGCAGCATTTACCGTGGCCATCTTTAGGATCTCTTTGGGCTCTATCATCTCGCCCTCCATCGCTCTGGAGACTTTCCAGATGTAGTCGAGCTCACGAGTAATGTCTGGCGAGTTTAGCATGATGTTGTCCGTCCCTATCGCTACAAGACATCCGCTTCTCAACATCCGTGCAACTGCCGGGATCCCCGCACCTAGCACACCGTTTGCTCTGGGGCACACCACTATTCCCGTGCGGTTCTTGGCGGCAAGTGCAAGGTCATCATTAGTAGCATTTGTCATATGCACCAAAAAATCCGGATGCATATGCCGCATTATCCTTTCAACTTCGCTCTTGCCTGTTTGCTCTTGTGAAAATGAAATGGTTTCCCTGGATTCGGCTGCGTGTATTGCCAGCAATTTATTGCCGGCGACCCTACGGTACTGGGCTAGAGCAGAGTCGCTGTTTTCGTTAGCACCGCTTATGCCGAGCCCGTCTGAATTCATCAACACCTGTTCGGCTTGTTGAACATATTCAGGAGGCAGGTTGCTCCCTTCCTTTGGACTTCCATAATAGCCAGTCCGGCCAAGCGCGACACACTTTATGGGAAGCCCCGAGATTGATTCCTTGAGAAGTTTTATGCCTTCGGGTCCGCCCTCCCGAAAATCCGCAAATGCCACGATGCCTTTTTTCATCATGGATACCGCTGCATTTCTGATAAAGATCTTTAGGTGGTCTGGCGGGCTCTTTTCTAGAATTTTCTTTTTTGCCCCAAATACCGGATGAACGCGCTCGTCCAGCTTGTGGCCTGCCGCAACGTCCTTGCCAATTGAATCAGCGACATGGGTGTGAGCATTTATGAACCCAGGAATTATCAGAAATCCACTGCCATCGATTGCCTTTCCGCTCCCACCGTACGAACCTTTGCCTGCATTCTTGATTCTGCCCTTTTCAATTACCACATGTCCGCGTTCCACATACTCGAGCTCACGGCCCAAAAGCAGGCTTGCGTTGTCTATTATCACGGACATCGGATCTCATAAATTGGCTGGATTTTTCCTTCCTTGCGCAGGTCTCTGATGGTGTCAAGCGCCTTTGTTGCGGCCTCGGCGGCCTTGCGGCCAGTCTTGCCTATCCCTATTCCGCAGTTAAGCTTGATGTCAACGCCTGCTGTTACTCTTCTGATGACCTCATCTGCCTGCTCTTTTGTAACTCCATTTGAAACGACCATAAAGTTGTCGCCGCCAAGAAAGAACGAGAGCGAGTTGAGTTTTAGGAATTCCTCTGCCAGCTTGCTGTAGATCTTGATGACAAGCGCCGTGACTTCGTAGGGGGAAAGCCTGTCGCCCACTTTTGTCGAGCTGTCGACATCGATGTGCATTATCTGCGCTGTGTCAGCTGCTTGAGATGTTCCAAAGACATTTGCAGTTCGATCTGCGAATGCCTCGCGCTTTCTTGCGTCGTAGGCATTGACGCTGGCTTCAAAGGCTGTCCTGCCTGCCCCGATGGCCATCGACATCTTTAGGTCAGGAAAAGCTGAGGCAAGATTCTTTTGTATCTCAACGTGGCCGCTGACATCGAGGCCATTTGTTACAGCAAAATATTCGTCAAACCTGTTGAAATAGACGATGCAGTTCCTTCCGCTGAACAGGCATTGAACGTCATGATAAATTTTCGCCTGGAGCATCTGCAGCTGCGCCTCTCTGTCGCTTCCGAGCGTGACTGTCCAAGGGCCATAGCCCTCGATTCTAATTATTGTCAGCTGTATCATTGATAACCACTGTCCCTGCGCCTTTTGCTGCCTTTTGTAGCTTTCTTAACCTGATTACCATGTTCACCGCTGCATTTATCGATCTTCTGGGCACCAGCTCGGCGCGCTCTTTGGCCTGGTCAAGTGTCATGCCGGGCCCAGTGATTCCAAGTGCGACCGGCTTGCCATGTTTGAGCGCAAGGTCAGCAATCAGCCTTGCGGCATTTTCTGCCACAATGTCATCGTGCCTCGTATCGCCCTTTATCACAGCGCCAAGAGTCACCACAGCGTCAACGTCCTGCTTTTTGAGCAATTTCTGTACGGCAAGTGGCATGTCAAATGCCCCTGGCACATACAGAACGTAGCTGATCTTGGCGTCGACTTTGCCGGCATGATCACGGGCCCTGTCAAGCATCCTGAAAGTGATCCCGCTGTTAAACTCGGAAACTACTATTGCAAGTCGCACTGGCAATTGCTAGCTAGGCCACCTTGGCATGTGTCTTGAGTTCGCCCGCGTCTAGGAGCGGGATGCCGTACTGGCCGGCATATTTTCTTGCATCCTCGAGCGACAGTGCTTTGTGAGTGTTAGAATCCATCATTTCGCACATGACTATTGCAGGAGCAATATTAGCTAGCCTTGCAAGATAGACGCAGAGTTCAGTGTGGCCCATTCTATCCTGGAGCAGGCGCTTTGAAGCAATCAAAATAGGGACGTGCCCTGGCGCCCTGAAGCCTTTTGCAAATTCTTCAACGCCCGTTGTTTCAATGTTTTTGCACACCGATGCCATCTTTGTTATCGTAAGTGCCCTGTCCTGATCTGTGATCCCGGTGAAAGTGTCCCTGTGGTTAATCGATATCGAAAATGACGGCTTGTCTCCATATGCTGCCTTTCCTTCAGTTAACTTTGAGAAGATCGGGTTTACCTTGCCAAAGCTTGCAATCATGTCAAGCATGTACGCAAGGCCGAGCTTTGCAGCGACCTCGTTGGATATTGCAAGGCAAATGAGCCCTCCGGCATCGCCCCTTAATGATGCAATATAGGCTGGAGTCGTGTGCTCTGCGGCGACTACCATATCAACCTCGTTTTCTCTGCCTTTGCCATCGAAGACCAGTACAATCTTTCCGGCTCTGAGCGCTGCAATTGCCTCGTTAAGTGACAACAATTCAAGCTTGAAGCGGTTGCTATTAATAGATTACTCAAACGGTTGTAGCTACCATATTTGTGGTAGTGTTGCGTTGATGGGTGTCATTACCGGGTGTTGCATCTTGGGTGGAAGAATGTTATCGCATTTCAATCGACTTCATTTACTGCACCATAGACTCTGTACGTAACTGGCTCCAAGTATACCACTAACACATGCTCCGGAACACCACCGTCTGAATAAAACCAAACGCCTATGGCATCCGAAGAATCTGGCAAGAACGAATATTTGAAATTCTCGGGTCTATTGGCAAGCTCCTCAGCCTCATAATAATGAACGAAAGCAAAGAGTTCATCGCTATCGTAATGTGCTAGAAATAATTTCGTTTTGAAATCTGAAAGAGCTGCATCGACTGACCTTTTGATGTTTATTTGATCAGCATCGTACCGATCCTCCATTGAAGATGCGTGTACCCTTGGATCTACCTTTGCATAATCAAATGCAGCCGCCTTCACAATGATGTATCCTAGCGGAGAAAGAACAATCACAGTTATGAGAACTCCTACTAAGACTAACCTTTTCGTATCACAAAAGTGGCATTCCAATTCTATTTACTTTTTGTTGCCAGCTCAAGCAGTTCCTTCCACCCCTTCGCTTTCAACCCAGGTACCTGAGCTGGAGTCATGCGCTTCAAGCCCATATGCGACCATACGAAATGTTACAGGTTCAAAGACGAATCATGTTGGCCGCAGATTGTGCATTACATACTTGCCCAGAATATCAGTCTCTATATTCACCATATCACCTTTCGATCTTTCCCCTAGGGTTGTCATTTTCAGTGTATGCGGAATTAGCGATATCGAAACTTTCTCGCCATCGATATCCACCAAAGTCAAGCTCACTCCATCAACAGCTATCGAGCCTTTCGGGACTACTGATTTGGCAAGCTTATCATCGAGCTGGATCCATATCGTAGTCTCTGTCGGCTTCTCGACGATATCATCAACAGTGCCTGTACCGTCCACATGACCTAGAACAAAGTGCCCTTCAAGCCTTTCTCCCACTTTGAGCGAGCGCTCGATATTCACTTTGTCGCTAGGCTTCAGCGAGCCCAAGGACGTGCGCCTTACAGTTTCCGCTACCATCTGAAACTCGGCATCACCTTTTGACAGCTTGCTCACCGTCAGGCAGGCTCCACTTACAGAGACGCTGTCCCCGGTCTTGAGCCCTCGACCAAGTTTGCCTAGCCGTATTCGCAAAAGAGTGTCCGCTCCGTTCCTTACCTTTGAAACTGATTTTACCGCGGCGGTGCCCTCTATGATGCCCGTGAACATCTTGCACCTTTGTTAATTGGCATTCAATATTTAACGGCAACTCTGGAATTCTTGGATGCTTACTCATAATGTCGGCGTATTATCAATGAAAAGCGCTGGTTAGCACGATTAATCATGCAGGCAATGATATTCATGATCGAATGTCACTCCTCTTTGCCTCAACTAACAGGCCAAGGACAGTGACGTCGATAGGGACTCTCAGACTACTTTATGGAGTTCTTGCGATTGGGTTCGGGTTGGTGATGGCATACTCTCCCAGTGAGTACCTGGACTTTATGGGAGAGTCAGAATCGGATTACGTCTCGGCGGAAGAGCTTGCCTTCGTAGCGGCATTTGCTGGAATTATTATAGGCATCCAAGGTACAGCAGGCGTTATCATTGCTATTGCGACCCTGCTTGGAAAAAAGTGGGCATGGATCGCAAACGTGGTGTTCGCGTCGCTGCTAATGGTCCTCCTAGCTTCCGACGTTGCCGTCGGCAACTACCAGAGCGCATTTGGGATCTTCTTCAACGGCTTCATCTTGGCATACATGTTCTCCAAGCCAGTCAAGGCGTACTTTGGAAAATTGAGTCCTCCGTCAACTCCTATCACTGCAAACACGGCCGCTGCGTAGTAATGCGGCCCTTGGTCTTTTTTGATCTGATTCAGATTGATTCACTAGAATAATTTATTTCCTATCTATGCGCTCCTAAATCGTGTGCCGCACCGCAGTGTTCTTTGGCGAAGCACTTGCAACCTATGGATTCGGGACCAGCCATCCACTTGGCAACGACAGAATCTTTGCCTTCTGGACAAAACTTCAAAGTGAAAATGTTGCGAATATACTTGTCGAGAAGCCCGAGATTGCGACTGAAACAGATGCATTGACTTTTCATGATAAAGAATATCTGGAGTTTGTAAAGCTGGCATCAAAGCGCGGGGCCGTCCTGCTAGACAAAGGTGACACGCCGGCGTTCAAGGGTGTGTTTGAGGCTGCGCTTTATACCGTTGGCTCCACGCTTGCAGGCCTAGAGTTTACCATTTCGGGAAAAGACAGGTCAGGCAACAGGATCGATCACGCTTTCAATCCCATTGGTGGTCTGCATCACGCAATGCGCGATTCTGCCTCCGGCTTTTGTGTATTTAACGACATCGGGATTGCGATAATGATTGCAAGAAGCAAGTACGGCATCAAAAGGATCGCTTACGTTGACATTGATGCCCATCATGGAGATGGGGTATTTTACGAGTTTGAAGACGATCCGCTGCTGTTCTTTGCGGACATACACGAAGATGGCCGGCACCTGTTCCCCGGAACAGGCTTTTCAAACGAAACCGGCAAGGGCGCGGCAGTCGGGACCAAGCTAAACATCACTCTGGAGCCAGGGGCTGACGATCATACATTCATTTCAGAATTCAACAGGATTGAAAAATTTGTTGACGAAGCAAGACCTGAGCTGATAATATTGCAGTGCGGTGCTGACAGCCTTGCAGGCGATCCGATAACTCACCTAAAGTATTCGACAAAAGCTCACAGGCATGCGGCAGACGCGCTGCATCGCCTTGCCCACAAGCACTGTAGTGGACGCATCATTGGGCTTGGCGGAGGAGGTTACAACAGGGATAACATCGGAGCAGCTTGGACTGAAGTTGTCAAGTCGTTTGCAAGCGTTCCGCAAACATAGCGATACACTAAATTAAGCCAAAGTGGGCAGTCTTAGATCGTAGACATGAGTGCCAGAAAATCATATGACGATGTTTTGAGGCTGATGCGCGAACATCATTCATGGTTTGATAGATCGATTCCACTTATTGCTAGCGAGAATATTCCAAGCCCGGCTGTAAGGGAGGCCATGATGAGCGATTTCGGAAACAGGTACGCTGAAGGCTGGCCCGGAGAGCGCGTTTACGCCGGCTGCATCTACATCGACCAGGTCGAAATTATCTGCAATGCACTTGCACGGCAGGTGTTCAGATCGGAATTTGCCGACTGCCGCGCAACTTCAGGAGTTGTGGCAAACCTTGCAATTTATGCTGCGTTTTCCAACCCAGGCGATTACATGATTGCAGCTTCAATCCCGTCGGGCGGGCACATATCACATGGCAAGAAGGAGCACTCTGGCACCGCGGGATTAGTCCATGGTCTTAACATCGAGCACTATCCGTTTTTGAAGGAGGAGATGACAATTGATGTCGATGCTACCAAGAAAAAGATCGAAGAAATGAAGCGTGACGGAAAGGCACCCAAGATAGGCATGTTTGGCGGAAGCCTCTTTCTCTTCCCTCACCCGGTCGAAGAACTTGCAGGATTCATGCATGACCAAGGCATGTACGTCAATTACGACGGAGCCCATGTCGCGGGCCTGATTGCAGGTGGGGAATTCCAGGATCCATTGAGAGAAGGCGCAGACTCGATGACCATGAGTTCGCACAAGACACTCTGGGGTCCGCAGGGAGGGATCATCGTATCATATGAGAAGCATGCAGAAGCTATCAAGAAAGCGATATTTCCAGGAAATACCAGCAGCCACCACTTGCATCATGTTGCAGGCAAGGCTATCGCGCTTGCCGAGTCGGCTGAATTTGGCAAGACATACGCAAAACAGGTGATAAGAAATGCCAAGGCCCTAGCAGAGGCGCTCGCCGGGTTTGGCTTTGGAGTGCTGGGAGAAAAGCGTGGCTATACAGCATCGCACCAGATTGCAGTAGACGTTACAAGATTTGGCGATGGCGGTACTATCGAAAAGGATCTGGAGATGGCGGGGATAATCCTCAACCGGCAGTTGCTGCCAGGCGACATCAAGGCAGGAAGGCACTACATGCACCCTGGCGGCGTGAGGATCGGAGTGCCTGAGGTGACGCGCCTGGGCATGAAGGAAAGCGAAATGAAAGAAATCGCCAATTTCATCAAGCGCGTTGTAATTGACAGGCAGGATCCAAAACAGATCGCAAAGGATGTCGAAGAATTCAGAAAGGAGTACAAGAGCGTGCAGTATGCGTTTGACAACGCCGTCAAAGCGTACGAGTACATAAGCCTGACAAACAGGACCTAGGGGAAAGACAATCTCAGGGATTAACCTAGCTCGCAACAGCTTTCAATTCGTCATGTCGTAGCTTTATAAAATCCCAATCCAGAAGGTACCCTGCTTGATCGGCGACTCGCATTTGTTGTGTCCAAAGTGTTTCCATGAGTATGGATTTCACAGTGCAGACGGGTTCTGCCGAAAGGGATGCTGCAATTGCTCAAACGAATCGAAAAAGTAGTGCAGCAATTATCCTGGTTCTGATCTCATATGTCTTTGGCAAGACTGCAAACGCGATAGAGTCGGATTGGCATTCTTACTTGAAAACTATGACCCAGTGATATTCTCGTTTAGCATGAGTGCAAGCAGAGCAGCGCGTAGCTCTTTGCCGTATGCGGCTTGCTTGAAGTAGGTTGCATTCTTTGTATGATCAATATTCTGAGAAATTTCGTCGACGCGTGGCAGCGGGTGCATTATGGATACATCAGGCTTTGCCTTGGCCAGCGTGCTTTCATCAATCGTGTATGTTCCTCTAACTTTCTCATACTCTTGCAAATCAGGAAAACGCTCCCGCTGTATTCTAGTTACATAGATGACGTCGACATCTGAAAGAGCGCCGTCTTCAAGCTCTGTGTGCTCTGTTATCTTTAACTTGCCCTCAACTTCGTACATGGACTCTTTGCGTATCTGCAGGCTTGGGGGCGCGACGAGGTGTATGTCCACATTGTAGTTAGTTAGCGCATAAAGGAGCGAATAGACCGTCCGCCCATATTTCAAGTCGCCAACGATTGTGATGGAAAGGCCGTCGATCTTTTTCTTTTCTTTTAGTATTGTATAGAGGTCGAGCAACGCCTGCGTAGGATGCTCCTCGCTCCCGCTTCCAGCATTTATGATCGGGTTCTGCGAAAGCTCCGCAGCATACCTGCTCGACCCGTCCATCGGATGTCTGAGCACAATTACATCCGAATAAAGATCGATTACCCTTATCGTGTCAGCAAGGCTTTCTCCTTTTTCAACCGACGATGATTTCAAGTCTGATATTCCAATAGAGCTTCCGCCTAGTGATGCCATCGCAGCTTCAAAGCTCATCCTAGTCCTCGTGCTGGGCTCGTAAAAGATGTAGCCAAGTGTCCTGCCCTTTCCTAGCTCGCCCCTTTGACTAGGCCTGAGCTGGCTCACATTGTCGGTCGCCTCAAAGATGAATTCAAGGTCGTCTTTGGTAAAATCCTTGATTGACACAATGTCCCTGTCATGAAAGGGGTTGGCAGGCATCTGCTTTTCCACGCCGAATCTGTGTAATAAACCCTATCTTTTAATGCCTTAGTGTCCGGAAAAATATGTAAAAGATTGCAATGATTTCAAACCTGCCAAGGATCATATTCGCTGTAAGCATCAGCTTTGAAAATGAATCAAGTTGAAGCGAAGTTATTCCAGTGCTTAAACCAGTGGTGCTCAAAGCTGATACCGATTCGAATAGTCCGTCTTCAAAGCTCCTTCCAGTAAGATTGCTCAGAACTGCTCCCGTAAGAACTGAAACGAAAATGTATAATCCTATTATGAGCAGGATCTCTCGGACAAGTTTGATCCCAAGGATTTCACGCACTACCTTCAAGACTTCATCGCGCTTTTGGAACAGCTCGCCAAAGTCGCGCTTGCGATACTCTTCCCGCAGGTGATCAAGCAGGCCTCCATTGTCTGAATTTCGCTGGGGATTCGCTGTCGAGGAAATAGAAGTATACGCAGGCTGTGTGAGCGAATAAAATGAAGGCTCGGACGGTTTCCTCCCCACTCTCCTTGAAATTTCTTGGTAGAGAAATAGTAGTCTCCCGACCTTTATCCCGCCAGCCGTAGAGAATGCACATCCTCCTACGAGCATTACTATTACAAGAAATACTTTGGCTGCCACAGGAATGGCTTGTATGTTAAGGTATTGAAGACCTGTGTTAGTGGATGCGCTTATGAGATGGAATGCCGCAGTGCCGATATTGTTGCCGGGGACGCCAGCCATTAACACGTATAGCAATGGCATCGATATTCCCATTGCGATTAGGTATACCGTGACCTCCGACCCCAGCGACTTGTGTGATATTAGTCCTTTCTTTCTGAAAACATAATAATGGAATGCAAATGGGAGCGCGGAAAGTATCATCCCGGCGCTCGTGACTGTGAGCACTTCGAGATTGTCTGGATTGATAATGGTTGAGGTCGGGGAGAATCCCCCGCCAGAAATTGTGCTAAGGATCAATGATATTGCATTGAAATCGTCGGTCTTGCCGGATACAGTTGTCAAAAGTACGAGGATGATTGTATAAACTGAAAAGATCCCCACCAGCGTCACAATGAATTCCTTAAACCTGAGCATGCCTCCGCCGAGTACGCTCTTCATCGCTGATAGCTTTTCCTCCGGGAAAAAGAGCATCATGACAAGGTACACGAAACTCATTCCTCCAACCCACTGGGTGTAAGACCTATAGAATGAAAAGCTCTCGGGGAGATTTTCCGGATTAGTTATCATCGATAGCCCTGTGGTCGTAAACCCTGAAGCACTTTCAAAAAGGCTATTCACAAATAACGAGTTAGCGTCGATCCCTGGAATGAAAGGATTCAAGTAGACGTATGGAAGTGAGCCAAAGAGGGACATTACTACGAAACTGGCTACTACAAAGATTGAGGCCTGCTTGAGATTCATCTGACCCCTTTCTCCATAAGACATTAGAAAGAATCCGGCAAAAGATAGCCCGACAACTTCGAGGTAGATGCCGGTGATGCTAACAGCTTCTCCCAACAAAGTGCCGACAAGCGCTGGAACCACCAGGAGTACCGCAGAGAACTGTAACAGTACTCCAAGGTTTCCCAAGACAGGTTTGTACTGATCTTGAATCGTGCCCTTTGCCTTCTTGAGTGTTCTTTGAATTACAGAAGTCCTTATTGCCCCTGCAAGTGCAGAATGCGTGACTACGCCAACGATACCCTCCTTGTCCGCTAACGGGATCCGCTTAATCCTGTGTATCCGCATCTGCTGAAGAGCTTGCTTTACCGTTGATCCGGAACTTATGGTGATGACAGGTGACGACATGATCTGCTTTATCAGAATATTGTCCGAGTCCTCTCCTTTCATCACTACCTTGTCAATAATGTCGTCGTCTGTCAGAATTCCGATCGCAAGGCCGCGCCTCGATACTATTATTGATTCCGCCCTTTGCTGTTGCATCTGCTTCACGGCTGAGGCGACATCTGTCCCCTCATCGATTACAACAAATTGTCCGGTCATGAACGACCTGGCAGGTTTATCAAGGAAATCCATTTTTCCGGGCAGGTTGATAGGAAACTCAATTCGCTATAACTTTTCCGTCACTCGATCATCGATACTACATCAATAGAGGCTGGATAACGGGCCGGGATACACCATTTCCCAAACCGCTGGGGGCACCCAATACTTTCATATCCAGTGTCTTCCCTCCATTTTCGTACATCGAGTAAAAACACATGGCAATCTATCGATACACCGCATACAAGACTCCAAACATCGGAATATTCGCCAAAGCAAATGATAGCACGATTCTCGTGCCTTTCGGCTTTGCAGAAACAAAAACGAAAAAGCTCGCCGAATATCTTCAGGCTAAGGAAGTCTATACATCGGTCGGAGGGACCAGGCTAATTGGCCCAATGACCGTCATGAACAACAATGGAATCTTGCTTCCCTCAATTGCATCAGACGAAGAGTTGCAGCTGTTGAAGCAAACAAGCGGATTAAACGTTGAAAGAGTTGAAAGCCGGTTTACTGCAATAGGCAACCTCATCGCGACAAATGACAACGGGGCAATAGCGTCTCCGCTGCTCGACGGGGAAGTCGACAAGCAAATACAGGACGTGCTTGGAGTGCCCGTCCACTCTATGACAATCGGATCGTTTGTGCAGGCAGGCTCGATGATAGTTGCGACAAACGGTGGCGCTGGCGTGCATCCAAAGGCCAGCGAGGAAGAGGTCAAGACAATCGCTGAAGTGCTGCAAGTGCCTGCAGAGCCAGTGACCGTTAACGGAGGCGTGCCATTCCTGTCCTCTGGGATAATTTCAAACACAAAGGCAGTGGTGGTGGGTAGCCTTACCAGCGGTCCTGAACTTATCATGCTAAGCAGGATTTTCAAGGCATGATCGTCGAGTTAGTTTGTGTCGGAAGCGAACTCTTGTCAGGAATAACTCTAAATTCAAACGCCCACTGGCTTGCAGGACAGATCGCACAGTCCGGCGGGATATTGAGGCGGGTAACGGTTGTCAAGGACGACCTTGGCGAAATATCATCGGCAGTCAGGGAATCACTCGCCAGAAGTCCAGACCTCCTGATAACAACTGGCGGCCTTGGTGCTACGTATGACGACATGACGCTTGAAGCCGTGGCAGAAGCTCTTGGCCGAAAAACTAGCGTCGACCAGAACGCGGTGGAGATGCTCAAGAGAAGCTATGCCAGACGCGGCCTTGACTACGAGCTAAATGAAGTCAGGCTAAAGATGGCCACAATACCAGATGGCGCAGCTCCTCTCGAAAACATGGTTGGAAGCGCGCCTGCCGTGAAAATCGAATTGGAAAAGTCCAGCATTTTTTGCCTGCAAGGTGTACCTGGAGAAATGCAGCAAATATTCAATGACTACATCCTTCCAGCAATAAAGAAAAAGGTGGGCCGCTTTTTTTCAAAGGAAGTCAACTGTATGGTGAGGGGTGTAACCGAATCGATGATAGCCCCTGCACTGCTAAGGATAATTGATTCTAATCCAGGGGAGGCACTTTATCTAAAGACCCATCCCCAGGGATACGGCGAGAACAACGTGCCCCAGATAAGGGCACAGGTGGTAACGCGTGGCACAGACGAAGATGATGTGGCCAAGAGGCTGGACGCCGTTGTTGCAACGCTGCAGCAGGAAATCTCGAAACTTGGCGGCAAGATAGTATCGTGACTCTCTGGGCGCTTGCTGCCGGATTCGCCGCTGGAACCGCTAGCGCGCTCTACCTTGCATACAACTACCAGCCAATTCTGCTGAATGGGACGATCCACGCTGGCATTTTTGCATCCGGCCTGGTTGCGATGTATTTCGCGAAAAAGTTGACCGTAATAAAAGCCGGCTGGTATATCGCTGGGGCCCTGCCAGTGCATTTGGCTATTCATTTTGCGATAATTCGCGATCTGGCTCAATTGATAGGGGTAAGCCACATCTTGCTGAACTTCTGGTCCTTGCCATGAACAACTGTTTCGAATAATTCTTTGAGTCGCTTTGTCATTTGGCCGACCTTGCCGTCTCCTATTCCCCTGTTGTCAATTTCGCCCACTGGCTTTACCTCGGCGGCCGTGCCTGTCAAGAATACTTCGTCTGCCATGTAAAGCTCGTCACGAGAAATATCGCGGACTTCAACTCCTATTCCATTGTCCTTTGCCAGCTCCAAGACGCTGTCCCTTGTTAGGCCAGCAAGTGCACCGGAGCTTGTAGGAGGCGTGATAAGCACATCATGCTTGACCAAGAAAATATTTTCCGCACTTGCTTCTACCACCATGCCTGATGTGTTGAGCATCACGGCTTCGTCAAAGCCCGCCTTGAGCGCTTCTACTCTGGCGAGTGCCGAGTTGGCATAGTTTGCCGTGGCCTTTGCATGCATCGGGAGAGTCCTATGGTCAATCCTTGCCCACGACGATACCATAAGCCGTGCGCCTTTATCGTCGCCTCCCTTCAGATATTCGTCCCACTTCCAAACAGCTATAGACACAGAAACCTTGTTAGGCATCGGGTTGACGCCCATCTTACCGTACCCATAGTACGCTATCGGCCTGATGTAGCACTCGTCCATGTGGTTAGCCCTGACAGTTGCTATAGTTGCTTCTTCAAGCTGCTTTTTTGAATATCCAAGATCCATAAAGTAGACCCTGCCGCTGTCAATAAGCCGCTGGGCATGATCGCCGAGCCTAAAGATCGCACTGCCATTAGCTGTCTTGTAGCATCGTATTCCCTCAAATACGCCGGTAGCGTAATGCAGCGCATGCGTCAGGACGTGGATCTTTGCATTGTCCCAGTCAACTAGGGATCCGTCCATCCAGATTTTGCCTTCGCTCATCTCATACCACGAATCTTGACTCTTGTAGAATGAATCGCCTTGATTGCGTCCGCAACGCTATTTCCCTTGTCCTCGACTATTATGAGAATCCTTGAAGTTTCTTCCTGCGCGTCGAGGTTGAGTATGTTAATGTCATGCTCGCTTACCGTGCTGCTGGCAGTCGAAGCAATCTTTGGCACGCGCCACATCTCGTCTCCTATTAGCGTGACAACTCCACGACCATATACGATTTCTGCCTTTGGATGGTATGCACGTATGTGCCTCTCCTGTCTTCTAACATAGTCTGCATCAAGAAATAGCGTTCTTGTCATTTCTGTGTCGTCAACCGTGTATGGCGACAGTTTTACAAAATCATGATACTGCTTGTCGCGCTCCAGGGACGCTGCGAGGTGCGAAGCTGAAATGCTTTCCATTCTTACCATGGCGCAGTTTTTCTTGCCAGTGACTATCTTGATTGGGTTATGCTCACTGGCGTCAGCGGGCAGCTTTCTTTTTATCACTGTCACGCCGTCCTGCGGCTTTGCCATGTCAGTTATTACTATTGGGATGTCAAGCTCGTTATCGTCTATCTCCTTTATGGCAATTGGATCCAGAATTTTCATGCCAAACATTCCTGCGAGTTTCGCCTCATTGTATGAAAGGTAGTGTATGAATTCCAAGTCGTCCTTTACTATTCTGGGATCCGCGCTTTGCACCGCGCTGTCCTTTTCAAAATCTATTTTGACATCGTAATTGTCATTCAGCAAGATTGCAATATCAGCAGCCGTCCTATCTGAGCCTCCGCGCTCGTAGGTGGTTTCAAGGCCGTCTACTGTCCTGCCGATAAAGCCTCCCATTGATACTACCTCGTTGTGCTCAATCAGTTCTACAAGATGATCGCTATTCTGCTTGGACTCTTGCATCATAAAGCTGGCTGCCTCGAAATTATCGTCAGTAATTATCGGCCACTTGTCAATAAGGACGTGGGACGACTTTAGTCCAAAACTTCGCATGACATAGTCCATCAGGTAGGACATTGTTACTTCGCCGCTGTAAGCAAGAGTCCTTGACCTTATGACATCGACAAAGCGCCTGTTTTCTGCTGCCTGCTTTAGCGAAATTATCACTTGCCTGTAGAATTTGTCCAAGCTAGCGAGAAATTCTTCTTTATACGTGCTGTCGTTGATGTACTTGCCGGCAATTTGCTCATATACTTCTCGAAGTACTTCTATCTCTACCGGGTTCGACGCGGCGTAACTCCTACCGACTTTGATTGCAACGTCAGTCATAGAGCTGGCCTTGCCGTCGTTCTCGATTAGCGGAGCTGAAAAAACGGTTACAACCCTTGATTCTTGCTGCAGCTGCCTAATCCTTTCAATTATCTTTGGGATCATGATGCCTTCTACTCCAAGGGCGCTGCCACCAAATTTCGCAACCGTAACAGAAGTCATCAGATCTCTCGTGGCTAGGTGACCCGGTTTCCCTATATTAAACATGGGTAATTCTCGCAAAGTCATCTTGAAATGTGATAATAGGTTACGGAAATAGCATTGACCTAGGATTCCTGTACCAGATGCGGCAGCATGGTGCATATCGGATTCAATTTCTATCGATGCCAGCGCCGCGGTCACGAGGAAAAACCTGAGGACCTAACGTGAATACGAAAAGGTTACAGGCTTTCGATTATCTTGGCTGCTTTTTCTGCACCCGTAGTGTTTGTGACATTCGAGCGCCCATGGTGAAGCCCTTCCTCGATAAGCAGTTGAAGCCGGGATACGTCTTCATATTTGAATCCTAGGCGCGCCGCGCCCTCTTCTTGCTCAAAATGGCCCTTTATCGGAATGAAAATTCCAGGAGTGCCATATGCGATAGATTCGTCCATGGTTGACCTGCCAGCCAGTGAAACTACAAGGTCGGCTGCGTAAATCAGTTCATGCAGGTTTTCAACAAATCCCAGGTTTCTATAGCTAGGCGAATCAGAAAGTTTGAGTGATGGGCCAGAAACAATGACGAGGTCAGCGTCAAGCCGGGAGCCACCCTTGTTATACGCTTCAATAGTCTTTTCGATTAGAAATCTTCCTGCATCTGTGCCGCCTATGCTAAGCACAATCGTATTCCGTGAGAATCCGAAAGAATTTCGCAGCGATTTTCGATCAGCGTGTGTATGCCTCACAATTGGTCCGACGTGAACCACATTACCGCTGTCTTTGCCGACATCTGGAATGATTACGCAATCGCACGCTTCAATCATTTTCTTCATTGACTTGTTCATCTGTTTTTCAATGATGGACGCTGCGCCAGAAGTAAAGTGGGTCTCTGTGATATCGGTGACAAGCACGCGTTTGCGGCGCATTTCTTCTCCTATAGCTATGGAGGCGAAATCCTCGTCGCTTATTATGAGCCCGTCATGTTTTTCGAGAAATTCCTTTGCGATTACTTTACATTTTTTGTAGTACAAGTAGTAATCCATTAGCCATTTGAACGACTGGCGGAGTTGACCAGAGTCGACTTTGAATTTTTCAGGCCGATAAACGTCATGGGTTTTGAATCCTTTCTTCGCCAAAAGATCGGCTGCTTTATCTCCGCTGACAAACTGAATGCCATCTTTGCTTAATTTCTCAGCGATGGCAATGTCGCGTGTAGCGTGCCCCAGGCCAATGGAGCTTGTAAAGAAGTTAATCATCCTACATTGCGATCAGTTTGACATGATCCATTTTCTTGTTTGACTGGAACTTTTTGGTCATGTCTTTTATTTCGCGAGCTTCTCCCTTTATCAGAAATATTTCAAGGCATCTGTCCCCGTCTATCTTGTTGTGAATGTGCGTCGTTATGAGCCTGTCATAGTCGTGCTGCATGGTTGTCACCTGGTCATCTGACTTTTCGTCGTGTATCGCCAAAAGCACAGCAAAAAGACTGCCTGAAAGATCCTGCCTCTCCTTTTCCTCGGCGAGCAAATTTCTGATGCCAGCCCTTACTATCTCTGACCTGCCAGAAAAGCCAAGGGCCTTCTGAAGTTTGTCAACCTCATTGAGAATTTCCTCGTTGAGTGAAACGCTTACAATGGTCAACTCTATAGTGGTATTATTAACTTCTTTATAAGCAATTCCATATTTCTTATTAACATAAGTATATATTGTTAATAACTTCATTAGGTGATAGTGAATCAAAAGCGTGCCGCGCTTGTCGCGATAGCTGTCGTAATTCCGATCTCCATTCTTGCAATTATCTTTACAAGCACAGGCTCTTCAGAGACTGCGCCAGTCAAAGATGAGACAACCATTGTCGCTTCGTTTTACCCGCTCTACGAGTTTACTCGCCAAGTCGCAGGGGACAAGGCTAAGGTCAGCAGCCTGGTGCCTGCAGGAATCGAACCCCATGACTGGGAGCCTACGGCCATAGATGTACAGAGAGCAAGCGCTGCGGATTTAGTAATTATCAATGGAGCGGGTTTTGAGGCCTGGGCACCGCGCATCGGAACCTCGAATATCATAGACACCAGCCAAGGGATGGAGCTCGGCGAAACGGGGACGATTAATCCCCATATCTGGCTTGATCCCGTGCTCGCAAAGCAGCAGGTAGAAGAAATAAGGAGCGCCCTAGTGAGAGTAGATCCCGATAACGGCGATTACTATAATGCCAACGCAGCAAAATTTTCTGCCGAGCTTGATTCCATTGATTCGATGATGGCCAGCGAGCTGGTTGACTGCTCAAAAACAGATTTCATTGCGTTTCATGACGCGTTTGCCCACTTTGCAAAACGATACGGCCTGATTCAGCACTCCATTCATGGTGTATCTCCAGAAGGAGAAATTCTGCCACAGCGGGTAGAAGAAGTGATTACACTTGCAAATGAGCTTGGCATTGATGTCATTTATGCCGAAGAGCTGGTTGACAGCAGACTCGCCGAGACAATCGCTGAGGAGATACCGGATGGCAGAGTACTTGTGCTCAGCCCAATTGAAGGCATTGAAGAAAGCGAACAGGCACAGGGAATTGGCTACATCGAAAAGATGAAAGAAAATATCGCGAACCTGAAGGAGGGCCTGGGATGCACGTAGTGGAACTGGATCGCGTTTCTTATGCGTATTCAGGCAACGTTGTTTTGGACAATATTTCATTCTCCACAAGCGAAGGAGACCTTCTAGGGATAATAGGTCCAAACGGGGCAGGCAAGACAACTCTTTTCAGCTGCATGCTCGGACTCCTTTCCGATTACACCGGCGCCATCAGAATCTTTGACCAAGACATAAGGAAGAACGCTAAAGTGTTCAAGAGCATCGGCTATATCCCGCAGAGAAAAGCCATCGATCCGAATTTTCCCGCGACTGTAGAGGAAATAGTTTCGCTTGGCATTACCGGTGAGGTATCCAGCGAAAAAATAGCAAGTGCTCTCGAAATAGTCGGCTTGGGTGCACAGAGAGAAATAAGAATCGGGGAGCTCTCAGGTGGTCAGCAGCAGCGCGTACTAATTGCAAAGGCCATTGTAAACGATCCAAAGCTCTTGATACTCGATGAGCCTGCGACCGGTATTGATGTAGAGACTCAGAACAAATTCTATGCTCTACTGAAGAAATTGAATCAAGAGAAAAAGATTACGATAATCTGGGCATCTCATGATCTGGATGCGGTCAACCGCCTTGCGAGCAGTGTCGCTTGCATCAACCGGAGCATGTTTTTTCACGGCAAGACCCACGAGTTCTTCGAGAATCCAGATCTCATCAAGGCGTATTCAGAGTCGAGCATGCAAGCCCACATGCACCTGCACGATCATGATCATGATCATAGTTGAAAGACAATGGTCCTAGAAATTCTTGAGCTTGGTTTTGTTCAACGAGCCCTCATCGCGGCCGCGGCGGTGGCAATAACGTCTTCCGTCATCGGTCTGTTTCTGGTGCTGAGGCGCAATTCATTGTTTGGCGATGCTCTCTCCCACGTAGCTTTTGGGGGAATCGCGATAGGCTTTGTTACCAATACCTATCCCCTTTGGACTGGACTGGCTCTTTCGGTGTTGGGAGCGCTTGGGATAACAAAGCTCCGCCAGTCTGCCAAAATACCTGCTGATGCGGCAGTTGCAATCTTGCTTTCCACCGGCCTTGCGCTTGGCATAGTACTCATGAGCCTATCAGGCGGATTAACTGCAGATCTATTCAGCATCCTTCTTGGGAGCATATTTCTTGTGAGCGTCGAAGACACCGTTGCGATTCTAGCAATGACAGGGATAATACTTGCCATTGTGATTTTGCTCTACCGCCAGCTGATGTACGTCACATTTGACGAAGAGCAGGCAAAAGTCAGCGGACTTCAGATTTCAAAATTGAATTATCTTTTCATCGTAATTGCAAGCGTTGGCGTCCTGGTTTCAATGCGGCTGGTGGGAATACTCCTTGTCTCCTCGCTCATAGTCATCCCTAACGTTACGGCTCTATTGTTCGGCAAAGGTTTCAAAAAAACTGCGCTCATTTCTGTCGGCGTCTCGCTGGTTTCAGTGATGACAGGAATTACCGTATCTTATGCGTTTAACATCCCCCCTGCGGGGACGATAGTGCTTGTGTCGATATCGATATTTCTCGCAGCACTCGCTGGAAAAAACATTGTAAAGAAAAAACTAAAAGAAAAAGTGGCTCAAGAGATTAAAAGCTGAAATCTCCGCCCATGTCGCCACCAAAGTCGCCGCCACCCATATCCCCGCCGCTGTCAGCTCCTGCACCGCCGTCATCGCCTGCTGCGCCTGCATCTCCTCCCTCGCTGCCAGAAAAGCCACTTTCCGCCGGTGACATAGCCATGCCCATCAGTGACATCATGGACATGAAGAACATGGCGTTCATGATTCCAGAGAAAAGCATCATTGGAATCCATGATCTGTTGCTATCCATGTAGGTCTGAAGCTGTGCGGTGTTGCCGTTCTGGTACCACTGCTGTACCTGCTGAGCTTGCTTCTCGAGCTCTGCCTTCTTTGTGGTCAGAATCTGCATACCAGTGTGGCTTATGCCAAGGTCCATTTTCTTGCCACCAAAAAAGCTCTTTTTCTCTGTCTGAATGACGAGCCGCTGGACAACAAGGTCGTTTACGATCATTTCGATCTCGGGCTTGCTCAGCCTGGTAACTTTGGCTATTTTGTCAACGGTCTTCATTCCTCTTGATATTGCGTCCAGAACCATGAAGTGGTTCGGGCTCTCGTTGACTCGCACGTTGGACATTTGATCATAATATGTGCAATGCATGATTTAAAGTGTATCTAGTGACGCGTTCCGGATCAAGGAGGTAAACAATAACAGTTCCTTGCATCCACGGATGTGGTTCCCCATGGTAGCCAAATTCCCCAGCTTCTATAAAGGTAAATTCGAAAGTATCTCCTTGCCCCAAGAAGCTGCCCCTCAGTTCCGATGATTGCATCGTGTCAAAGGCAGCGCCGGTTATCGGTTCAATGTAGCCACTATCAGAATTTAAGCCATGAGGCACAGTGTCTTGGCTGACCCATCTTACTGTGTTGTTCACGCCAATTTTCACCGTAATTACATCAGGCACAAAGGACTCCGGATTTGATTCAATTGCTGCGCCCTCAGGGATA
>DASYRH010000077.1:0-13184 GCA_036004585.1 Nitrososphaera sp. | reverse complement strand
GCTCCATACGGGCTGGTACAAGCTTATCGTGCTTTCGTTCATCAACATGTTCGTAGCCCTTGCACTAATATATGGCGGAATACTTGGTCCGGGAGGTCTGCTAGTTCGATGACAACCGCGGGCAATTTTATCAGGGCAATCGAATCTGGCTCCAAACACCTCCTCATCAAGCGGTTCACTTTCCGCTATCCGCAAGAGAAGTTAAAGTTTGTAGGCGACGGTTACCAGTTCGACCCGAAAAGAGGAGTCGGGATCGCGGGCTATAGGGGCAGGCACATCCTTTACCATGACAAGTGCACCGGCTGTCAGCTCTGCGCGATTGCATGTGAGGGGATTGCAGAGGCAATAGGAATGGTCAAAGTCGACGAGCAGTGGAAGCAGAACAAAAAAGCCATCATGCCCCAGATCGACTTTGGCAAGTGCGTGTTTTGCGGCCTCTGCGTTGACGCTTGCCCGTTCTATGCCTTATTCATGACAAACGACTACGAGCTTTCATCGTTTACAAAAGAGCATCTGATTTACACTCCAGCTCAGTTGGCGGTAAAACCAAAGTACCAAGGCGACGTGGAGATTGTGATAGAAGACAGGGGAGCCACGCATGGTTGACCTGGTCTTCATTGGAGTCGCAGCTCTGACGGTTGGCGCTGCGATAGTAGCCCTTGAAACCCGCGAATTGATCTACGGCGCAATAGCGCTTGCGATATCTATGCTTGGCGTCGCCGGCTTTTTCCTTCTGCTTGACGCACCCTTTGTGGCAATGTTTCAAATTGCAGTATACGTAGGAGCAGTCGCTGTCCTGATCATATTCACTGTCATGCTCGTAAGAACGCAGGCGCTATTCTCGACAAAGGAGGATCGCAAGAGAAAAGGTGCGGGCATAACCCTCATGCTGATAATAATGGCAAGCTTGGGCGCACTGTTGCTTGCGTCCGGAATGAACGGCCAGTTTGGAAACTTCAACAACTCTGAAGCAATAGACTTTAGAGAAATAGGCAAACAGATGCTGACATACTATGCGCCGACTCTGATAATAATGGGTCTGACGCTTGCAGGTGCTGTTATCGCGGCTCTTGCACTTGCGCGTAGAGAAGTCACGGAAATAAGCGGAGAGGAACAACAGAATGGCCGAGCTGATTGATTTCATTATCGTTTCCGTGGTCCTTGTGGCCATCGGCATCTACGGCCTTGTAGTGAAGCGCAACGCGATCAGGATGCTGATATCGATAGAGATAATTGCCAACGCGGCCAACCTTAGCCTTGTTGCGTTTTCAAGGAACCTGCCTAATGCCCAAGGGCAGATATTTGCGCTGTTCTCAATTGCGATAGCGGCGGCAGAAGTTGCAGTTGGCCTTGGCCTCGTCGTAGTTGCCTACCGGCTGTACAAGGAAATTGATGTAGCAGAATTTAGGAGCATGCGGGGCTAGTCATTTTGGCAGAATCATACTTCTTGCTAGCAGCGACTTTTATACCATTGCTGCTTGCTCCTGTGGCATACGTTCTGGGAAGAAAAGCTGGCGCCAACATTGCGACCTGGTTTTCGTTTGGAGCCCTTGCCGTGTCGACTGGCCTTCTCGTCATCCCAGCTCTTGGCATTTTTGGAAACGGCCAGCAGGTATATACTGAAAGTTATACATGGGGGCAGTTTGGAGATTTCGGGCTGCGCCTTGACGGTCTAAGCCTCCCGTTTGCACTAACGATCTATCTCCTCTGCACTGTCCTCGCGCTTTATTCAAAGCCATACATGGTTCACAAGATAATGGAAGACCTTCCGGGACATGGAGGAGCTCATGGCTCGAACCATCCGTCTCCTGGCAACACTGCGATGTCTCAGACCACAGTGCTGGACACGCAAAAGCATGTCAACAACCAAATAGGACTCTACTTTGCGCTCTACCTTGCATTTTCCATGGGGATGCTGGGAACGGTTCTGTCAACGAACCTTATCGAGTTCTATGTCTTTTTTGAGCTAATGCTCGTGCCGTCTTTCTTCCTTGTCGCCTTTTACGGCTATGGGGCAAGGCGGCGAATCGCCCTGATGTTCTTTTTCTGGACCCACTCAGGAGCGGTAGTGCTCTTGCTAGGGCTACTGGCGATGGGGTTCTTTGCTGGGGGCTTTGATTTTGACACGATAAAGGCAAACGCGGGGCAAATACCAGCGGAGTGGCTGCCACTAATCATATTTGCGATTGTTGCCGGCCTCGGAGTAAAACTTGCGGCATTTCTGCTCCACATATGGCTTCCTTATGCGCACGCGGAAGCACCGACACCTGTGTCGGCGCTGCTATCTCCGGCCATGATCGGGATAGGCGCGTACGGTCTTGTGCGACTATGGATGGAGCTCTTGACCGGAAGCTACGAGCAGTATAGCATCTACATCAACATGTGGGGTCTTGCCACCATGATCTATGGCGGTGCGATGGCCCTTATGCAAGACGACATCAAGAAGGTACTTGCCTATTCCAGCATCAGCCAGATGGGCTACATCCTCTTTGGCCTGGGGTCGGAGAGCATCCTTGGCATTACTGGAGCCACGATGCTTTACATCACTCACGGACTAGGCAAAGCAATCCTCTTCATGATGGCAGGCTCAATAATCCTCCAGACTGGCACAAGGAGCATGTCAAAGCTCGGAGGGCTTGCGGGCAAGATGCCTTATACTGCAGTTATCGCCATGATTGGTGCCCTTACCATAATCGGAATTCCGCCGACAAGCGGATTTATGGCTGAGTGGATATTGTTTAACGGCGTCCTGCAGACTGCGACAGTTGACATGGACCCATTCCGCGTCACTTTGTTTGCATTTGGCATCCTTGCGACGGTGCTATCATCAGCATACATACTGTGGATGTACAAGCGGATTTTCTTTGGCAAGATCCCGGAAGAGCTCGCCCACGTCAAGGACGCAAGCCGTTACATCACTGTTACTATGGCAGCATTCGCCGCATTCACACTGGTAATCGGGGTCTACCCCGACCTATTTCTCACGCCTGTTACCGACTATGTTGGCGGCGTGATTTTTGAGGGCCAAGAAGGCGTGCTGCCGGTTCCGGTTCAGGCCGAAGTGGTGGGAGCAGCCGATGGTTCGGCTGTTGAAGATATTGTCTCTGAAGGAGAAGGAGAGCATTAGGGTGATCTAGATTTGGCGGTTGGCATTGAAGGTTTGGCAATAAACGGCTGGCTCGTATGGATTCTGCCTTTCGCCGGCGCAGCGGTAATCGCGGGCGTTGCAAAGGCTGGGCACAGGCTCAGAGATTACACCGCGGTTGGCTTTGCGCTGGCAAGCGCGGTCTCTGCCGCCACTCTGATCCCTACTGCTCTGTCTGTGCAAGAAATACACAGCCAAATTCCATGGATTTCGTCACTTGGAATTAACGCGGGTGTTCTTGCGGACCCGCTTGCGATAATAATGGCCAACCTAGTAGCCTGGATATCCTTCCTTATCATGGTGTACTCGACCGGCTATATGCACGGCGACAGAGATCTGACCAGGTACTGGTTCTTTATGCTGTTTTTCATCGGTTCGATGCAGCTAGTCGTGCTCTCTGATAACCTGCTAATGGTATTCTTTGGCTGGGAAGGAGTGGGCCTTGCATCATACGCTCTTATCGGATTCTGGTATTATGACAGAAAGAAAGACTATGTTGGCGCTGAAGGCCACATAGCCGGCGGCATTGCAATGTGGGCGGCGCCTACCCACGCAGGCTTGAAAGCGTTTCTCATGACCCGCGCGGGTGACACCATGATGCTTGCCGGAATGTTTCTCATTTTCATGCATGCTGGGACCTTTGGATTCAAAGAGCTTTTGGAAGATACCACTTGGGCTTCTATTATGAACCAGCAGGGACTGCTGGTTCCAGCTGCGATACTTTTGTTCGGCGGAGCAATTGGTAAGTCTGCGCAGTTCCCGCTAAATGAGTGGCTTCTTGAGGCCATGACCGGCCCTACGGCAGTTTCTGCTCTAATCCACGCCGCAACGATGGTCAAAGCAGGTGTCTTTTTGGTGGCGCGCATTGGCCCACTATTCTTTGCACTCGCGGTTGTCGGTGCGTTTAGCGTCGAGCAGTTCTTTGAAGTGGTAGCCTGGGTCGGAGCAATAACGGCATTCCTGCTTGCGACGCAGGCTCTTGTCAACCCGGAGATAAAGAAAGTACTTGCGTATTCTACTGGCTCACAAATCGGCTACATGATGATGGGCCTTGGCATTGCGGGCCTGTCGCTTAATTTCGTTGATGGCTACACGGCCGGCTTTTTCCACCTCATGAGCCATGCCTTGTTCAAGGCCTCGCTCTTCATGGGAGCCGGTGCACTCTTGCACGCGGTAGGCTCTAGGTTTATGCCCGACATGGGAGGCCTGCGTAAGCACATGCGCAAGACGTACATCTTTATGCTTCTTGCCGCACTGTCGCTGGCCGGCGCGCCGTTATTTACCTCGGGCTTTTGGAGCAAGGACGCTATCTTTGCGGCGGTTCTTGAATCCGGCTATTCATATTCGTGGCCGCTTTTCATAATGGCTGCCGTAGTCGCAGTCATGACCGCGTTCTATACATTTAGAATGCTGGGCATGTCATTCTTTGGCAAGCCGAGCAAGCACATCGAAGAGATGGAGCGCCAGGGGAAGCATTTGCACGAAGTGGGGATGAGCATGTGGGTTCCAGTCGCTATACTTGCATCTGCATCCATCGCGATAGGCGTAATCGGATTTGTTTTTGAGGCGCAGATACACCATCTGTTTGGAGAATACCTGGCGGAATCCTTCGGCATACACGGAGTAGAAGAGGAAGGCGGACCTGCGATAACTATCCTGCCAGAAGGCGACAGGACGTTCTTTGGACTCAATACTATAGCAGCGGCAGCTTCTATCGGGGCGTTTGCCATCGGCGGGGCTCTTGGCTTTATCTTTTACATTGCAAGAAAAGCAGATCCAGCCGTCATTGGTAGAAACGTGGTGACGCACGCCATCTGGAAGTTCCTCTATAACAGGTGGTACCTCAACACAGCGCTATATTGGGGCGGGGTTGTAATTCCGCTTGCGGTATATCGATTCATCTGGCGATACTTTGAGAGCACGCTTATTGACGGCATAAACCCGGCGCTACAACACTCGATGACATACATGTCCCGCGTAGTCAAGGCGGGTCAGACTGGAATTACGCAGACATACCTGTTTGTTTTTGGAGTAGGCATCATGATCGTGGTGATGCTTCTCCTGCTGTAGGGGATAGAAATTGGTTGACCTTTTTTCGACTCCAATACTTGTAACGATAATACTGGGAGTGGTCGGACTTGCCATTCCGGCAATAGATGCAGGTAGGCGCGAAAAAGGCGCTGGCAGGAACAAGATCTACAGCGCTATTGCCTTTGGTGCCCTGGTCGTAGCGATGGGGATAGTTCTGTTCAGGGTGTTTAGCGGAGAGGTACTGCCAGCGGTCGCGTTCTCCGAGGAAGTGTTAGTCGACGACCTCTTTGGCTCGTTCTTTGCCGTTGCCCTGTTGCTAGTATCCATCATGGTCACCGCATCATCGTGGAACTATTACAAGGGAAAGACAAACCCTGCTGCGTATTATTCGCTAATCCTGCTTTCGTCCATTGGCATGGTCATAATAGCATACTCGACTGACTTTATCATGCTTTTTGTGGCTTGGGAACTCATGTCGCTTCCAACGTACGCCCTTGCAGGCTTTACAAAGCGTGACCCTATTTCAAATGAAGCCGCGATAAAGTATTTCATGTTTGGCGCACTATCGTCGGCGCTCATTGTCTTTGCGATGGGCCTCGTCTACGGCGTTACAGGCACGACGAACATTGGCGGCTCTATACAAGCACTGACAACTCTTGACTCCAGCCTGACGCCGATCGCGCTACTTGCGGTAGGCCTGTTTATCGCAGGTTTCGGCTTCAAAATGGGACTTGTGCCCTTCCACATGTGGCTTCCAGATGCGTATGAAGGATCGCCTACAACTATAGGCGCGCTGTTGGCCGCAGGCACAAAGAAGGCAGGCTTTGCCGCAGCGCTGAGAGTTATTGTTCTTGGCATGTTTGCGCTCAATCTAGACTGGACCCTGACACTCGCAATAATCGCCGTGTTTACCATGACCCTTGGCAACTTGGGTGCTCTAATGCAGAGAAGCGTTCCCAGGATTCTAGCTTACTCTAGCATCGCCCAAGCAGGATACATCATGATGGGAATTTCGCTTGCTCCGTTTTCCGACCAGGCTTTATCAGGATCCTTATTCCACATCCTCAACCACGCCGTAATGAAGTCCGCTGCATTTATCGCAGCTGCATCTGTAGCGACCGCACTTGCCGGCTATAGCCTTGAAAAATACAGAGGCCTTGGCAAGAGGATGCCCATAACTGCTATTGCATTATCAATTTCGCTTCTTGCCCTAGCTGGTGTTCCGCCATTGAACGGCTTTTGGAGCAAGCTGGTCATTTTTGGCGCCGCCATCAACAGCGGACCGCTTGTAGAGTGGGGCCCCTGGCTGGCTATAGCTGGTGTGCTGAACAGTGCTCTTTCCCTCGGCTATTACGCATGGATAATGAGAAAGATGTACATGGAAGAGGGACCCGACATGAGCAAAGTAAAGGAGCCTCGGGCGATTGTTGCTGTGCTTGTGTTTGCTATGGTGTTCATGGTTGGATTTGGAATTTGGCATGCGCCGCTGCTAGACTTTGCTTCTCAGGCGGTGCCTGACCTTAGCTCGGCGATAACGCCGGCATCGCTGGGTCCTTAATTATTTTCGTGATTTTGTGAAAGCCTTACACTCATTTCATGTAATCAAGGGTTCTAGTCGTAAGAAGAATATACTATAGCCTGCCAGCGTCCTGTTTTTAGCAGAGAAAGTCCAATTACTACATCTCTTGAAGACATCCGAAGTTAGGACGGGTAGAACGCAAGACGAGATTATCCGAGCGATCTTGAATGTCGCAGAATCAGGCGCAACAAGGACAATTATCATGTACAAGGTATACCTGTCTTCCTCACAGTCGCAGAGATTACTCCAGTTACTTGTTGCAGAAGAGCTAATGCAATATGTGAAGACTGAGATGAACTTTCAGACTACGCCGAAGGGTCTGGAATATCTTGGATGCCATGGGGATATACCGACAAAAGACAAATGTAGCCACCAATGCGTAAAGTGCGGCGTCGTCTATGACTGTTCACTAGATGACAAATGCTGTCGTTCCTTCCAATACGGCCGATGTTCAGTCTGTCAGAATTCCGTTATTGCTAATTTCTAATTACTGCAAGATGTCTGCGCATGCAGCTCTCTTGACGCCTATCTGTACCTATGATGTCGGTCCCTGCTAGTACTGAACCGACGCTAAATCCGTTAGGTGTTCCAGGTGTCTTTTTGCGCCATTATCTGTTGGTATCTTGCCAAGCTCGTTCTTGGCCTTTGTTGCGTACGCCTGATAGAGCCTGTCCATCTTGTTCACGAATTCCTTCGTCTTGCCGTTGCTGTTTCTCACGAGAATGTTAAACAGCCTGTTTTCATTGTTCCAGTCGATCAAGTCATCGTGGATCTGGTATGCGATTCCTAGAAGGTTGCCAAAGGATGTCATTGCCCGGACCTCCTCTTCGCTGCCCCCACCAATCAGTGCTCCTATCTTGGCCGACGCTTCAAATAGTGATGCCGTCTTGTATTCGAGAACCTTGATGTAATCGTCCTCGGTGATATTCCGAGCCTTGCCAAGCCGGATTTCCATCATTTCGCCTTCGCTCATCCGAGTCGCTGCATGAGAGAGCTCGTTTATCAGCCGGGTATTCTGCAATTTTGAGCCAATGTTGAGAATGACTCCAAGCACAAAGTCTGCGGTCAGTATGCTGCTGTTGTATCCGTATTTTATGTGAAATGAAGGCTTGCCCCTACGCAGGTTTTCCTCGTCAATAATGTCGTCGTGAATGATAGACTCGGTGTGCAACAGCTCGATCGCAGATGCGGCGAGGTACGCGTCGGGCCCGAGTCGTGATGAATTTATGCACTCTGCGGACAGCACCAGTATAAGCGGCCTTATCCTCTTGCCCCCGTCGCTTGCGTAACGGAGGGGGGCGTGAAATTCAGACCAAGAATAGAGATCCAGCTCTCTCTCCAGCGCATCCTCGATCCTTGAAAGATAGTCGGCAAATTGATCGGTCAGAGGGTTAGCTTCGATGTTTCTCCTGGTACTCAAAAATTCGCCCTGTCCCTGAGGTATCTTTTATCAGTGAACATATTAATTTATCACTAAATCTATGGCACCAGCTGCGGCTGGCCTAGTTCAAAATCAACACATATGCGCGCCCAGCAAGAGTGCCCATAACGCCGGCAGTCAAAGTGGCAACGAAATCAGACAAGGTCTGGTTACTAGTATCATGGTCGTGGCGTTTAGCGCAGATTCCGTTGTGCGATGGGTCTGGCCAGATCCTCAGCAATACCTGATGCATTTTCTTAGCTTGGCTAAGGCGTTCGGAGGAAAGGCATTTGCAGACTATACCACGCTACGCAAGCCGAGACGATGATTTTTGCTAGCTCTATGAATTTCTCATTTCCTCTTTTGCTTGATCGTCGCCACCGCCGCGAAGCTCCCAAATACACCAGCAGCCATTATCATCATGAATGTCTGCCTAGAAAAATCTTCAATTGGCTCTCCTGCCACAACTACCCGGCCAGCCATTGCCGGATGTATTTTGCAGAAATAGTCAAATGTACCCTTTGTATCAAATCTGTGCTCCCACCGTTTCCCAGCCGAAGTTGGCGCTAAGATATCAGAATCAAAGAGCGAATTCATGTCGGCTTTCGACGTGCCGCTGGTAATCGTGTGCGGCATCGTGTCTTCGCTTGTCCATGCCACTGTCGCGCCTGGTCTTACCTTGAGCGTTTCTGGAGTAAATGTCGAACCTGTCATACTCACCTCACACTCGCCCTCATCACATTCCACGGTAGTTCCACTCCTGCGGCCTGCTCCGCCTCCAAGCGATTCTTGCATCATCGACGCAGTTGCAAGGATTACAATGATGGAAATTGCGATCACAACTGCGCTTGGATTGGGCCTGCCGCCCTGTTTCTTGCCGCTGTCGGGTTGAGCCATTATTTTAAGAGTTAATCCTGACCCAATAATCCTGCGTTCCGAACCCGCGCTTCTTGTCGGCGTACTGGTGTTAGAACACAAAAATCGCGTATAGGTGGACTTTGCTACTGGGCAATAACGTTTTGGGGATGAGGCCGTTTGTGCTGGACTTTTGCCTGTTTACCTTTTCCCGATGCGGGCTTTGTCTTGGGTTTATTGGCGGGACGCTTGAACAGTTGTGATAACTTTGCGAATATCCCTTTCTTCTTTTCGACTTTGGCCGGTGCCTTTGGTTCTTCAAGGGGCTCTAGTCCAAGCTCTTCAAAGAGCTCGTCCCTTACGTCCTTTGGAAGGCGCATCGCCAATTCCCTTATCTTTTCGTCCAGTATCATTATCTTTTGCGACTTGCCATCGCTTTCTTGTGACATCTTGTTCACCTGTTTTTCCGAAGATAACCTTAGTTCCTCGTACTGCTGTGATTTCTTTTCCAGCTCCTGTATGAACTCGTCATGGAACCAGTTTACCATTCTATCAACTTCTTCCTGTGCCGCACTCGTCACGACTTGCTGACAGCTGGTGGTAATTTCCTTGCTCTGGCCTTCCAGCGCTTTCTTTAGCTCTACAAGAACTGACAGATAATCGGACCTTTCTTTGTCAACTTGAGCATAATGATCCTTGAGGACTTTATCCATCAAGTCCCGGATGTCGCGCTCTCTCTTCTTCGCCAATTCGTTCAAGTTCTTTTGCAATGCCTTGCGTTCGGATTCGTGTTTCTTTGCGAGCTCGCGATTCTGAGTAGGTTTGGCTGCGGTGTGAGTTCTTTTCTTCTTTGCCACCTGTTTTTTCACAGGCTGTGCCGCCACTGGCTCGGGCGCCTTGGGTTGAGTCGGCTCTACGGAAATAGGTTCAACCTTTGGCTCAAGGTGCATATTCTGCAAACTTGCAGCCTGAGCTTTTGCGGCCTTTTCCCTGGCACGCTTTTTCAGCTCTTCCACTGCAATCGCCTCTAGCTCAAAGGTGGACGAAGGCTCCTCGATCTCAGACATCCAGGTATCTTTGACCGTTTTCTTTTAAAAGTAGTTGTATGTCTGGGTTCTTCACGCGCTTCAAGTCCACCTCAAAGGCGGGTTTTGCTGAATAACAATTTCGCTCATCGAGGACGCGGCGCCGCCTGACAATCCTCCTGACAAGTCTCCGCTGGCAAGCCTAGTCAGGTGGCTACGCCACCCCAAGACGACACACTAGGTCAGAAATAGTAAAAATCGCCAGGGTTTGTTTATTACAACTGCCAAGGCGTTAGATGAAGGGAATATTCCCTTCATTTAGATTCATAGACGCACCAAATCGTCCACTGGTGACACGACGACAACGGCGCCGCTCGCTCCGCCTAGGGCCTTTTTCATTTTTGCAATGATTTCTTCCATATCGTCAGCATTAACCACAGTAGCCACAACTTTTCGCGTGGTATAAGCGAGCTCTACAGTCCCCATTCCTCGCCCGGATGTTACCCTTTCTTTGTCCTTGCCAGCCCCTTTCACATCGTATACAGTAGCCTCTAGGCCCATCCCTTTTACTTCTGCAATGATGTTGTCGACGTTTTCTGGCTTTAACAGGACTGCAAGCCTCTTCATGTTCTTTGACTTTTTGCTTGGCTTTTCTGAATATGTTATTTCAAACGGCAGATCCATCTTTTCTTTACCCATGAGGTTGGTGAGTAGCCGACAGCTAGAAAAGGATTATGATCCCGATGTCCGGCATCTTGCGGTATATCCACATGCCGACTTGTCGCATTCACGAAACTAAAGCTTGATCAGATCCTTTTGCGAGTCCAGCAGAACCTGACAAATAATGGTGTTCCCTAGTACTAAGGGCGTACCCTAAAAACAAAGTAATTCCAAGATAAAACGTTGGCTAGATGATCCCACATCATAATCCTGGTTCTGTCGACGACCCGGTTACCGTAATCGTTACGCGAAAAGCCAAGAAACACAAGATCAAGGAATTTGAAGAGTGGATGGATGGCATTACCCATGCAGCATTAAAGTTTGAAGGACATATGGGCGTCAACGTGATTAGACCTGCCGAACTGGCTGACCCTTCTTACGTCATAATCTTCCGTTTCAACAATTATGGAAATCTCCTGAATTGGGAAAGATCTGATGAAAGAAGAAATTGGATCGAAAAAGGAGAAGTGGTAACAGAGGGGGAAGTCAAAGTAGAGAGGCTAACGGGCTTGGAATTCTGGTTCACTCCAAGCATGACTGGGCGGCCGGCGGCACCGCCTCGTTACAAGATGGCGCTGGTAACAGGAGCAGTGATCTTTGTTCTACTTGGCACGTTGATCCCGCAATTGCAGCTAGCCACCAAGGATTTTCCACCGTTGCTGGGAATTCTTACAGGTGTGGTGATCATGGTGCCATTGATGACTTATGTGATCATGCCGCTTATCACAAGGGCGTTGAGACCCTGGCTTTTCAAAAAGACTTTCTTGTGAAAGCAAGCGACAGTGGACTGACGATCGCAAATTGAAATCGTTCAAGAAATTGTTGGATGGCAGGGTTGCTACGGCGGTGGGAGGATTCCATTAGAACGATTGCAATCCGGTACTGAGTAATCCGTCGGAAAGGTCGCCCGAATGACCTGGACGCCATAGTTGCACTTGAAAATCCAGGACACGACTTTGTCCAGGTTAAATAGGCGGACAGCGCAGTAGCCATTGCCTTCCATGCCGGTAAGAGTTCTGATGGTCGACGACGAGCAAGATATCACGACTATCGTAAGCCGCGGATTGGAACAACGCGGCTTCAAAGTCACAGCCTTTAACAGTCCTGTCGAGGCCCTCAATCACTACAAGGCAGAGACTTATGATATTATTTTGCTAGATATCCGGATGCCAGAGATGACAGGCTTTGAATTGGCTAGGTCAATCTGGAAGATTGATGGGAATGCGAAGGTATGCTTCATGACTTCCTTTGAGATATATGAAGAGGAAGCAGCAAAGGTATTCCCGTCGTTGCGCAAGCCATGTTTTTTTAGAAAGCCAATCGGGATAGATCAGTTAGCCAAGCATATCAATACACAGCTAGGTACAGAGTCGGCGGATCTTACTACCATTAATTAGACCAATGCCGAAGGCATGCCACTCCTAAAATTTCAGATAATATAGTCAAATCGCGACTCATCCGTACCTCTTTCGTTATAGACCAATTTGAAATTCTGGTAATAGGCTTGTTTGATATTATCAGCTAGGGCTTCAAGTTCCTGTCTGTCATTTAGGTCATTCTTTCGCCTAGACTTGACTCCGAGGGAATCAAGTTCATTTTCCCAAAAGCCTTTCCTGTCTTCTTGCTCCCCAGATTTCATTTCAAATCTTTTCCTTTACAGTCCTTGCTCCTAATGTCAATTAAAGAGAGTAGAACAAATAACTGAAACCTGTTGTCCAGAATTTTTCCATGATCCATAGACAACGCGCGAATATTGCAATAAGGCCTTCTCTAATTCTATCTCTCAGATCAAATCGTCGGATCAAGATCGTGTGAAATTCGATTCGCTGAATATATTAGTGATAATGAGATATGCTAATGCGTGTCTGAACCGCTTGATACAATTAACAGTCTTACCAGAGCCATTAATCACGGCGACATTGAAACTGCATTGAGCCTGTATGTATCCGAAGCAATTTTGGTTGTTGAACCTGGCAAAGTTGCGCGCGGAACTGGTCCGATTCGAACTGCCCTCGAAGGGTTCATGTCGCTAGACCCTTCTCTCAAGGGAGAAATTTATCAAATATTGAACGTCGGAGACATGGCGCTTTATTGCGCTAGGTGGACGCTGAGTGGTACTTCACCTGATGGCAAGGAAGTGGAGATGACTGGGGTATCTTCTGACGTACTGCGGCGGCAACCTGACGGACAATGGCTAATCGCTATAGACAATCCTTGGGGTACGGGCATAATCAACTGACATACCATCTTACAGTGCCGGCGTACCAATCGACCGTCGTCGGTGAGGATTCTGTGGATTTGATCATCGTTGTCTCGATCGTTCTTATGTTTTTTCTTGACTTGGTTTCCTTTTCGATTCCCTGTTTTCTCAGCCCTGCTCTCGCCAGACAGGCTGGATCATGCTTACTC
>DASYRH010000076.1:0-10474 GCA_036004585.1 Nitrososphaera sp. | reverse complement strand
CCCCTTGGATTAATCACTATTTCGTGGATAAGGTTCCATGCGTGCAGTAGTGACAGGAGAGCAAGAAATCATGAGAACTGTTGTGTGTGAAATTCATAGCAAGCAATGCGAGCTGCCTTCTTCAATGAGCAAATGCCCCTGCTGCGGCAAGCGCATATGCCTCTGCAATTATGTTCTCTAGAAGTTGGACTTTGCCAGGCATCGTGAGTCCATTTACTAAATGTTGTAGCGTCTAAATTAAGGACCAAGAAGAGCCTAGGGTAGATTACCGTGAACCTAATCTTAGCCCACTTGTTAGCGACATCTGTCGGCAAACCTTTAACAACTTTAAGCTCGGAGAGCATCGGAAAGTAAAACACGACAATTAAGATTGCACAGGTTAGAACGTAGGACGCTGCCTCGGATCACCGGCCCCGATCCAGGAAAGACTTATTCGATCTATCTTTTTTACTCTACTTGATTTGAAAGTCGCATTATCGATAGCTGGGAGCGATTCTGGAGCGGGTGCAGGGATACAGGCGGATGTGAAAACATTCTCTGCGCTAGGCGTGTATGGTTGCACAGCGCTTACCGCCATCACCGCGCAGAATACTCGCAGAGTATCAGAAATTTTCGAACTCCCCCAGAGCATGATTAAGGCACAAATCACCTCGATTATTCGCGACTTTTCGCCGAATGCTATCAAGATAGGAATGGTCTATAGTAAGGAAACGATCGAGACGGTAACCCAGCTTCTAGCCGGAGCAAAGATACCTATTGTACTGGATCCAATCCTGGCCGCAGGCACTGGAATGAGTCTTCTGCGCGATGATGCATTGGATTCTCTAATTTCAAAGTTGATGCCCATCTGCAGTCTTGTGACTCCGAATCGTAAAGAGGCGGAAAGGCTGGCGGGAATGGAAATAACAAACGAGGATAAAGCGGTTGAAGCAGCTAAAAGAATACAAAGGAAAGGCGCCAAGAACGTTGTCGTCAAAGGGGGGCACTTTACTTCACAGGAAGTAACAGACCTTCTGCTTGACAGTAGATCAAGGATAACAAGGATCACAAATCCAAGAGTCGACATTAAGGAGAGTCACGGTTCGGGATGCAATTTTTCGGCTGCTGTCACTGCGTACTTGGCGAACGGCATAAGCGTAGAAGAGGCATGCAGAATGGCTAACGAATATGTTCACAACGCCATAACGAACGCTGTTATGGTTGGAAGAGGCCTACCTGTTACTAATCCCCTTTCCAAAATATACAAAGACGCGATGAAATATCGAGTAATTGAAGAGCTCCAGAGGTCGGTCGAAGAAGTAAGTACCCTTACCGACTTTCACTCGCTGATTCCAGAGACCCAGACTAATTTCGCGTATGCATTACCCGATGCAGAGGGTGTTTCTGACGTCGCTGCGGTTCGCGGCAGGATAGTAAGGATAGGCAAGTCTGCAGTTCCTGCGTCATATATTGAATTTGGTGCTTCAAAGCATGTCGCATCGGCTATTCTAGCATACATGACGATCCAGCCCGCAATTAGGTCCGCGATTAACATCCGCCATGGGAGCAGGTTGGTCAGCACTTGCAGGTCGCTGTTTGAGGTTTCAAGTTATGACAGGGAAGTAGAACCGGCAAGCATAAAGCGGAAGGAAGGTGCAACGGTGACATGGGGAATCCGTGCCGCACTTGCAAAGAATCCAAAGGCGGAAGTGATCTATCATACAGGGGATATCGGGAAAGAGCCAATGATTAACGTGTTTGGCAGGACACCCGGTGATGTGGTGGAAAAGATCAAGCGAATTCTGAAGAAATATCAATGAGGATGCATCGTTTTACCTTAAATATGACAACCGATGCAAAAAAAGTGATATCCAAATGAAAGCAGTGATTCTAGCGGGAGGCCTGGGCACCAGGTTGCAGCCTTATACTTTCTTTATACCAAAGCCCATGCTTCCACTCGGCGCCAAGCCGCTTCTAGAATACATTATTGAATGGCTCAAAGACTCTGGAGGGGTAGACAATATTGTCGTGTGTGTCAGCTATCTGCACAGAACCATAGAGGACTATTTTGAGGATGGTGCTCGGTTTGGAGTCGAAATAGAGTACGCTCGCTCTGAAAGGCCTCTTGCAACCGCGGGCCAGCTAAAGACTGCAGAGAAGTTGCTAGATGAGCCATTCGTCTGTGTGTACGGAGATTCTATTTACGAGTTCAATCTCCGCAAGATGATCTCGGAGCATAAGAAATACAAGGCTTTTGTCTCCATGGCGCTTCTACCATATACTACAAAGTTAAAGTATGGTTTCATTGACCTCAACGGTCAGGACAGGGTGACCTCTTGGAGAGAAAAGCCAGAGATAAGCGGTCTAATCAACATCGGATGTTACGTCATGGAGCCAGAATTCCTGAAACTTATCCCAAAGTCAGGTTCATTTGGTATGGACGACGCAGTGAGAAAAGTCCTTGAGCAAAAACGCCTCGTCAGAGGATTCAGGACCGAAGGGGGTTTTGTCGACATTGGAGACAAGAAATCATACTTGGATGCCTACAAGCAATACGCTAGCCGGCTTGGAAAGATCTAGATGGCCAGCCTAGCCCTTTTTGAGGATTCGCACTGGCAGAACTTTGTTCCGATATCGCTCACAAGACCGACGTTTGATGTCAAAGTGGGAGCCAAAAGCTACTTTGAAGAATACACGCATCCGCCAGATTACCTTCTTGCGCGCGAATTCCTTGCAGGTACAACCAAGGAGAGACATCCGGGCTGCAAAGTAAATCCGAGCTCTGTTGATACCGACACCGTTTACGTTAACGGCCTCATGCATCCCCGAGCAGTGCACCTTGATCGGCTGTCAAGCATTAACCACACATTTGTCATAACATCCGGAACCAGGTTGTTGGTCGGCAGATTGGGCAGAAAGGGCGGGGAATATCTTGCTCGATGCATTGAATCCGGAAAAAAAATCAACCTGAAAAAGCTCGACATTGAGAAATCTACGGGCCTACGAACGGAGGACACTCAGGGCCTCCTTTCAAACCCGTGGGACATCATAAATGCCATAGAGAATTCTCTTTCCATGCAAGTATCCGACACAGGTTACGCTGCAGACGAGACCCAACCTGGAGTCAAGATAATAGGTGGAGGCAGCGTCGTAATCGCGCCTGGGGCGGAACTGGAGGAGGGAACCGTACTGGATAGCACAAAGGGGGGGATCTTTGTCGGCCCCCAGACACACATTTCACCAAGCAGGATAATAGGTCCCGCATACATTGGTGGCATGACAAAGGTAAAGCAATACGCCATAATTGAAACAAGCTACGTAGGCTATAACTGCAGGATTGCAGGCGAGGTCGAGCATTCCATTGTTTCTGATTATTCGAACAAGGCCCACGATGGCTTTCTGGGTCATTCGTACTTGGGTGAATGGGCAAACATTGGGGCCATGACTACAACTTCAGATCTGAAAATGACGTATGGAAACATCAGGATGACCGACGGGCTTGACAAGAAAGCGGATACGGGGACTAATAAGCTGGGCTCATTTATTGGTGATATGTGCAAGACTTCTATAGGGACGCTTATTTACAGCGGGTGCAGGATAGGAGTGTCTTCACACCTTCATGGACTGGTAGCCCAGGATGTCCCGAGCTTTACTATTTTCGGCAAGAGTATCGGCTCGACCAATGTGGAGCTGGAATTTGAATCGGCCCTAGAAACACAGCGAAAAGTAATGGCCAGGAGAAACCAAAAGGTCAGCAAGGCCTACGAAGAGATGATGTGGCACGTTTTTTCATCAACAGCTGAGGAACGCAAAAGATACAAGGTCAAAAAGGGAAAATTCTCCATCTAGATCTAGAGGTAGCCTAGGGCGTGTTTGTCCTCCCATAGTCCAAGCCTCTGATGAAGCCACGGGTAAAAGTTGGTGCCACCGTTCTCAAACTCTTTTTTCAGGATGCGAATTATCTTGCTTGAAACCTGTCCGGGTCTACCGTACAGCTGCTTTTTGTTTGATAGTTGTGCGCCAAGCTCGCTTGACTTTCTGTGCGCTTCGTTTATGATAGAGACAATCCAATGACTGTTGACTGGCGGTAGAAGTACGTTACTTTTCGCATCAAACACGGTCTCTGGCCGGTCTGTGTTGAGCCTAACTGTGAGCGACATTACTTTTGGAAAGTAGAGCAGCTCCTCCTGCATCGACCCAGAGTCGGTCATTTCCGCCCAGCAGTGGCCGCTGTCAAGAAATTCGACAACATTCGCGTATTCCTTCCAGAGCGGCGTAATCAGGAATTTGTGCGCGTAGCGCTCGGCCAATGCGCGCAGCTGGGATTCCAGTTTGTATTCCTTGAGCGCGGCATCAGTTGCGTTGAGCATGACTAGGACGACCTTCTTGTCGGTATTTTTGACAAGCTCTATAAGCGCGCGTACGATTGATTTGAATCTCCGAGGGGTAAGATTTTCCCTGCGGTGGATATCCACCCGTATCCATTCGTCACGTTCAAGCTCGGGGTGTATTTCAAAAATACTTTGATCCGGCCGCTGCTTTCGCTTCATATCTATAGCATCGACAACTGAGTTTCCTACGACCTGGACAAACTCTTCAGGATATCCTTCCCTTACAAGATGTTCCTTGTTCAATTGAGTCGGAGCAAAGAAGAATTGAGTCCCTGCAGAACAGATCCACGTGTCGATCTGTTCTGGAAACGGCTCTTCTCGTGCAAGAAACCATTTTCCATAGAACTGGTCATGAATGAACTTCTGCACCGTAGCCCTGGACGGTGTTTCATTTGGCTTTAGGCTCCTGATTGCAGTTGGGCTCATTGATCGCAGTCCCGCTTCATTCTGCCCCACCTTCTGCCCAATCCCAAAGACCCAAGATAGCGACGCGATGCCAGCTACCAGAGTGTCGCCGTGAACTATGGGCAGTATCGGCTCAGTACCATAATGCTTTCTGCAATATCTTCCAAAATGCCCAAACTTGAACATCAGTTCAGCCGCCTTTTCCATTAGATCGCCTCTTATCTGGAGATTGCAGCCAACGAACCTGCCAATATCAAATTCTTTGATGCCGTGGCCGAGTACCTCGTCGAAATGCTGACCAGTATTAATCACGAACACGGGAAGCCCGCTCTTGGCGGCTTCCAGAACAATTGGAGCCTGCTTGTAAAAGTCAGGTTTGGTCCCTGTGACGACTGCAAGAATAGGGCTCTCATTTTTCCTTGCCTGAAGGAATACAGACTCTAGGTTCTTGGAGATATCTACGGGCAAATGCTTTCTTGAATCACCGGCTATTCTAGATTTATTTTTCTTCAAACGAGATCATCCAGGTTGGTGTAGCGCGCCCTCCGGCCGGAAATAGCAAGCAGGTAGGCACCTACTGCAGCGACGCCAGTCCCGGCTCCCATAAAGAAATAGGGTGCGTACTGCATCGCTCCAACAACGTATTGGTCGTCTATCTTTGCAAGCATGGTCGTTCCGACAAACATACCGGTGATCATCACCGCGCCTGATGCCAGCAACAGGCTTCCGCCAATACGCGTGCCAAACGTCTTCGCCATCCCGAATACAAAGCCGGCTAGAACCAGGCAAGGCGCGCCAGAAATAAAAGTCACCTGCAGCAAAAGGCTCCCCGGCTCAACTACCCTCTGCGGTCCGTCGCCATCTGGGCCGATAAGAAAATTATAGAATGAGAGCAGGAGTGCAATGAACATGGCGGATAAACCGAGTGACGAAAGTGCCATCCAACTCTCGAGCTTCATCTGTAAATCACCGATGAATTGTCTTGGTAATTAAATCGTACGGTCACGTGATGCCAACTAGGCCGGCAAGCTCCTTTCTGCACGCAGAGCCCAAGATTTCAGCTGATTTTTCCGGCCGTACGTCATTTACGTATACTCCGAATCCGCGTTCAAGACCTGACCAGGTGTTTATCTGAGGATAAACTTCGATGTGCCAGTGAATTTGGCGGCTGTTTTTTTTCTCTGGCGATAAGTGGAATACGAGATTAAAGGGGGCATCCTTTAGCGCCTTTGACATCCCGCCAAGAGTGGCTCGTAGCATCAGAGCCAAGTCGTTTATCTCCTTCTGGGTTAACTTTGAGAACGAGGTCATGTGCCTCTTTGGATAGACCCAGAACTCGTATGGATATGTAGGGGCCCAGGGGCAGAACGAAAGGAAGCTGTCGGTGGCGAGAATCTGCCGGGGACCGCTTGATTCGACTGCAATAATGTTGCAGGCGGGGCAGTTCCCGTTTTCGTTCATGTACCTGTGAGATCCCTCAGCTTCCATCTCGATGACTGGCGGAATTCCCGAAAAAGTTACAATGTGGAGATGCGGGTGGGACATTTGCGCTCCTGCGCCTATTCCGCTGTTGACAAATATGGAAACATAAGTCACGCTCTTTTGCGTATACAGCCATCTTACTCTGTCCTGCACGACAACAAGGACATTGACCCACTGCTCAACGGAAATTTCAGAAAGGCCGTGTTTGTGCTCAGGCGTGGCCACCACAATCTGGTGGTACCCATATGCTGGCTCGCTATACAGTGGCTTTTCGCTATAGTTCGCAGTAGGGCCGATGGCAACTACCGGTTTTGAATTTTGAAATACCCTGACAGACCAATCGTCCACTATGCTATCATCGCTATCCGAAAGACGCTGGAGCATTCCATCCTTTACAACCAGGGCAAGAAGAGCAGGTTCGGTCATGGTTTCATTTCCAGGGCAGTAGGCGCATTTGCCCGTTGACAATTTCCGATCGTCCATAGGCTGTTCCGCAGAGGGCACTACTACGAATTTTTCAAGGACATAGTCCTTCCTGAGGTCTCCCATACTTCCTTCCGCCTGAAAAAGCCTCTAGTCTCTTTTAATTAAAGGTTCTGGAGGAACGGCTAATGGCCAATTGAAAATTCAAACGCCTTCATGCACTTGGCGCACATGTACTTTCCCCTCGTCAACTGCCCAAAATCTTCTGTCTTGTTTCCAGAATCGTCAACCACGGCGCGCTGGCAGAAGGTGCAAACCTCCAATAACATGTTAGGGCGAATGTGCCTATTAAACTGGTAATCTTGAAATTGTGTGACGGTCCTGCCATTAGCATGAAGATGAATTTGTCTTGCTTTATTCTGTCCGATTCTCACAAAAAATAAATTTGCCGGGAATGCACCCGACCATGTGAAGGGCGTCAAGATCGTTTATGTCTTGTTGGATGGCATAGGAGACCTTCCCCATCCTGCTTTAAATGACCTAACACCACTGGAAGCGGCTTATACCCCGAACCTAGATGCGCTTACGCGCAAGGGGGTAATGGGCAGGGTAATAAGCGTTGGAAAGGGAATTGCTCCCCAGTCCGACATTGCGGTATTCAACATGCTCGGTTATAGTTTCAAAGACGGAAGCTATGTTGGGAGAGGGGTCATCGAATCCATAGGATGCGACATTGATTTTCGCGATGGAGACCTTGCGTTAAGGGGGAACTTTGCGACCATCGACGAAAAGAAGAGGATAGTTGACAGGCGCGCTGGCAGGGTCATAGGCATAGACGAGGCCAAGGCCGTCTGCAAGACGCTCAGGGACAATATTAGGTTTAGCGACAAGGACGCAAGCATCGCAATTGAGCCTACAGTAGCTCACCGTGTCGTTCTCAGATTCAGGCGTCGTGGCATGAGGCTCTCAGACAAGATTACCAACACCGACCCAGCGTACGAGAAGGTAGACGGGATGGGAATAGCAAAGGCCACGACCCAAGAAATGCAAGTGCAAAAATCTGAAGCTCAGGATAAATCAGAGGAAGCCCGCGCCGCGGCAAAGATGCTTAATGAGTTTACGACTCAGACTATCGAAATCTTGAAAGATCATCCTGTGAACAAGGCAAGGCTTGCTGTAGGCAAGAAACCAATGAATTGTATTTTGGCTCGGGACTCGGGCAACAGGTACCCAAAGGTCGTCCCAATAAACCAAAGGCATGGAATAGAGGTAGGCTGCATAGTGGATATGCCCGTTGAGATCGGGATATCAAAGGTACTCAACATGCAAATGTTCCGTGGAGGAGACATCAATGATTATGAAGAGAAGGCAAAGGTAGCGGCAAAGAGTCTCTCAAAGGTCAATGCGGTTTATGTTCACATAAAGGGGCCAGATGAATTTGGACATGACGGCGACGCAAAGGGCAAGAAAAAGAACATCGAGGATATTGACAAGCGATTCTTTGGAACACTTATTGCCCAGCTGAATGATTACACTGCGATAATCGTCTCGGGCGACCACTCGACTCCCTGCGTTTACAAAGGACACAGCGATGATCCCGTGCCGCTTCTGGTTTCCGGTCCAAAAGTGAAGCAAGACGGTAGCGCCAGATTTACGGAAACCTACGCAAAACGCGGCTCGCTTGGTCTTGTAATGGGTGCCGACGTGCTCGACACCGCAATTAAGGCATCTGGAAAATCCTAGACGCTAATGAGTTGCAATTGATACCCACGATAAAATTCGCCCCACTGCAGACCTACTACAAACTGCTGAAAGGCTAGGCGGATGTAGCCAAAGTGGGCAACAAAAGCCCGCCCATGACCATTACGAGGCTGTAAGGAGACCAAGAGACACGAACCGAGCCAAGCAAAAAAATTTATGAACTGGCCCTAGAAAGCATTCTATCTCGAGTCATGTCCATTTTCTCGAAAATGCTATCGTCGGCGATTCTTCCAGAAGGAACGGTCAGGGACGAGACTACGTTTCTGATACTTGTCGCACTCCTTGCAGGCTTTGTCGGCTTTGCGATATATTTGAGGATAAGAAAGAAGTAGTGAGAGAACCTAGCTTAAACCACAACTACCAAACCAGTTGCCAGGCAAGCCAAAGCACCCACTACCGTCGAAGGAACCATATTTGGCAGCTCGTCGGACATTTCGTAGTGAGTATGTATGGATTTGTCGTTTTCCTTTTCGCAGCTCGTGCACCTCCACAAAATTCCTTCGCTGCACGAGGGACAATATTCGGTTGCTGACATTTCGCCCCCGCATGCCCTACACAGCATACTGACTAATGTACCGACTTGCTTTTAAATGATCAGGATCGGGCCTGGCGAACCTGGGCCCTGACTGTGACTGTCATTTTGAATGAAGTAAGTATGTCTTTGCACCTGTTCCTTATCGTCACCTCTGTGACACCGGAAAGGCTTGAGACATCTCGCTGAAGTATGTTCACGTCGAGCAAGATGGAAGCCAAATAAATGTAGGCAGCGGCCAGGCCGTTTGGAGCCTTCCCGTCAGCTAGCAAGTGGTCGTTAGTCTTGTGCGCGATATCAATTGCCAGGCGCTCCACTTTTGTGTCAATTTTGGCCATGTTTGCAAGTTTGGATATGTATTGGTCTATTGCCAAGGCGACTGCAGGAGTATGCATTGCTTGCTGCGAAGTTTGAACAGTCGTCGCCTGCTCGGTAAATACTCCCATTTCCATTACCATCAATCGATAGTATTTTGAGGCAAGTTTGACGTTGGACCTGTCCTGATCTGTGAGTCCTGTTGCCTCGACGATCTCGTCAAGTGACCTAACCACGGAGCATTTCTTGCAGGCTAGGAATATAGTGGCCGCTGCCATGCAAGAAATTGACTTGCCTTTTGCTTCATAGTTACTCTCAAAGTTCCTGTAAAGCATCGCAGCGGTCTCTACGAGTAACTTTGGAAGTGACATCGCCGAACAGGTCTCATTGATCTTGGTAAGAACATTAGACAGCCTCCTCTGCTGCGGAGAGAAAATCCTTGTCCTAGTGTGCCATTTACGGACATTATTCATTGTCTCAGCCATTTGGTAGTCTATCGGCTTGCCTGCATAGTCTTTTGAGCCATATGCGATTTCAGTCCGAAGACCATAGTCATGCAACGCAAAACTGGTCGAGCCGCTAGCTCTCGTGTTCTTGGCCTTTTCTTCAAAGTCGGTTGCATTGGATTCTCTCCCATAGTCGTCAAATTGGTCCATCACAACACACCCACATTTTTCACAGATGGATTCGCCCTTGCTGTGATCCTGAATAAGGTTCGCATAGCATTCTGGACATTGAGTATAATATTCTGCAGAAGTCAATTTGGTTACCTCTTCCTTTTGCCCTGGCCGCCAAAACTGCGCACCTTGGCCGGACCGCCGCTAAAGACTTTTGTGCCCGCAAGTCTGCCGGTCTTATCAGACATTGGAATCACGGATGCATATGGAGCGCTGACTGGTCCGATAAGTTCGGCTACCCGTCCCACCCTTTTGCCGGAACCGTCCACCAACAATTCCCCCGCGTGCAACCCCGCCCCTGCTGAGTTGAGTTTTATGATGAGCCTGCCACTTTTTGCTAGATGCATTACCTCCCCTATCTCCCCCACTTTTGTAGCGTGCATAAAGAATAACTTGCTATCAATCGCTTCTGTCAATAAATATTTGTGTTTAAATGAACAAGATTCTTGCTCTTCATTCCAGTATAGTACTCTTGAATTCCGAGCTACTTTTTTGCGCCACCGGATTTC
>DASYRH010000075.1:0-6486 GCA_036004585.1 Nitrososphaera sp. | reverse complement strand
AAACTTCAAAAGGCCCAATAAAGCCTTCACCCGTCATAGGGACGCTCGGGCTTATCGACGGTATGCATTATGTCCAAAAGTCAGGATTTTCTGAGCACGAAACGATTTTTCTCGTGGGTGCAACATTGCCAGAATTAGGCGGTTCGGAGTACTATGAGTATATCCACAAAATAGCAGGAGGCACAGTGCCAGTAGTGGATATGCCGGTGGATAAGAAGAACGGAGACGCTGTTCTGAAGGCTATTCGGAATGGGATCGTTTCCTGCGCGCACGATTGCTCCAAAGGAGGCCTTGGTGTTGCGCTCTCGGAAATGGCGATCCTTGGGGAGACTGGACTTAACGTTGACCTCTCTATGGTTCCAAATAGCTGCTCTAGAATGGATGAGCTTTTGTTTTCGGAATCTAATTCACGTTACCTGGTAGGCACAGAGGAACCCGAAAAAGTGCGAACCACGCTATCCTCAGAACGCGTAACGTTTGCCGAGATTGGGAAATCTGGGGGAAACATGATCAATCTAAAGACTGCCAACAAACCAGTCGTCCGCGTTTCACTCCAGTCCGCGAAGAAGCAATTTTACTCTCTGGAAAAAGTGATGCGTTGACGAGAAGATACATTTTTTAGATCATGCAGCCAAGCCTACTTGGGGTCCTTAAGGTTGCTATCTTTCGGCACGTTACCTGTTACTTCCATAATTATGTCCAATGGTGATTTGCGTGGTTCATGAGAACTGTGGTGTCGTCGGCATTTTTTCGCTTGATGGAAATAATGTCGTACCATTTGCGATTGACTGCCTGCGGGCACTTCAGCACAGGGGACAGGAGGCTTGGGGACTTGCTGTTCCCGGAAAAAAGCCGTACAGGCAGCTTGGCCTTGTTTCTTCGTCTGCATCTGAGTTCCAAAAAATTGTCAAAGCATACAAGTCACGTGCGGCTATAGGTCATGTCAGGTACTCCACATTGGGCAAGAGTACGCTGGATAATGCTCAGCCACTAAAAGTGAAGGACTTGTGCGTGGCACACAACGGAACGATTGCCAATGTTGAGCAGCTATCAGGGATGGTTGGCGGTTGCACCTTTACTCCCCAGACGATGAGCGACACTCTAGTTGCCGCCCAAAGGCTTGTGATGCATCTCGAGGAAAGAGGCGACAACATGACCTCGGCGATGCAGATCCTAAAAAGCGAAATGGTTGGGTCTTTCTGCTTTACTTTTCTGACTGATGCAGGCGCGGTCTATGCTGCCCGTGATCCGCGTGGCTTCAGACCGCTTGTATTGGGGTTCCACAAGGAATCCAATACGTACTTGGTAGCTTCCGAATCATGCGCGCTTGCTGCAGTCGGAGCACAGCTTGTCCGGGACGTAGAACCTGGCGAACTTGTGAAAATGAGTGAGAGCGGAATAGAATCTCAACAATTTGCCAACGAAAACCCCCACGCCCACTGCGCCTTTGAGTACACGTATTTCGCACACCCTTCGAGCATAATGGAAGGAATTAACGTATATGCAGCCAGAAAGAGGATAGGCCAGTTCCTCGCAAAAAAGTTCCCCATACCGGATGCGGATGTAGTCGTTCCAGTACCCGATTCTGCACGGCCGGCCGCACTTGGATATGCCCAACACCTGGGGCTCGCGTTTGAAGAGGGTCTGCTCAAGGACCGGTACAGCAAAAAAGGATCCATGCGCAGTTTTATCGAGCCGTATCAGAACAGCAGAGTAGAGATTAACAAGGGAATAATCCCGATTAGAGAGGTCATTGAAGGCAAGCACGTGGTAATAGTCGACGACAGCATCGTCAGGGGAACAAGCTCAGCCGAGATCATCAAGACATTGAGAAGAGTTGGTGCGAGAAAAATCAGCCTCGTTGTGACATACCCGCCAATACGCTATCCTTGCTATGCCGGCATCGACTTTCCGTCGCAGGAGGAGCTTGTGGCGTATCAACAGGAAGGCGCGGATGATTCATCAAGAATCGGCCAGCGGGTAGCCGGCGTCATTGGCGCAGACGACGTAGCTTACAATGATACCTCAAACCTTGCGCGGGCAATAGGAATGCCTGAAACAGAGCTCTGCTTCACATGTTCTACGGGCGATTATACTTCCTTAGGAATCCGGCCCGTATTCAAGTCCCGAATAGAGATGAAGGGAGAGTAAAGACTCCTTATATCCTTCCGCTTTGCCCATAGATTGGATGCGTCTGGTCTACTTGGTTGCAATTGCTGGGGGAATAGTAGCTGCGACAATGATTGCGATTGTGGCCTCTGCAATTCCCACCAAGGATTATGACTTGAGCGTTGACGCGATGAAAGACGAGCAGTCACTTTTTACAAATGCCAGAGTTGTGCTAAAGAATACTGGCAAGCTCCCGCTGACAAACGTGCTTGTAGACTACGGCAACGAAAAAGATCCACCGATTGAAGTCCTTCAACCAGGCGAATCCCGCACGATGTCTCCGCCAGAGGGAGTACTACTGGATTCCGTGAAAGTCACAGCTGATCCAAACATATCGATAGTGCAGAAGTACAGGACGCCCATAAAGTTGCCTGGGATGATTGGATCTTGATGCATTTAAGTAATATTGGGTTGAGTCTAGATTGTACTAGATGAATAGGGATTCTCACTCTGAGGGCGAAATTCGCAAATTTCTTGATTGGAAAAATATTGCCGTAGTAGGCATGTCAAATACCGAGGGCAAGGCGGCAAATTATGTTCCAAGCTATTTGATAGATCAAGGCTACAACGTAATCCCTGTGAATCCAAACTCCCCGCGAATCATGGGCCGGAGGTCTTATCAATTAGCAAGCAAGGTTTCGGAAAGATTTGAAATCTTGAACATATTCCGTCCTTCACAGGATGTACCTGCGGTCGTAAAGGATGCTCTACAGAAAGACGGGATAAAGGTCGTATGGATGCAAGAAGGCATTTACAGTGAAGAAGCAGAGCGGATGGCGCTTGAAAAGGGGATCGAAGTAGTGTATAACAGATGCATGATGGTAGAGCACGCGCGTCTTGTCCGACATTCAGGCTAGGTTAATTACTCACTTGCAGTACATCCATGCAAATGCCATCATCGATAGAGATAATTCTGGAGAGGGTAAAAGCGATCCTTCGAGAGCTGGAAGGCCAGGATGTGTCGGCCAAATTGGTTTTTGATAACGACGCAAGCATGGTGAAAATCTACGGGGAGGGCTCCGATCACGTCAAAAGGGCCCACTCGGGGCTTTCCGACTTACAGGAGCTGGCATATACGACAGCGGAGCACCACCCATACTGGGCAATTCTTTATCACGCCAGTGAGATCTCAAAGACCGTTCTGGAAAAATGGGATTCGCAGCTGACACAGGATCAAATGAGTGAAATGTCCTGGCGCTGTGATGAAATCAAAATGGCTATTGACAGGATGACTCGGACGTAGAAAATCTTATTCGATAGGACATATACTATATTCGTATGCAGGTATTCATCGTTCAGCGGAAGAATCGTGCTTCAATTGACAAACTATCGGCCGGCGCGCATGTGTCGTTGCCACTGACGTTTGTCGCACTAGTTGCGTACGTTGCCGCAGTGTGCCACCACATCCACTGATCCATAGTATATAAATAATAATAGTGGAAAGCAAGACCTATGATCAGAATAGGGCTGGTTGGAAAGACCAACACGGGCAAGACTACCTTTTACAACTCGGCGACTCTCTCTGCTGCAGAGATTTCCAATTATCCCTTTACGACAAAACAACCAAACGTGGGTAATGCACACGCGATTGCTCTCTGTGTCCACAAGGAGTTTGACCTTCAGGATAATCCAAAGAATTCACGCTGCATCGATGGCTGGCGTTTTATCCCGATTGAGCTGGTCGATCTGCCCGGGCTAATCAAAGGCGCCTGGGAAGGAAAAGGTCTGGGCAACCAGTTCCTTTCCATTGCTGCACAGTCTGATGCTTTGCTTCATGTCGTGGATGCATCCGGTAGCATAGACGCTTCCGGCAAGATAGCAGAGTCCGGGACAGGAGATCCCGTGGCGGACGTCGGAGACATAGAAGAAGAGCTTGTGATGTGGTATCTAAAACTATTCGAAGCGAACCGCGACAAGATATCCCGGGCGATTAGCGGGGCCGGAATGGACATCGTTCATGCGATAACCGAGGTTTTTCGCGGAATTGGCGTAAAAGACGAACATGTAAAACTAGCTCTTGAACAGAACAAGCTGACAGCGGTCAAGGTTGATGATTATGGACCACAGGAGACCAAGGATTTCTGTTGGAGTCTGCGGGATATCTCAAAGCCTACGCTGATTGTGGCGAACAAGGTGGATCTCCCGTCGGCCACAGAAAACTTTCGCCGCTTACGCGAAGAGTACAAAGACATAATCGTTGTTCCCGCAAGCGCTGATGCAGAGTTGACTCTGCGGCGAGCGGAGACGCGGGGTCTAATCAGGTACATCCCGGGAGACGAGCGTTTCGAAATTAACGAGCAGACAATTCTAAATGACAAGCAAAAGTGGGCTCTGAACTTTATCAGAAAAGACATCCTCGGCGAATACATGCGGACAGGCGTCCAGTTTGCAATCAACGTGGCAGTGTTCAAGCTGCTAAAAATGAATGCAATTTATCCCGTAGCAAACGTGCAGAACTTTTCAGACAAGCATGGAAACGTTCTGCCTGATGTTTACCTAATGAAATCTGGGTCAACAGTGGAGGATCTAGCTCGGGAGATACACAGCGAGCTTGCCAAAGGAATGCTTTATGCAGTGGACGCCAGAGACGGTCTGCGCCTTCCCCTTGACTACCACCTAAAAGACCGCGATGTCCTCTCGATAGTATCCGCTAGAACGAAGAAGAAGTGAAAAGTTGACAATGGACAAGAATCCGTTACTTGACGAAATTGAAGGCATACTCCGCAAGGATCCTTCACGTATGTTCTCCAGAGAAGAAATTCTCAACATGCTTGCACCAGGGAAGCGGGACGCAGATATAGAACATTTGCTTGCGGAGCTTGAAGTATCAAGCTCTACAAAGGATGGGAACCCGTCAGATGTGTATGCGACATGCCGGGGCGGAACAGTTTACTACAAGTGGAATAGGACTGGCTAGACTTTGGTTGGAAATACCGCGACGCTCCGTAGAGATTGGTATATCGCAAGATAAGCGATTCCCTTCTCTGTAGTCCTGTATGATATATGCTTCCTATCTATGTCTGCGAATTCAGAAACTAGTTTTTTTTCAAGGAGAACAGCAAGGTACTGTCGCAGTTGTCCAGTCGTAACATTTGCTTTTGTTAAGAGCCTAGTCTTCGTTATGCCACCGTTAGCAGATTCAAGTATAATTGCCATTATGTCCGATCTGCTACGGTTCTTCACACCTTGAGAACTAGCCATTCTCTATTTTTTCTGAGCGAACGGATTTTGTAGACAATTAGGTGGATATTCTTTGATTGGGAGAGGGGTATATTAGGTTCTTATCGAAACTCATTCTGGATGAGGAGAAGCAAGGATCAGAAAATTGTGCGGCTCCTTTCGCTTCTAAGATCAGCAGGCTCTTCTGGATACGTTTCCGGCCAATCTTTGGCAAAGCGCGCCGAAGTATCGCGAAGCGCGGTGTGGAAGCAAGTCCGTAGTCTTCGGCAATACGGGTACGACATCGAATCCACACGAGGAATGGGCTATAGGCTCGTTAGCGATACACAGAATCCTGTGCCGTGGGAACTAAAAAAGATCCTGAGAGCGACTACGATTGGTAAGGATGTCGTCTACCTGCCGGTTGCTGAATCAACGCAAAATATAGCACTGTCAATTGCAGAACATAATGCGGAAGCAAATGGGACTGTTGTCATTGCTGAAAAGCAAGAAAGTGGAAGAGGTAGACTGAAGCGCAAATGGTTTTCGCCTGAAGGAGGTCTCTGGTTTTCTGTAATTCTTCGCCCGTCGATCCCTACCCACTCGATAACTTTACTTCCACTTGTAACCGCTCTTGCAATACGAGAAGCGATAGTCAAAACGACGAGGCTCGATCCGCAGCTGAAATGGCCAAACGATATCATGTTATCTAGAAAAAAGGTCGCTGGGATACTTTTGGACATTAGCGCTGAGGCCGAGTGGGTTAAGTATGCCGTTTTGGGTGTGGGCATTAATGCAAACGTGGACGCATCAGTTATTTCCGCGATGATAAATGATACCCAGGGCATTACGACGCTCCGAACTGAGCTTGGACATGACGTTAGTAGGCTGGAGTTATTGCGATTTATTCTTGAAAACTTGGAATCCAATCTGGACCTGCTTGCGCGAGAAGGCGAAGATGAAATCATTTCAGCTTGGAAGAAGGCCAGTGACATGATTGGTCGTAAGGTGTCAGTTCTGCAGAACAACGAGGAGGTTCATGAGGGTGTGGCCGTCGATCTAGGGCAAGACGGATCATTGCTCCTAGAAACGGAATCGGGCAGGCGTGTGACAATTACATATGGAGATGTCAAAGTTAGGTACTAGTCCACTGAACTT
>DASYRH010000074.1:0-39117 GCA_036004585.1 Nitrososphaera sp. | reverse complement strand
AAATCGATACATGAACCCTGAACGACTATCATTGGCGCCCTGTCTGCATACTTGCGATTCAAGTCTCAAAACCTCTGGGTCGCATTTGCTATATAAGCCGATTGTTAATCGAGGTACCTGTTGAGCACGTGGATCACCCTCTCCACGCCCAAGTCCAAAAAGTAGTTTCCGATTCTCGGGCCCCGGTCGGCGTTGAGGAACATCCTGTAGAGCAGCGTAAAGAATGCCTTTGGCTCGAAGTTATTGTTTCTGGCTACGTCGAAGACCTTTGACTGCAGCTCCTTTGCATTGTCTGCGGTGCTTGGCATTTCCGCAAAGGGTTTGACGAGTTCGCGCAATTCAGCAACAGCCTTTTTCTGGGTTTCAGAAAGCTGTACTTCAAACTTTTCGTCTTCCTGGGTCACATTGTCGTCTGCCCAGTTTGCCGCCAGTCTTATCCTGTTGAGTACTGCGTCACTCTTTTCCTTTACCAAGTTATAGGTAACTAGTCTGTTAAAGATCTTTTCGTACCTGTCTTCGCTCGGAGGAAATATTGCCGCCTGTTGTACAACCAATTGGTAAGGCAGGTGTGGAGATGGCTGGGGCGGGGGCTGGAGTTTGTTGATATATTCGTATAATCCCCTGTCCTTGACAAGCTTTGCCGGGTTGTCTTCTTTTATTTTTCCAAAATACTTGTCTTCAAGTAAATCATATTCGTCCATGAGAGACCTCACGTCGTCCAACCCTACGTGTCTGGTCCCGGTGATCCTTTTGTACAATAGTAGTAGGATCGATTCTGGCGTGCCGTAGCGCATCCACATCTGCGGAGTCAGGACGTTTCCGGCAGACTTGCTGATCTTCTTGCCTGCTTTGTCTAGAAACATTTCGTACTTTACGTGGAGCGGATGATGGAAACCTAGGATTTCGTCGGCTACCCAGTCATTTATCCTAACAGAGTCCATGATATCCTTGCCATACGCTTCGAGCCTGATGTCAAGTGCCTGCCACCTTGCTGCGAACTCGACCTTCCAGGCCAGTTTGCCCTGGCCTTTTGAAATGTCGACTTCGCCTTTGTGCCCGCAGCCCTTGATGTCCACTTTTCCAATTCTCCCGCCAATGCAGGAATAGGTCACTTTCTTCTCGGCTGGCAGGTAGCTCTGGGCGACGGCAGTGTAGAGTCTGCCGCAGTTCTCGCATACAGGAAAGTAAGGGAGCACTTCGGTGTACTTTTCCTGCCCGACAAATTCTGCAATCTTTTTGCCAAGCCTCTCTCTATTCTGAAGAATGGTGTCAATCTGGCGAACCAGGGTTCCGCTAGAGTAGGCCTCTCTGCCGCTCTGGAACTTGTACTTTATCCCAGCTTTATCGAGGCCGTCCAAGAGAAGGCTGCTCATATGTGCTCCGTATGACGCGTGGCAGTCGCCAAATGGATCAGGGATTGCAGACACGGGGTGTGCGATGTGTTCCTTCAGCCAGTCGGGCAATCCGGCGGGGATCTTGCGCAGCCCGTCCATGTCGTCCGAGTATGCGATAAGCTCAGACTTGTAGCCAAAGTTCTGAAGGGCCAGAGCAATGCCGTACGCCCGGACGGCATCACCCATGCTGCCGATGTGTGGAATTCCTGACGCACCAAGGCCGCTTTCAACACGCACAAGTGCAAGACTCCTACCCAGCTTTTGCTCTCGCTTGACGAGTGTGTCTGCGACTTTGTCAATCCATGTCCCTTTGCCTATTACTCCTTTCTCATCTTCCACCTAGAACACCTTTGACACGTACGGACCGTCCTGCGTATAACCCAGCTTTCTGTAATACTCCCTTGTTCCAACTGCTGAAATCACTAATATTTTTTTAGCGCCAAGCTCCGAGCGGGCTATGCCCTCAGCTTCATTGAGCAGTTTGCTTCCATAGCCCCGGTGCTGGTAGCTATCCCCCACATCCTTTAGTCCAACTCCGACCGCTTGGCCATAAACGTGAAGCTCTCTGACGATGGCGCTGCCTGCAAGTTCTTTTCTGTGCGGACTTGCAACCTTTCGCAGGCGAAGGAATCCGAGGATTGTTTTTCCTTCTCTATCTTCGTAAGAAAGAAATATTTCTTGACCACCTGAAGCCCGGTAATCCTCCCTATTTAGCCTGACATCCTCTTCTGGGGGATAGTTCTTTTGGAGTCCCGTCTCTCTGCACCTGATGCATCTGCATGAATGGCCGTCCTCGCGGAGTTTTCGTATTACCAATTGCCTTAAGTTGCCGCTCTTTGGTCCTGCAATAATATCCTTTGATTCGATTTCACGCTGAACGCGCATTATGCGCACCCATGGGGGCAGGATCTTTTTTGCTTCCACAATGACGTTGACCAGTTCGCTGTCATCGTATGCCTCGTACTTGCCGGTGGCATGCATTTTGTAAAGCCCGGTTCCCTCAAGTACCAGAGTCGGATAAATCTTGAGCATGTCGGGCTTGAACGACTCGTCTGAGAACAACTGCCTAAAGTCTTCCACGTCTTTTTCCGGCGATGAGCCCGGAAGCCCTGGCATCATGTGTGCAACTATCTTGAATCCTGAATCGCGAGCGGCCTTAAAAGCTCGGATGATATCTTGAACCGTGTGGCCTCTGTTTACATTCTTCAAGACTTTTTCTTGGAGCGACTGGACGCCAATTTCTACGCGCGTTGCTCCAAGCTCAAGCATCAGATCAATATGCGGCTCATGACAATAATCCGGCTTTGTCTCCACGGTGAATCCAACGCACCTGTTCTTTGCAGATTCATTGATGCGGATTGATTGCTCTAGTCCTTCAGAAACAGATCCATTGAGAGCATCGTAACAAGACTTGGCAAACTGCCTCTGGTAGGAAGCTGGCATGAAAGGGAACGTTCCGCCGACTAGCACAATTTCCGTCTTGCCCGTGTCGTGCCCTCTAGATACCAATTGCTCCAACTTGTTTTGCACCTGCTGGTAAGGGTCATAGTTGAACCTCTGCGCCGCCTTTGTTGCAGGCTCTGAACCAGTGTAGCTGAGAGGAGTGTTGTATTCTATTCCACCGGGGCAATAGACGCATCTGCCATGGGGGCAGTCGTACGGCTGAGGCATCACCGCAACCACCGCGACGCCGGACGCGGTCTTGGCGGGCTTGACCATCAGGAGCCTTCTGAACCTAACGCTATGAAGCTGTTTCATGACGTGCTCGTTCTTGGGCAATGTCGCAAGATGATATTGGGACGCGACCTCCCTCATTATGCGCAGCGCTTGGCCAAGGGTCAGCTCGGCAGAATCCTCGATTCTCTCAGCTATGGCCCTGCATGCCTCATCATAATCATGTACCCGCTCTGCAAGCAACGTTTTTGAAAATCAGCTAGGAACGAATATAATTTTTGTGAATCAGAGGCGCTGGCCTTTTCCGCCTACGTTTGCTACCACTTCGCCACTCCCAGACTCTATCCTTCCAATGATCCGGGAACCCATTCTGTACCTTGCAAAAACGCTGATCACATCGTCGGTCGCTGACTTTGGACAGACTACGCAGAAACCAATTCCCATGTTGAACGTTCGGTACATCTCTAGAGGGTCGATATCGCCGTCAACTTCAATCTGCTTGAATATTCCTGTCGGTGCCGGAAGATTTTCGAGAACGAATTTAACTCTTGAATTTAGCCGGGGCAGTTTTGTAAACGAGCCGCCAGTAATATGCGCCAGACCATGGATTGATATTCTTTTTTTCAAGAGTTCCATTACTGGTTTGACATAGATCCTGGTAGGAACTAGCAGCTCTTCGCCGACCGTCTGCACGAGATGGTCTGCATTATCATCGACAGAGTACTTACCCAGCAAGACCTTTCGCGCAAGGGTGAACCCATTAGAGTGCAACCCGCTGCTCTCTACTCCGATGATTATGTCCCCTTGCTTTATGGAATTCCCCAGTATAGGCTTTCCTTTGACGATACCCATAACGGTCCCTGCCAAGTCAAAGGCGTTTTCACTGTCACCCGAGATAACGTCGGGAAGGACCGCGGTCTCGCCTCCTATAATTGCCATCTCGGATTGCTTTGCACCTTGAACCAGCCCTTTGGCTATCTCCTCGAGGAGCACTTCATTTGGCTGGCGCAGCGCGACATAGTCGACAAACCCGATCGGCCTGGCTCCTACGCATATGACGTCATTCACGTTCATCGCTACGCAGTCTATCCCAATCGTGTCAAACTTGTCCATGAGCTGAGCGATGAGAACCTTTGTCCCGACGCCATCAGAATGAAGCGCAAACGTGTCCTTGCCCAGTCTTACCAAACCTGCATAATGCCCAAAGCCCGATACCACCTTGCCCTCTGCCAGCATCTTGTGACTTGACGATATTATTTCGCCGATCGACTTTTGTGCAGAGCGTATCTTTTTGACGTCAACGCCAGCGTCTTTGTAGGTTATGCCTCTGGCCAAGCGCGAATGTGGGATGCCAGTGGTGGTATAATTACCATTGCGGCTATTCAAATTGCCGCGCAGGGTAGATCTATACCGGTTGGATCATGGGAGTGTCTTTCCTGTCAACTGTGGCCAGATGCAAATTCATGTTGTTGGAAGTCACTGAGTCCTTGACTTCACTTTCGCCCATTCTCAAGCCCATTTGACTAGGTCTTTGATCTTCGCGCGTGAGGGTTGCAAGGACATCAAGATAGTGGCATTTGCTGCAGCGGGATAATCGTCAAAAGAACTACGGCATTACTTTAATATACGAACTTTGAGCATTTACCACTATCTGAGAATAGATGGATGCGCGCAACATTGGCCTTCGGAATATCGAAGTTGCCGACACAAAGATATGCTCAATTGACGGCGAAAACGGCAAGCTCATTTACAGGGGCTTTGACATCCTTGACCTAGCGTACCATTCCACTTTTGAAGAGACTGTCTACCTGCTTCTTTTTGGCGAACTGCCTTCCGAGGGCCAACTCAAAGATTTCAAAAGGCGGCTGTCAGAAGCGCGCGGCCTGCCCGAACCCCTGATAAGGAACCTGAAAAACAGGCCAAAGAGGTCGCAGGCGATGGATGTACTGCAGTCATGCATTTCTGAACTTGCGGACTATGACCTTAATATCGAAGATACTTCCAAGGACGCACACATACGGCGCGCAATAATTCTGGTTGCCAAAATACCTGCCATTGTAGCTGCATGGAACCGGTTAAGGGCCGGACAACACGTGGTGGATCCAGTTGAGGACAGGGAAGTTTCTCATGCCGCCAACTTTCTCTACATGCTAAGGGGAATCGACCCCCTGGCCGACGAAGCACGGGTTATGGATATTTGTCTGATACTCCATGCTGAGCACAGCTTCAACGCGTCTACTTTTGCCGCGAGAGAAATTGCGTCGACTAGGGCACACATGTACTCCTGCATCAGCGGCGCCACCGGCGCGCTGTCTGGCGAATTGCATGGTGGCGCAAACGTCCAGGTCATGAAGATGCTGCTCGAAATTGCCGACCCCGCAAAGGCAGAGAAATGGGTAACCCGCCGACTCCAATCGGGAGGCAGAGTGATGGGCATGGGACACGCCGTCTACAGGACTACCGACCCGAGGGCCGACATTCTTGGCGGGCTCTCCAAAAAGATTTCCAGTGAGAAGAACAACAAGTGGTATGAAATAACAAAGAGGGTCGAGGAGACCACGAAAAAGTGGATGATTGAAACCAAGCGCCAGGCAATCTATCCAAACGTTGACCTCTACAGCGCCTCTGTCTATTACAGCATGGGCATACCGATGGATCTAAACACCCCTATTTTTGCGATATCGAGGATCGCCGGCTGGGCGGCGCATGTAATTGAGGAAAAATTCGCCGAGGCCGCACCCAAGCCTGCTCTTTACCGGCCAAAGGCCGTTTATGTCGGCCGGTACTGCGGCCCGATGGGCTGCGAATACCTGCCGCTGGCAAGCAGGCCGGCCAATTCTCCGGGCAGCACACTTGATAAATAGGTCGTTCAAAAGAACCTCCCGAGGAAACAAAGCCGGCAAATGAAGACTATTGCAAAGGGCAGCGATGAAAAAAAGCAGCCCAATAACAAGCGAACTTTGCGCCAGGAAGCGCTGGAACTTCACAAAAGCCTTCGCGGCAAAATTGAGCTAAGAAGCAAAGTTTCTATAAAATCCCCAAGGGAAATTAGCCTCGCATACACACCCGGTGTGGCTGAAGTTTGCCTTGAAATTGCTGCAGACAAGGAAAAGGCGTACGAATATACTTCAAAGTGGAACAACGTTGCGATAGTAACGGATGGCACCCGCACTTTGGGATTGGGCTCGTTGGGTCCTGAAGCGGCACTACCTGTCATGGAGGGAAAGGCCCTGCTCTACAAGCAATTTGGCAATGTCGACGCTTTTCCCGTCTGCCTCAACACAACAGACGCCGAAGAGATAATACGGACAGTCAAATACATCTCCCCCGTCTTTGGTGCAATAAACGTCGAAGACATTGAAACTCCAAAGGCACTCGAAATAACTGAAAGGCTCACAGAGGAGCTCGATATCCCTGTCTTTCACGACGACCAGCACGGGACCGCAGTCGTGACACTGGCCGCCTTGCTAAACGCGATGAAGTTTACAAAGAGAAAGCCTGAGACTACAAGCGTTGTGGTGGCCGGCGCGGGCTCTGCCGGATATGGAATTGTGAAAATCCTGAAGGCCATTGGCATCACGGATGTCATCGTTACCGACTCACTTGGAGTCGTCTCAAAGTCAAGGCCGGCTAACACCATGAACAAGTACAAGATGGAGCTCGCCTCAATAACCAGAGTCCCCGACGGGGTCAGCTCGCTCAAAGACGCCGTGAAGGGAAAGGACGTGTTCATCGGAGTGTCCGGCGTCAAGAACTTGCTGACATCGGCAATGGTCCGGACAATGAACAAGGATCCTGTAATCCTTCCATTGACAAATCCTGATCCCGAGATTCATCCAAAGGACGCAGCAGAAGCCGGTGCCAGAGTTATAGCTACCGGCAGCTACAAGTTTGAGAATCGGGCCAACAATGCACTGGTGTTTCCATTCACCATGAGGGCAATACTGGATAACAGGATAAGGAAAATTAGCCAGCAGCTTTTAGTTGCAGTGGCTCGCGCGCTCGCAGACTTGATCCCAAAAGAAGAACTGCGGCCGTTTAACATAATCCCTAACGTTACCGATGAGAAAATTCAGCCGGCTGTCAACAAGGCAGTCCAGAGCTTTACTGTGGGCTGAGCTTGTTGTTGAGCCACTCTTTGGCCTTTTTCTCAGCCATGTGCTTTCTCAATATTATCATGGCCATCTCGTAAAAAGTCACGCCTTGCTTGCGCGACTGCACGTCTATCCACTTCAGGCCCTCGCCAAGCTCGGAATCATGCTCCGACATCACCACAAGGTCGTCGATTATGCTCATGAACTGGTCGTCCACGCTATCACTTTCCCTGTTGCCTCCCCCGGTGCCAAACATTGACTCGTGTTGCACCTTTGCAATTTTACATAGTGGTTTAACCACTCTTGACGATCTGAGTATAATATATTGACAAGGCTTTCCGCGAAATTTTGAGCTGCCGAGCTCTCAAGATTAAAATATATCCTCTATTTGATAATGTCAAATGAATATTAACTACATCCTTCTTCCGTTGTCTGGAGGATTAGAGTTTTGAAAAGGGTAAAGTTTGGTTTTACGCAGGGGCTTAATGTTGCAAGGCTCGGACTGGACGAAAACCAGATAATGACTGGCTGCCAGATGGCAGACAGGCTGGATTATGATTCGGTTTGGGCGATGGACCATGCTAACGTCCCGCAGTGGAAAAAAGCTGTAGTCAACGACGCATGGCTTATGCTCGCTGCGATTGGCGCTATTACTAAAAATGTCGAGCTGGGCACTTGTGTCACCGATGCGATTAGGAGGCACCCTTCGGCTATTGCACTGTCTGCAGTTACGCTCGACAGGCTGACTCATGGGAGGGGGATTCTCGGCATTGGCGCAGGTGAAGCCCAGAACGTTGTGGACTTTGGCATCGAATTTAGCAAGCCCGTGACAAAGTTCAAAGAGCAGCTGGAAGTGATAGAGCGCTTGTTCAAATCTGATCCCGATAATCGCGTAAACTATAATGGCCAATACTACAAGCTAATCAATGCGTGCCTTCAGGCTAGCAGCATCAGAAAGCCTAGGCCGCCTGTCTACATCGCAGCCGGCGCGCCAAAGACGCTCGAATTATGCGCAACTTATGGGGACGGCTGGATTCCTATTGGCTATACTCCGGAACTTTTCAAGGCTCATGCCAACGTGATAAAGGATCACGCAAAGAAGGCGGGCAGAGACCTCGACGGCTTCCAGTTTGCAAACGACGTCGACATTTACTTCACCGAAGACGGAGAAGAGGCATGGAACAAGATGAAAAACGCTGTCAAGGTAAGTCTCTTTAAACCTGAACTGCTAAAGGTCCACGACATCCCGCAGGACTCTGAGTTTGACTTTCGCAAATACTTTACAGAATACACGATGGACAAACCAGAATTGATGGAGCAAATGAAGCGGGCCGCACTAAAGATCCCCGACAGCGTAGCAAGGACAGCAATTGGGGTGGGCAAGCCGGACGACGCGATCCAGATGCTTGAGCGCTTTATCAAAGCCGGGACCAACCACTTTATCATCAGGTTCTGGGGAGATGGCTACTTCAAGAATCTCGAGATGTTTGGGAACAAAGTAATACCCTATTTCAGGGAGCAAGACCGCAAGTAGAATCTACCGAAAAGAGTCAAGGGAAAGGTTCTTTCCGCCCCTGGCCCTATCCACCGGCTCGGCGTCATAACCCATGTTTCTCAGGCTCTTCGCAAACTCGGCCGCAAACCCATGAAAAGTGTAGACCTTTTCTGGCCTGCACTGCTTGACCGCGGCTACAAGCTCCCGATAGTCGCAGTGGTCCGAGAGTGGCATCACGTAGTCAAGCCCCGTCATGTACTTGTATCTGCTCCCTGTTGCCCAGCCAGTAAAGCCGATGGTTACTGCACCATACCTGTCCTTCATGTCCTTTACAAACGAAGTTCTCGCGCCATTAAGAGGAGCTATCATCACCCAGGGCCGGTTCTTTGACAAAAGCCCGAGGCTTTCGGCCTCAGAGTGCGCCATCGCATTCTTTAGGTCGATTCCAAGTTCGGAATAAACCGAGTTCATTTTGGCGACAGAGTCGTGGACGTAGACAGGGTCCCAGCCGCCAAACAACTTTGTCAGCAATTGCGCCTTGCCCAGGCTATAGCCCATCAGGATCACCGGGATCCCCAGATTATACATTTCAGAAATTATCTTGTTTGTCCTGTGCGTCACTTCTGACAGGGCAGGAAAGACATACTCTGGCTTGCCAAATGTTGATTCTATTATGAGGGTTTTTGCGTGAGGAAGCCTAGCCGGCTTCATGAACGCCCTCTCGCGGAGTGAAATGTCGCCTGTGTAGAATGCCTGGTCGCCTCCTATCAAGAGCCCCCGTGACCCAAGAATATGCCCCGTATCAACGAGATCAAACCCGTCGTGCTCTTGTACCGCTACGGAGATGTCATAGCCCCTGGCTTTGGCTATTCTGGTAGTCTGGCTAGAGGAAAGGATTCTGCTCTTTGACTTATTGGCACGGCGGTGCAAGTGATCAACGTGGGCATGCGAAACAAATGTAAAGTCATAGTCGCCGGGGCGTGAGGGATCCAAGATAACACTGGTGCCATCATAATGGACCGCAATGCCCGAATCGCTTTTAGAAACTCTGCAAACCATCCCGAGCTGACAGACCTACAAGGCTGTGAATATTTTAACATTTAGCAGAAAACTTGGCTTTTGCGATTTTGGAAATCTAGTGGTTGCAACCTTTGTCCGTCCACACTGTCAGAGACATTTAAGAAGAGGCGGTTGTCAACCTGTGGTCGTGATCAACCTTGGCATTCTGATTTCGGGAAGGGGCAGCAATATGGCTGCCATCCTGTCTGAAATAAAGGCGGGTCGCATCCGAAATGTCAAGCCTTGTGTAGTGATTTCTAACAAGCCCGATGCCGCCGGCCTACAGATAGCAAGGGAAGAATTTGGAGTTTCTACAGAAGTTATCCCTGCTGAGGGTCTCAAGGGATGGAGTTACGATCAAAAAGTCGTCGCGATGTTAAAACTATACGATGTAGTTCCAGAATCTGGACTCGTCTGCCTTGCCGGGTTTATGCGAATTATTAGTCCAGAATTTGTCAAAACGTTTCAAATGCGGATCTTGAACATTCACCCAGCACTGCTGCCATCATTTCCCGGTCTCCACGCTCAAAAGCAGGCGATTGATTACGGGGTCAAGGTCACGGGATGCACGGTTCACTATGTAGACGAGGGTACCGATACCGGCCCCATTATACTGCAGTCGCCAGTAGCTATTCTAGACGGGGATTCGGAAGAATCATTGTCAGCAAGAATACTAAAGCAGGAACACTTGCTCTATCCACAAGCGATAAGGCTGATCGCCGAAGGCAAGATCAAGATAATCGGCCGGACCACGAAACTAAATAGCTAGCGCTTTCTAGATGCTTTTATCGCAGAAATAAGCTCATCCCTGTCTTTTATTGTGCTCACTAGGGCCTCAAGACCGTACTCCGGCACCTGATTCTCGAGGGGATCCTTTCGGCGTCCTTTCACGTATGCTATAGTTCGCTATTCCTAAAAAGTAGTTCGTCTCCTGAGAAATGCAAGTGAGCTTGCCAGGGCACTTCCTACGATAAAGAGCGCGAGATACGGCGTGCTCGATCCAAAAGTATCTGAAGAAAAACCTACTGCCAGCGGGCCAATCGCCCAACCCATCCCAAACATCGCTTCGTACGCGCCGAGCTTTTGACCCATCTGGCTAGGAGGGGTATTCTTAGTCACCATGCTAAAAGTGACCGGATAGAACACGCTTGTGGCTGCTCCTATTAGTACAAGCGAAGCCGCAAAGGAGAAAACTGAACTCGACGCATAAGAGATCAGCATGCCTAAGGCAGTCGATGCTACAGCCAGGGAAAGTGCTAGTTTCCCGTATTTGGAAATTCTTGGCACGAAATACAAAGTCACAAACCGCGAGATGCCAAATACAAAGAAAAGGTATTCTATGTCTTGGCTTGAAAGTGACGACTCGCCCATGTACGCCGGATAGACTGAAAGCACTACACCAAAGGTAACCGCGTAGTAAAGCAAGACCGCACTAACCGCAGGGTACTTTGTCATTTCCCTCCCAACCTGCAGGACTGACCTTGACCGGATATGCAGCTCTTCTTCGTGAGCTACAGGAGCGCCGTGGCGGCGAAGCAGCAGCGACGGGACGACAGCGGCCGCAGCTGCAAGCGCGGCGATTTGAAACAATACTCTAAAGTCATAGGCGTCAAGAACAACCTTGCCGGCTAGAGGCCCCAGCATGAATCCTGCGACCCAAGAAGCGGTGAAAATGGCAATGCCTCTAACTCGCGAGTTCGAATCAGAGCTCGAGGAGATCAGCACTTCAGAGGATGGCCAAAAGAGAGCATGCGCTATGCCTGCAAGCAGCCGGTAGAACATTACTTCGGGGATTTCCTGGACAGTTGAGAGCATAAAAACCGAAACAGCGGCAAGCGATATGCCAGCGGTGAGTATGTATGACTTGTTCGTCCTGTCAAGCATCATACCCACAAAGAGCGGGGCAAACATGTACGGCAGGTAGTTTGCCATCCCTATGATGCCAACCTGCGAATAATCTGCTCCGAGTTCGTCTCTGGAAAAGACCGGAACCAGCGGAGAGTACATGCCATATGAGACTCCGACGATTCCAGCGCAAATAGATACAAGCAGAATCGCGCGGTTCATTTCGATCTACTTGTAAGCGGCAATTATCACAGCGCCGCCCATCATCTCTTTTTCGAACTCGACTTTCGAAAACAATTGCTTTAGCATTCCTTCAAGTTCTGAATTCCTCGGCCAACGCAAGAATGTGCCGTAGAGTGTCCTAAATGGAAGGCCCGCCTTGCCTGCAACAAGAAAGGCAAAGATTCCAAGGAAATATTTCAAGTAGCCAGAGACTAGTGCCCTCTGAAACGCGCCATCCGGCTTGCCTAGGTCAACTATGATTAGCCTTCCTCCTCCCCTGAGAACCCGGTGCATTTCTGAAATTGCTTGTCTCAATTGAATAGCGTCGCGGAGAGAATATCCACACATTACAACGTCAAACGTGCCAGCTCGAAATGGCAAATTCTCAAAGACTCCCGAAGAAAGGGCTGACTTATTGCCGGCGCCAATGTAGTCCTCCACTTTTGCAAGCATCTCCGGTATTGGGTCATACATGATAATGGTGGCGTCGCCATTCGCCTCGGCAAGGGCCATGCGTGACATATTGCCGTAGCCCGACCCTGCATCAAGCACGATATTTCCTGGCAGCACTCTACCTCTAATCCCACGAGATCTGAATTGTTCATCCTTCCCCAGCGAGATTGCCCTGTTGACCTTGTCATACACTGGGATAACCGATCGCAGGACTTCGATTACTTCGCCCCAATACCGGCTACCAAGCCCGCCAGCTTCGGTCAACTATTTCGGGTCGGCTCTGGCCATTATTATAGCTAGACGCTAGGCAGATTTGAGTAGCTAACATGCTTAGGCAATGAGGTAGTCAATTTGTGTATGAAACCAGCTATGAAATTATCTGCCTTCTTTTATCTCGCCCAATTTTCTTTCATGTATCGGAAAGTAGTATGTGTAACATTGGTATTCTTGTTGTTGTTTAACTTTAAGGGAATGGTTCCGATTATCGCTCAAGTCCATGTTGTAGCAGATGATATCACACCAATTGATGAAGATAGTTGCGGTTACTGACAAGAACGGATTAGAGTTCCGAATGTATCGATGATTTGTCAGTTTTTATAGAGGGTCACAGGTGACTGAAATAATGATTACAAAATCAGCCATCATGTCAATTACTATGGCAGCAGCAATCGTCATGATTCTGGCAGTAGGAACCAGCTTTATGGCGGCGCAAGACGCAGAAGCGCAAGCAAAGAACGTAGCGAAAGTTAGAGGGAGTTGGGTTGTGGCATCGAGTTCGCACAACGCTGAAGGTCACAGTTCGCATCAGGTAGTGAATTTCTTTGGTCCAGAAGAGGGGCTAGTATACAATGGAAAAGTCACTTTCACATCTACAAAGGGAGTCGACATTATTGCCTACCATGATATTACAGGCCAATCTACAAACACAACAGGACTCTCCATTTGGAAAGTTGGAGACAAGACCTATGCGACAACCTCGCTAATGAAGAATGTTACCTCTGGGACAGTAGAATTTGTTGGCAGTGGACTATTGGCGCATTCGGCTTCCAGCGATCCATATACAGTAGTATTCTCTGCTGATGGGTGGGCGCGGAAACCGATCCAGTAAAGAAACACCAAACCAGGGTACCAATCTGATACTATTTTTCATGTTGGTACTCTGCTATCCGTTCTAATTGTTCTCCATTTGACCCATTAGAAAGCGCCGTGCAATAGAAGGTTGAGCTCGCAGAGTCTGTGTTGAATGAGAGAGGAATCTGGTTCTAAAACTAATATTATTTCGTTTCGTTGCCGACATGTGTGCCACTTTCCGGCGGTGACGGCATCTTCTGGGTCACCCGCGATAGGGATATAACGAGCGGTGCGCCTATCAACTATATTATCTTCAACCAGCCGTAGGTGAAAGAGTCAAAAAATAAGCGTGGAAAGCAAAGATGCAATGTAAATTTATGAATTCCCGTTTTTCTTCTTAATTTTTTCCAAGAGTATAGTCGGCACCGGCAAGATGCTTATCACAGTATCGCTGAAGTATTGTTGCATCTTCAAGTTGAAAGAGTGCTTCAGTAGTCGCAACCGCAGAACACACAATGCAAAAGCCGGGCAGTTTCTTCGTGCTGTGCAATGCAGGCCTAGTTTCATATGGTTTCATGTATTATGTCTGGCGCTCCTCCCTATTAAGATGTAACAAACATCTATAACAACCGGTCAATGCTTTTATACGTAGAATAGTTACATGGATCAGCTAATGAAATATCGGAGCAGGACTGAAATTACGACCGAGATCCTCGAAGCAGCGAAAGAGCGACTCACGAAGACTCAGATCATGTACAAAGCATACCTGTCATATTCTCAGCTCAAAGAGTATCTTGCGCTTCTCACTGAAAATCAGCTTCTGAGCTATGATCAATCTGAACGTGTCTACAGAACGACAGCGAAGGGCATCAGATTAGTCGCGACGTATCAAAAGATGCAAATGCTCACAGGCGACATGAAGATACAATCCTAGTCTTTTTCCATCCCGAAGGGTGCCGACTTTCACGAGTGACAAACTTTTGTGAAAAGAGGCGTAAGATGAAGCCTTTGAAGAAGCTCCTTAGCACTTTTTCTTGAGCTTACTCTACAAACCGATATTAGTAGAATCTGTCAGGCAGAAGGATTTTTGATTATCCTACTATCCGTAATCTGGTTCGTGTCATGCTTTAGTTAGTGCCCCAAAGGATATTAGCAAAGGTTCACTGGGACTTGTTAAAAAGTCTGGCAATGTGAATGGCAGATCCACTTGAACGTGTAGCCGCTTCTTACATGAACACACGATTCGCGCTGGTAGATGGCGAAACAAATGTAGCCGCAGCAGTTGAGGCAATGCAATCAAAGAGGGCTGAAGTAATAATCGTTCTAGAAAATGGTGCTCCGGCAGGTATTACCACTGACAGTGACATCCTTGATCAAGTTGTCACGAAGGGCGAAGACTCTGATAGGATTCAATTGAGAAAAGTGATGAATTCCCCCATCGTCACAATCTCAAGGACTACCCTCGTGAAGGAAGCCCTGCGTTTGATGAGCGTAAACGCGATAAAGCGAGTTCCAGTGAGGGATGTAGATGGCACTATCGTGGGACTTGTGACCCAGAAGGCCCTTGCTGATGCTATAAGGACCTCAGTACTAGAGAGAACGTTTCGAAATTACAGGTCTACCATACGAAATCGATACAAGCCAATATTGGCCAATCTTGGCTTTGTGATGCAGTTTGCAGGAATTCTGATGGTAGGACCGGCATTACTTGGGACTATTGTTGGCGATACCGGTTCTGTTGCGGGAATCTATCTTGCTGTTGTCAGCCTTTTCGGAGCCGGGTTTATCTTCAGCGCCATTGGAGAAAAAGGCCCTGTTAGCTTGAAAGAATCCTCCATCATAGTCGTGGGTGGATTTCTATTGCTCAGCTTGTTCGGAAGTATTCCATACATGTATGAGAATCCATTTCAAATCACAGACGACCCTCTAAATCTTTTCATAACGAGTTTATTTGAAAGTGCTTCGGGTTTTACCACGACTGGACTCTCTGTCATTAGCATGCCGGAAACTCTGTCTGACACTTTTGATTTCTATCGTGCATACACGAACTGGATCGGAGGCCTCTCCTTTGTCTACCTAGTGATGCTGCTGTTTTATCCTGAGAGAAAACTCAGTTCAATGAGGGGGCTGTTGGGATCTGGTACGCTTCAATTCAAGCAACTCTTGGTCACAGTAAGTACTATCTTTACGACCTACGCCGTCATTCTTGCTGTCATTTTCTACGCACTCGGTCAGAGGAACTTTGTAACTGATATCTCGTTTATCCTATCGGCCATTACAGGCGGCGGGTTCGTCCCTAATTCGACATTCCTGTCACTCTCAAATGCACCTTACTTGTTCGTGCTAATGGGAGGGATGTTGGCATCTGCACTTCCGTTCGCCTTCCACTATTCAATCTATAGCAAGGCACTTCGAACAAAGATGTTGGGAGCCGAAGTGCTGGTTTACTTGGTACTTTTGGGAGTATCCTCCTATCTCTTGCTTCAGTTTACGGGACTCGACTGGATAACGTCATCCTTTCATGCCGTCAGTGCCTCCACAAACACTGGCTTTCAATTCGTAAACCCGGCAGAAATGCCGGTTCAGGCAAAAGTTTTGTTAATGATAATAATGCTTCTTGGCGGATGTTCATATTCAGCAGCCGGTGGGATCAAAATTGGCAGGCTTGTCATCTTGCTGCAAAAAGCGGCTGCAGTCAGAAAGAGGAAGAAGCAAAAAACTGACTCTGAGCTTTTCGAATTGATCGCGTTCACGCCCTCTGAACTCCAGCGTGACAGATCGGCAGAACTGCGCTACAGTAATCGACGAAATCACGATTCACAAGATAAAGCAGTAGCCGTAGCGGACCGTAAAATAGTCAAGGGATCGATTCTTGTCATAGGATTATTTGTGTCAACAGCTGTTGCAACAGGATTTGCTTTGAGCACGCTTGATGGTCGATCAATGCTGGATGCGACATTTGAGGCCACGTCATCGCTGACAACGACAGGTCTGTCGGTTGGCATAACATCATTAGACCTCGGTCTAGAGTCAAAGTCCATTCTGATCGCAAACATGATTATTGGCAAATTTGAAATAATTGTGCTTTTGTATATTTTCTCTGACAGCGTGCGAAGGCAAGTATCTTAAAGCTCAATCGATCATCTTGGCATCGATGTGAAGTTATACGCTCTGAAACTTGGTGCTTCCCGTGTTGGACATGGTGAAAGCCACACAACCATCGTACTTTGCGGTAGACAAAATGGATTAACCTAGGAACATGTAAATCTATGAAGGGGAATTAGTATATTTTTTGTTTTCGTAGTTACATTTTCACCGCAAAGCATTTTAAGAATAGTTGTGTTTAGCCGGTAACTCGGGAGAACGGCGTAGTTGCCCTTTTCCCGGTTACAAGCTAACAATACAGAGGGGACTGAGCGCTCGGGAAAGCGGGATCCCCCTGCATTACTTTCTAACGTCTTTGTCAGCTATCTTAAGTAGCATGATTTCAGGTTCTAGTAGAATTTACCCGGCAGAGGAAGCCAAAGGGATAAGTGGGAAGTGGCTTCGAACCAGCTTGCGCCTACCGAGATTGAATACCGAAGTTAAATGTAATCTCAAATTACTGAATAAAAGGCTCGTGGTAGCTGCATCTGCAGTGTTATTCCACAACTAATACATTTGTCCGACCTGGACAGCAGCAGAACCCAGACTCATCTTAATAATCCTAGGCTATTGCCAGAGGATGGCACGTGTAACAGTAGCCGCATTTAGCACAAATCATGGTTTTGCGCTCGCCACAGAGCTTGCAGTCGCCGTACTCAAGGTTATCTGCGGCTACAAGGTGTTCGTGCATAGTCTAAGTACACCTTACTAACTGATAAAGTAGGCTCAACGGCGTTACATTGAGGTACTATGTCAGCAATGTAATTACTTGAATGCAGAATCCAGGTAAGTCTTGCAACATTTGTCGGAGCAAAATTGCAAAAGCCCAAAGGCGACACTCGAATACTGCACACCGACCGAGAGGTTATTGAATGATTTATCACATGACTTGCAAGTTATGTACATACACTACCCTTATCATGCACCTTCCATAAGTCTTTTTGTAGCGCTGAGGGTGCATAGAGGCAAAGATAAATAAACGCGACGCCATAGAATCAAAAGGATATTTTTGCATGGCAACTATTAGAGTACACAAGAGAAATTCAACATTTGTAGATTTGGCTAGTCTGGTGGAGGAACTAAGCGATATCGGACTGTCAGATGCATTAAAGAAATACTATACCAAACCAGTAGAACATGCCGCAAAGAGTATAGTTGCCGGACCAAGCTTTATGCAATACCTGAACAAGCTATTCAAGATACAGATAGCAGCTGGCGACATTCTGCAGTTCGAGTCTGACAATCATAACAAGTATTTCATGTTCTCACAAACGGGAACATGGGATGAAATCGTCAAACTGCAATAGCGGAATTTTAGCTGCAAATATCAAATTCACATTTTTACATGGTACTGTAGCTGCGCAGGACGTGTTTCATGCTTTTATTGTGCTTCGGTATAACTGTATGTAGTGCCAAGACACTTGATCTCGTGTGATTGCGGAAATGTAATGGAATGTATCGAGGAGGACGATGCAACAAAACCAAAATACAGGAGCATTTCGGGCAAGCTCAGGCTCAGATGCAATGACTGCGGGAAAGAACATGAAGTCCTTCTTCGGCACAAGATTGCCAAATTCGTTGGTGCGTCTCCATCCTTCAAAGAGATCTCATAGTCCCAAGTTTTTGGGTGATTAGGGCGAACTAGGAATAACGTCCAAGCTACTATTTGATTCAGTCGTTCGCACTACCCCATAGAGCAGGACTTGACGCAGTCAAAACCAAAGACGCCGGGGAGAGTGTATATACGATGACTGTGAGTAGTACAGTATGTCTACCACAGACTCTACCGAGGCTGAAATAATGTACACATGCGATACATGCGGGAAACGCTTCAATACAGTGGACGATGCTCAGATTCACGATCGAAATGTCCACCGAGAGCACGGCTTAAAAGACGATACAGATCGCGGATTATGAACTACGACCCCGGCCGAAGATAGGGAAGAAGAACGAGGATTGGATGCCGTTCATTTGCATGAAATGCGGTAACCCACCGCAGGGTTGCCGAAAATGTCCAAGGTGTGGCCAGATGACAGGGGTCTGCAAGACTTGTGGTAATGAATGGGAATGCACGTGTGAAATACGAGAAAAACGTCTGATTGTTTGAAATAGAAACTAGTGTGATGGAGTTGACTAGATCTTTGTTTTATCTCTTGGGTCATGGTTTTTGACGCACTCCTAGATTTGTGATCACTCCGAGCTGCTGAAAAGTTAGGTTCATAGCCACTACTTCGAAAAGATCTTTGGCTAGACCTGCGGCCAATAGCACTTCTAGATCCAGCTCAGATATCATTTGTTCGAGATGTTGCAGGTGATTTTGTCTTATCGCGGATCCGAATAACGCCAAATGGTTGATTTGGCTTCTTCCTCGAATAGATCGCCCTTCAGGCTATACGCTATCTTATAATCTTGAAACATCGAATCTTTCAAATTGGCGGCTAGGTTTCGAAGTTCAACTTCGTCGTTTAGTTCATTCATTCTCGCTGGTTCAATGCCGAGCGAACGCAAGTCGCTTTCGCAATACCCTATCTTGTGCCCTTGCCTCGCCGATCTGAAATTTGCAATCAAAAGACACCATTCCCTACAATTATCATCCCAAACATCTCATTTAAGGGTGTGAAGAATCGCCCCGGAACCTAGCAACGATTGAGACAAAAAGCCACGCTAGTCAACCTTAATAGTTCAGCCATCGGGCGGTAGTGTGAATGGTGCTTTCAATGCAAGAATCCGGTAGCATTGGGATAGCCAATATCCTATTAGTTTCCGTCATTGATTTACTTTATACGACCAGTATTGTTATCGCGACCGTGGATGCAACTTATCTCATTTCTGCCATCATGATACTTGGCTTGATTGGTGTGTTGGTGTGGGGTTTCAAACCTAGGATGAGACGGCCCGACGCTAAACGTGCAAGCTGAATAACGCTCATCATAATTGAGCTAGCACGCCGGCGACGGGGAGGAATAGCAACCTCGCATATTCCATACGTAGTTTTATACAGCAATTGATTATCTCACGGGCATGATTACCATAAAGATGTTGGGTATGTTGGTCGTGGCATTCGTAGCCGGTTCATTTGTTGCATCGCCGGAGCTGCGTGCATATGCGGCGAATACTGTCTTTTCGACAGACATCGTTGATGGACAGGTCAAGACGGCAGATTTGGCTGGGAATGCTGTGACTGCTCCAAAAATCAAGGATGGAGAAATCAAGGCAGCTGAAATAGCAACTGATGCCGTCGGTGCTGCTGAGATTCAAGGTGTGAACAAATTGCTATTTGGAAAGTGTGCTTTCACCAGCACCGAAGCTACACAAGACATTCCAGCTGGAGATAGTCTTACGAAGATATGTTCGATTAACGGAGTAGTTAACGGTGACCACGCTTTGGCAACCGTTACTGTTTCTGACAATTCGAAGAACAGAAACGAGTGCTTTGCCGTTACAGACACGAATGCCCACGGAGGCGCAGTAGACGTTCACCTAGTCAATGTTTGTGATTCCACAACGGAACTCGGCCCTGGTAACGCGATTGCAGTCTTGGTGTACAACAAGTAGTTAGCGCTTGATTCGGTAATACGTCGGAATCTGGGCTGCGGATGCGTTAAGCTTCATTTTGGTGCTTCGAGGGCGACTATAAGGATGGCATCTATTGTAGTGGGTGCCCTATTCTAGTTGCGAAAGTTCGCGTTAATTTGGCCTATCAGAACAAGGATGCCAAAAAGCAACCCAATTCCTAGGATTGCCTTGACGTACTCTATGAGATGCCTGCGTCGCCTAAATACCATCATATCTAACTTGTTCATTGGAGTTGGCGGTAAAAAGTGCGATGATTAAAGATTACATAGCACTACTACAATACAATCCCATAGAGCAGGATGGGTGCTATCAAGATCTTGGATTTCTGAGTCTCCCGCGGATGTGTCTTGAATACCGGCGATCTGGACTAGTGGGATATCTATGGCGTAGCGGTCAGGATATCTGTGGAAGTTAAATTTTATGAATATCTGCTCGACCGACTGTGAATTCTCTACGCGAGATAAAATTTCACTAATAGTTCATGACAAGCATCTGGATGAATTAAGCCGCAAATCCACCCAGGCTGCTCTGGCTAGAGCTAAAGCTCATGGGTTTGCAGCGCTCTATGCAATGGGCAGGACGCAGTTTTGTTAAATAGAGGCTTTATCTCCACCATAATATGGTCGGAACTGAGATCCGGAACAGATATTCATTGTCAAATAGGAATTGGTTCTTGACGATTGGCATGTTCTTATTATCTTGCGGTCTTGTTACTTCCACATATAGTGTGGTTGCATTTGCTCAATATGGAGTTGAAGGTAATCCTAGTACTGAACCTACGCCCGAGCAACTGGCAGAGTGCGAAAGACTGGGCATAGAACCAGGTATTTGTACAGAGAATACAATTCTGGCAAAACAGCGCTTGATAGGAGCTACTCCGGACCAGACGACTGTCTACGAAGGAATAGTACTAACGGCCGTCAGTGTTGGAAATCAAACTGGCAATCATTTCGACGCAAGGATACTTTGGACACCAGCTGACCTTGGTGAACCAAACAAGTTCCACATAGAAATATTTGATGCAAAACAGCTTGAACCCAGGTCTGCATTAGCTGTTCGGTACGACATTAGAATCTATCAAGGCGATAAATACCTGAAACCTCTCGAGCCCACTGGCAATGAAGCTGTTCAGAATGAAGACTTTTCCCATGACTATACGTTTATCTTTCTCAAGGGAGGATCGTACGTCCTAGCTATTGAAGAAATAGAACATGAAGGCGAAAATATCACAATACCGATACAAGTTACTCCCGAGTTTCCGCCTGCTATCGTACCTTTGTTGGTCACGGGCGCTGGTCTCACGATTGCCGCAATCTATAGCAGTCAGAGGATGACCTAAGAATTCAACTTCTACTGGAATTTCGGCGTTTGGCCTGCTACCAAAAGACATTCGACTCAAACATATAGAGACGCGTACGTATCCCGGGGGGATGGTTCTGAGCGCGTACGAAACCAAGTCTGTACATCCGAGCTTGAAAATTATCAAATGAGCCAGATCCTAGTTGTGGAGTTTCATTGCCTGTGAAGAGCGCTTATAACCCAAACGGGTCTATTGTCTCCCAACACCCGAGCTACTTGTCTTCGTACAATACCAGCGCGCAATAGAATTCCATGTCTGCTCCCGTGCTTTCTACAGAGTTTGCGCTGAATTTCACATCGATGATACGGATGCTTTCATTCGATAGGAACTTGTTTAGCTCGCTTTCCCATGCTTTTGGAAACATTGCGGATGTGAATAGCTTGGCTTTCATAGACGTCATTGTGAGTCCGCGCTATAAAAGATAGCTAGAATTCGCCATCGGCTAACCGGGCATAGGGAGGCACATCAACATGTGAAAATCTTCGCGCGTCTCTTAGTTCAATTCTGACTTTTTATTCTTCTATGCTTCATTAAGGCAGAATCTAATGCGCTTCCGCTATTTTGAGCAGCTCATTGTTTCTGATCTTTATGCGCAAAAGTAAAAGTCCTCCTCCAGCGTCTCCAAAGAATTGCTGGAGGCACATAGCTAACACTTCTTCATCCAGATATTCCCCGTAATTATTACTTGATTCCATCTCGCCTATTAGCACGTCAAGACCTGATTGTCCAATAACCGACATTGTTTGCTCGAAGGCATTTCGACTTAGAGCCACCTTTTTAGATGGGATTAGAGCCATCTGTCAACAACCTACTTGAGCTATTGAGATAATACGTGGCGCGTGTAGTACGTGGATACCACTTGTGACGTCAATAGCCTGCCTTTATGACCGCTGTAGATTGATAAGCGCTTCAATGCCTTCTACAAGGGACTCTGACGTTTCGGCGTAATCCATGCCGAAATAGCGAACTAGTCCTTTGAGTTGGAGATTAGTCAGTTCGGCTCCAGCGACTAGACTTCCTTGTTCTTCCATGAAGCTCCTGCGCGGCTTGGAAGCCTAAAAGCAACGTGGCGCGCGACACATAGATTTCAAACACGTACTGTAAGTGACTCTGTCAAACCTCATCGCACGGCTATTTTAGCTCAAATATGAAGTTCAAGTGGGTAGACTATCCGATCATGCGCAGAATGTAGGACTTTGCACTGTTATGGAACTTGGACTACTAGTGAACTATGGCATTAAGGTCAAAGCAAAGGAAAGGCATCGGGACCGTAATCACGACCCTAATTATCCTCATCGCCTCGGTGGTGCTGGGTGCGGCAGTCATATTCTTTGGTGGTTCGATATTCGAAGCCAATGCAGAGAACGACGGAATCAAGACTTCAAACGGGCACATCTGGGTTGCAACTAACGGGACTAGCTCTGTAGCGAGTCTTGTAGTCCAGAATACTGGCGACACCGTGGTTTCGCTAAACTCGATTACAGTTAGAGGCATGGCCGTTCCGACAAGCTCTATGTACTTCAACACCGTGGATGCCACTGCCACAAACATTCAGAGAGAACTAACGTCAGACTTTAGCTTGAACTCAGTCGATGTGACAGGTTCCGCACCAGAAGAAGCATTCACTCATGCAGTAAATCAGATTTCGCTAAACCAAGGACAAGCAGTAATAATCTATATCGTGAATCCGGGACAAGTAACGGCACTTGATATGAACCAGCAATTCACAGTGAATGTGCAGGCGGGTGGAGCAACTGTGACACTTTCTGGTGTAGATGTGGTGCTCACATAGCTGTCCCAACTTTTTCTTTTTCCATTTCTTGAACAGTCATGTCCCGATATTGGCCCATCCTCTTCAGGCCTCTGATAATACGACAAGTTATTTCAACTAGAAAATCTTGACAGACAGAGAAGCGATTGCAAGCACCGCTGGATGATTAACTAATCAATTTTTGTCAGAATGTCCAGGCGCTCGAACCTGCGGCGAGGTTTCTAGGAATAGCGGTTTACGCTGGTGAGACTTCGCAAATTGCTAAAGGATGATTTAGAACAGGTCCAATTCCGTATGGCCAGAATGCGTATACTCTTCCATCCTTAGGCAGTTCTCACACCAAATTGCGCTAGGCTCATTGCAGTTAAGGCACACACGACTGACGGTGATCTTGCCACCGCATGAGCGACATTGCTTTCTTTCAAAGAGTTTTGTAAGGTACACGGTAGAACGCCATCCTTGCTCGTTAAATGTTATTTATAGAACAATCTAATAGGCATTATGGCGTTTGTAATCAATATTGTTAGACACAGTAGGCTGCTTGAGCACAAGCCCTTGACCAGAACAGTCTTTCACATATGTCATAGACCAGGATGCCGACCTTGGCAGTGCCCAGAGCGACATTGCTGGTGTAATCATGTCCGAGGCCGGAATTGGTAATATGTGGGTGAAAGAATGTATCCTGGATGGCGGTATCCAAGCAGGCATTGCTGGAACTACTGCATAAAGTTGACAAGAAGGTTTCGGCAGAAAATGCAATAACGATTCTAGGGGCTGGTGACACTGCGATGGCTCTGCTTGATCTAAAGGCGCCATCAGCCTATCTTGACTTTGTCGGAAATGACAAAGACATTTCAGAATTCAACAGGATCTGCGCTGCCATTCCGATGCAAGGCTTTCAAATTCATACGTCGACCAACGGGATGGTATTTGGACATCAGCTGCCTGATGATTATTTAAAAGTCGGCGTCCAGATAAGCGCGGGGCTTGCCAGAATTGACCTGCGCGCGCTGCATCCACTGGACATTGTGGTTACGAGAATCGAGAGGCTGAGCGAAACTGACATGCGGGACATAAAGGCCTGCATCAAGCATTTCAAGCTCGGCAAAAACCAGATATCAAAGCGCGCAAGGGCGCTTCAACATGTCGGCAATGAAAGCAAATTCGAAAGGAATCTTGACATAGTCTTGGGACTTTACGAAGAACTGTGACATACTGATAAATCAATTCCGAGCGGCAAAGTAAAAGGGTGATGACCCCTACTTGCGCTACTCTTTGATAAGTTCCATGTAGCCATCCACGTACTTTCCAATTCGAGCTTCATTTTCTTCTGAGGCTTCGTTAAAGGATAATGTCAGGTCGCCGCTAACATTAATCAATGCATGCGCCGCCCTTAATGCACCCTTATCCGTTTCTGTATATTTGTAGAATGTATTGTCTTCAGTATACCTTTCTCTGCCCCTGAACACATCACCATAGCCGTTCCAATCCACATCGATTGTAATTATTTATCTAAGGTGAAGCTTTCGTTGTTTTTATTATCCCAACAAATTTCTGCAGTTTTTTCAAAGTTTCTGGGTGCAAATGGTGTTCGACTCCTTCCGCATCTTCATTTGCAGTCGCCTCGTCGACGCCAATCATCCTGAAAAATTCGGTCATTAGACTATGCCGCTCATGAATGCTTTTTGCAACAGCGACGCCCTGCTTAGTCAAACGGATGCCTCGATATCTCTCGTAATCCAGCCAACCGGTCTTGTTCAATTTCCGTAACATCTTTGTAACACTTGGCAGACTTACCTTGAGATAATTTGCAATATCTGTAGTTGCGGCATAACCCTTGTCTTGTATTAGCTCATAGATTACCTCCAGGTAATCTTCCATCCGGCTTGTGCGGTCTTTCTCCCCTGCTATCGCATTATTGACAGCACGGATAGATTCGAGACGGTTGCTGGTGTTTCTCAACAATTGCTACCTAGTCTCCTCCGTCATGATGGTATCAACAACGCCGTAAGATACATTATTGTCATTCCTACTGCGAATCCTGCGACTATGGGTGTTCTTAGTAGGCTCTGTCTTGTGCCATCACCCGTAGTACCCTTCGCCATCCATGATAAAATGGAAAAGACAACTTGGAATATTGCTCCAGCACCTATCGACAAGAATATTACGGCAGCAATAGGAGAGTAAAGAAATCCACCTATCCATGTCCCTATGATGGTCGGCACGCCAGCTATCAGTCCCAAGATTGCTAATTGTCGTATCATGACTTTTCCGCTTCTTGCCATTGGAGCTACTATTGCCAATCCTTCAGTTGTATTGTGCAAAGTAAATCCCACTATCAGGAAAGTACTGAGAGCTACTTCGCCAAGTAATACAGCAGCACCTATCGCAAGACCTTCGCCAAGGTTATGCAGCCCTATCCCGATAGCTATCATTAGTGCCAGTGCAAAGGGCCTTGCCAATTGTTGCTGTATCGTGGCAGTCGGCTCAGAAGTTAAAGACTGGGAGGATTTTGCCAGGTCGCTTGATTTCCTTTTAGCAGACAGCCCAACAAGTTTTTCAGATGCATACAGCAGTGCCAAGAAAGATAGAATTGTAATCATTGCAATCAACATCTGGCCATTAAATGCGCCAGCGATATTCACCTGCGAAATCTGATTGCTCTCAATTAGAGCATCTATTCCCAAAAATACCAGCAAACCGGCGGTAAGACTTAGGAAGAAATTGTACTTGTTTGCACTCAGCCTTTTCAAAAACGGAAACCAAAGAAGGCCAATAAGCACAGGTATGACGCCCACATAGGTGCCTATCAGGGCAAAGAATGATGCCTGTTCAATATTTGCAGTTGGTGCCAGTGCTGCTGCGTCGACGCCTCTGCTGAACCTTGCTCCATCCGAAGTGGTGACTCCAACTTCGTATGGTACTCCAGGGATCCAAGTAAATGGTATTATGACTTTTGCCTCCGCTAATCTAGGCAACGTTTTACTTGGCTCTATGGCCGCAGGGATTATTCGATCGTTTATGTCAGCCTGTGCAATTTCGATCTGTTCCGGGCCGGTGTTGCGGACATAGGCCACTACTTTGTTGCCTTCATGGAACTCTATTCTTTCTATGGTGACCTCGGGAAGAGGTATTCCGGTGTTTAATAGTGATTGGCCGGGTCCAAAAAGAAATGCAATCATTCCAGCAAGTAGCGCTATTGGAATTAGTGCGATAGCGATAATCTTACCTTTGGATCTAGTTCTTGTTGCGTCCCTTGTACTTTTTGCCTGTTCTTCTCTAGTCATTTCTATTACCGTCCCCGGAATATTGTGATACTGCGTTTGTAGGATTGGTATCTGTAGAGTTACCGCTATTATCGGATGCTTCTTTGACAATGAACGATCCCATCCATCCTTTCTCTGCAAACTCTGTCTTGTGCGCGTGGAACAGATATTGCCCAGGGTACTTGTAGCTAAATTCCAGTATGGCACGCTCACCTTGGCTCAGGGTGACCATGTCTGTCAATTCATCAGGCTCCAAACTAGTCCCACTGCGATAAAGGTTGTAGAGGTTTCCATGGAGGTGGAAATTGTTTATCTGGTCAAACTCTAGCATGTTGACCAGGTAGATGCGCACCAGCTTGTCCTTCTCAATCTGGATCGGATGGTGCATGAAGTAGTATGGAATGCCGTTTATCGTGTAAAAGTTGTTTTCAGCGTCAAAGTCATTGTCGTAGCCGTTCATCATCATGACCATTTCGTCAGCTGGTGGCCTTGGTGTCTTGGGGTCTACGATATACATTCCATAAAGACCGCGCGATATGTGCTCTTCAAGGGGCATGACATGACAGTGGTAAGGATATACTCCGAATTGTTCAGCATAGAATTCATAAACGAACCGCCCTCCGGGGGCAACATTCTCAAATACGCCGTCCATCTCTGCCTTGTGAATTCCATGCGTGTGAATGGAATGGGGGTGTGAACCATTGTTCATGAAGTGGATTCTGATCAAGTCACCTTCAGTAGCTCTAAAAGTTGGACCAGGGATTGTCCCGTTGAACGTCCATGCGTCCATGAATACGCCAGGGGATACTTCAAGGGTTTTATCCTGCGCAATTATCGTAAACTCTCGTAATGTGGTTCCATCATCTAGTACAGAAACTCTACCATAGTTGAATTCCCTTAGATACTTCATTGGATCGATATCAAAAGTAGTTCTTTCGTCTGCGTTGACGGTATCTATGACGTCACCAGTGGTTGTGATTGAATTGTAGCTGTTATGCCCGCCGAAAACCGTAACTGGCGACTTTTCGTTATCCTGTGCATCGGCCGAAAATTGGTTGCCACTTATCGATAATGACGAGACAGCGAACCCCGTGGTTAGGACGGCCATTATGATTACAGAAATTAGAATTATTTGAGAACGTGACACAACATAATAGCTCGTAATCAAGCTATTAAATGTTGCCTTGGGCTAACATTATTAGCACGTGCTATAATTTTTAGCCCATGCAAACTTTGGTGAGTTAATACTTTTCCGTCGCATAGTTTGGACTTTCTGGCATACAACTAGGCATAATAGATAGCAAAGTTTGCTTTAAGATAAATTAATCATAAGTTTGACGCACTGTGTCAAATGACTGGAACTTCCACACGAAACACGCTTGGTTTGCTAGTTTCAAGGCCAGTTAAAATGCCGGCTTGAAGTCTTCAAGATGTGGGCGATTCGGTCTTCAATGGTTTCTAGTGCCCATCTAAAGTAGTTGACCGTGACACGCTCCAAAAGGGCTTTCTTGAGTGACATGGGTTAACTCAAATCAGAACAAGAGATGTGGATGAACCGACAGATGAAAGAATAGTAGACATGGCTATAGGCTATGAAATATGCTCGAGTAACGGTACTTTACACCACGGTAGCAAATACTTGCGAGCAAAAACGAAACTGCCGAAGATTTTTGTGTATCTATACAGGGCATCTTTGCGACTAGATTCCCAATGAAAAGATTGTTGCCCACCTTATTGTCATTGAAATATTCTTCACAAAGATGATGTGCAAGTTCAACATAAGCGCGTGCTCAAGTTTCTAGTACTATTTGTCAAGCAGTTGGCCGTTTATGTCTCCTAACCAACCTGTCAACCGATTTCTTGAGTCGTTCGATTTCCCTATCCTTCCGAGTTACCTCTCTGCGACAATTCACCAGCTCGTTAAATAGCCACCTGTATTTTTCGGTCGGAAATCTTTTATGACGTCCGCGGTCTTCAAAAGGCTTGTCCGCAAGTGTCTCTGTAACAATCTCCTCAAGAAAGTAGGCATGCAGCGCAGGCATCGTGTTATGCGCATGTTCGATTAGTCGCTCTTGTATCCCGTCTTGTATTTGATCCACGATACTCTTCTTTTCCACTACCTTTGGCTTAGCCAAGTATTGTAAGTATTGCCAACCTTGCTTGTTAATCACATATCGATATTCGAACCCCCTAAAAACTGGGATTCCCGTCCTAGAAATTACCTTTCTCCTTACCCTTCTTCGTCGGACGAAACCCATGCGATATAGCCTGTCCAAGTCCCCGGAGATTCTTTTGGTGGAGAACTTGCGAAGCAATTCTCGGTCCATTTCATTGGACCTCGTCAAATATGCAGACAAGTTATCCGATAATTCCCGTGCGGTAAGGGTTGAGGTAGGAATCTGCAGCGCGAAATACCTCATCGCTTCCCGAAAGTCTATTCGTCCTACTAATAGTAAGACGAATTATATATTTTTACCATTCAGGTGTAGGCGTTGCCATTCTTTAGTTCGACTTTCAACGCAACAAAATCCAATCAACAGAGCGTGAACTTACAGGATACTGTTGCGTCATTTGTGATGGTCAAATAAGCGAGAATTTGATATAGCTGTAAAGACATCTCGTAAGAACGGATTCTATTGGATGAAGCGTTCCTCGAAGAAATAAGGCGAAGCATAATTGAAGTGAAAATGCATACTGCTGGCATGAACATGCCCGATCCCAATTCACGAATCTGGAGATACATGAAAGTTGATCATCTTCGAGACCTGTTGTACTATAGGAGGTTATACTTTGCAAGGGCAGATACCGTAAGTGATATTAACGAAGGACAATTGCCGAAATCGATTAGAGAAACTGTTCAAGCGATACTTCCTCATGTTCATCGTGATAGAAATCTCTATTCGGTAGAAGAACTAATGAAGCAAGAAGAAAAGGGATTGCAGCAATACAAACGCGCAATCTTTCTGAATTGCTGGCATCTGGAAGAGAACGAAACAAAAGAAAGATGGCGACATCATTCCGACAAAGTAGTAGCAATACAATCAACATATCTGAAACTTGAACTTGCATCTTACGAAAAGCGAAGAAAGCGATATGAAGTATCGGCAGTAAACTATATTGATCATGATAATGATTTTGTCTCTCAGCAACATCCGTTTACTATCTATATTCAAAAAGCGTCTAAGTATGCGTTTGAAAGAGAACTAAGAGCAATCACTTTCAGCCCTAATCCACCAGACAATGGTGGCATGTCAATTTCTATGAATCTGGAATCTGTATTGGAACAGATCGTAATCTCACCAAACGTGGATGCATCAGCTCGCTCTGAGATACGTTCTATAGTCGTTGAAAGTGGTCTAAACATACCGATTAGAAATTCGCGCTTCACCTAAGCTATTTTGTGGCAAGGTTTTCTTTAATCTTCTTTTCCCACTCTGCTTGAGCCGTTATTCCTTTCGCTTCTAGGACATCCGACAAGCTGTCAATCATAATATTGAGCATGGATACTACTTCGCGAAGGTCATCGATTTCAGCCTCCAAGTTCCGCTTATTTTTTGCCATTCTTGTTATCCCCTCTCAGGTATCCCTTTTCGGACATCCATGCTGTTACTATCGCTCGTATTATATCTGATCTGCCTTCGCCCATTGTTCCCTTTAGGCTGTCTATAATGCCCATCAAATTGTCAGGTAGAGTGACTAAAGCCCTTGCCATTGTCATTTCACCTTAATTACCTGAGCAATTCCGCTTTCGGTCTTTTGCTCGGTGTGTTCTAGGGCTTGATCCTGTGTCGCTCGGTCTATCAATTCTGACCATCCGTGCTGGTCCAAAACTCTAGTTCGTAGAACATTAGCTAAACCAGAGCCGTTTCTTCCGTGCAGCATGCGGGAATATTTCTCTTATCGTGTTCTTTACGTCCTCTGGCATGTTCTTGTCTTTGATTATCCGGTTCAAGTCATTTTCGTTTATCGCTAACCCTGTTGGGTTGATTTTGAAGAACCAGTCGATTTCTCTCTCGCTGATTACGTCAACAGATAGCTGACAGTCCTTCATTCCGCAATACAGTAGATCCTTTGCGAAGCTGATATGGCCGGCAGAACAACGATAGATCAAGTGCCTATCATTCCTTAATGATTCGCACATCTATAGCTTGTACCCATCCGTGGGTAATGTTCCTAAAACGATAGCCGCGCAAGACGTGAGATTGCAACCAGGAAAGCTGCCACGCTCACCGGTGTTATTAGTAAGACTGTCGAACCAAACTCTGGTCTTATTCAACTAGGTACCGTTTCGAACAGGTCGTTGGTGTTGTTTATTGATCAAATATCTAGGTTCTAAACTCTTTTATTGGCTTTTACAATTTTCTTGTCCTGTTGAGGCTGATAATTTATACGGGTAAGGGAGGCACTGGCAAGACCGTTACATCCTGTGCGACTGCCATAAAGATGGCGGAACATGGCCATAATACGCTCGTAATCTCTGCCGATCCTGCGCATACTCTAAGCGACGCTTTCATGATGAATGAAATCACGAATGAGTCAAAGCCGCTGCAGAAGAACCTGACTGCTCTCCAGATTGACCCAGTCACCGAAATGAGCAGGCAGTATGACACCATACTGTCCTACATGGCTGCAATATTTTCTGCAAAAGGCATTGACGAAACCCTGGCATATGAAATTGCTATGCTTCCAGGGATGACTCAGCTATTCTCGCTTCTAAAGATAGAAGAGGTCAGCCGCACTAGAGAGTTTGATTCTATAGTACTTGACATGCCGGCCTCTGGCGAGGCCCTTCGCTACCTTTACTTTCCAAAGCTAGTGGGAAGCATTGGCCGCAAGCTCACCGGCCTTGCCGGACTCTTTAGCGGCTTTGCCAAGATCTTCCAGCCGCTGGCCAAGATCCCTGCTCCGTCAAGGGACGTTATCCAGAGTGAAATGGAGCTATTAGACAGGCTCGACGTTCTGGCAGAAATAATCAAGGATAACGACACTACCAGCATCAGGCTCGTGGCAAACCCGGACACGTTTAGCATTGAAAACGCAAAGAGGGCGCTATTGTCCGCTAGCCTTTATGGCATTAACGTGGACATGGCAATAGTTAACAAAATAATGGCAGGCTCTTCTGATCAATACTACGACAAGTGGGCCGTATTTCAGAAATCAAAAGTGGAAGAGGCCAAGGCAAACTTTTACCCACTTCCAGTAAAGGAGGTCCAGCTATACGGAACTGAGCTACGGGGAATAGAGATGTTGCGCAAACACGGCGAGGTGCTCTATGGAAACGACGACCCTGCAAAGATATTCTACAGGGGCAAGCCGTATGTTTTCGAAAATGAGGGCGCATCGATTAACATGACAGTACTTGTCCCCTTTACGGAAAAGGATGACTTTGAGATACAGCGCTATGGCGACCAGCTGACAATTAGCGTCAGGACTCAGGCCGCCAAAATAGTAAACATAGTGCCGCTGCCAATCGCGACCGCAGGAATGAAACTTGCAAAGGCAAAGCTGCTAGACCACGAGCTAAAGGTGCTGTTTGAAAAGACAAACTAGGATTTTCTTTCTTCAAAATCCTGCCAGAAAAGATAGTTTATATAATATGCGCCTAGATTAAGTCTGTTAGATATGCCAATCGATCCAGACTTTCCAAGGAATCACAAGGTAATAGGCAAGATCGCGCACTCGGACGGTGAACACTATCACTACTTCTGGGGTCCAGGCAAGGCAGCCGAAGCGGCAGAGAACGAAGAAGTCAAGGCAGCTTATGAGCACAGAGGCGAAGAGCTAGCGCCAGTTGGTGTAAGCGGCACTATGGTCGCTATTGACTGGGACTCTTGCGTCGCTGACGGGGCATGCATTGAGGCGTGTCCGGTACAGGTTTTCCAGTGGTATAGAACCGAACACGACGTGCCACCAACGGAGGCGATAAACAAGACATTTTCCGGCACAGGCAGCTCTGTGAAGGAAGAGCGCAAGGACTATACCGACAAAGCAGACCCAATTAGAGAGCATGACTGCATCTGGTGCATGGCGTGCGTTTCTGTTTGCCCTCCACAGGCTGTAAAAGTCGATCAGGCAAACCTGGAATTCCACGAGAAGGCCGCAGGCACATACAACGCTGATATCGCAAAGGGAAGCGCTCCGCCGCCACACGCGCACTAGAGCACTTTTCTTTTCTTCTTATTTTATCTATTTATCCCACTTCCCGTAATCGATTCTATTGCCCGTCGTTTCAGATTCGTATATGGGAGTTTTTATGCCCCCAGACATGACGCATAGAATCTCGCACTTTATCGCTGGCAAGCTGGATTTTCCATTCGTCAAAAAAGACGAGACAATGGCTGCATTCTACCTATTTGGCAAAGAATACAGGGTGCCTGACTCTGAAGTGCGCGACGCCGAGGACATTGCAAAAAAAAGCGTCGAGCAGATCGCCAAGGACGTAAGGCTGTATACAACCACGCCAAACAGAATGGATTCCAGCTTTACGCGTGAAAATTATACAAAGAGATCGCTTCAGATTGCAGTCGATAACGTGGGAAGCGGAGAAATAGGGAGGCGCGTCGCAGGCGACCCTGCAATATTGTCGGATTGCTTTGCCCAGCACATAGCATACCACCATCAAGAATACTATTTCGAGCTATTCCAGCCCTTCAAAGCGAACCAAGTGCCGGCGCGACTCCGGCACAAGCTCGAGGGGCGGATGCTGTTGCTCGGGTTTAATGCAAAAAATAGGGATACAATCCCATATCAGAACATCTTAGCCCCGTTCTATGATTGGATGCAGACGTTGGGATGACCTAAAAAATAGACGAATGGTCGATGACTCTTACCATGTGCTTGACGTCAAAGACCATGACTTCCTTTGGCAGGTTTATGGCAAGCACGCGCTCTTCTGGATGTCCGTAGTTGAGCACATGCACAAGCGCGCCTTCTTTTCCAAATCGCCTGCCGCTCCTCTTTTCAATCGTAATCTGCGGGTTGAACAGCGCGTCAAACGTAAACAGGTAAGTTCCACCCCAAACATTCACAGAATACTCTACCCTGTAATATGGAATAGACAATCTCGGGAACAAGAGGCTACTAGCGGCATGCAGATTCTCCTGCTCATCATGCATCCTCCCGCCGTGAAAGCTGTCTACAAACGGCACCTTGGCATAGACAGTAGAGTTGAGCGATTTTCTGATGCAGAGCGTGGCGTAGCGGGAAAATTCTTGATCTGGAAGCGTCGCAGGACCATATCGCGCGTCGTCATGCAGTGTTATCTTGCGGTTGACAACAAATCTTTCTCCCGATTCAAGCAGCCGCCTGATGTTCTCGACAAACTGGTGCTCGTTGCATTCGTAAAGTGGCAGGACTAACCACCCACTCCCTTGACTACCTTGGAAATTGTGTTCCTTGATCCGCAGATCGTTATGATAGGGTCTTTGGGATAGGCGTCGCCTATTTCCTCAGAGACTGATATCGTCTCGTTATCCCGGACATAAAGCATCTTGCTCCAGAACTTGCCGTCAGTCACAATGGTTACGGTGTCGTTGATCGAAAAACCGATTTCAGCAAGGCTAGCCTGCACCGTTTCAAGGGGCACAAGAACTGATATTGATTTCAGCTTTTGCTCGCCTTTGTCAGTTTTCAACGATACTCTCATGTCGTTTCAGATATAAAAATTGGTCGAGTACAGAAATTTGTCAGGGTAACAGGAATAGAATCAAATCTCTAGCGACACGTATTTTGTACTACATTTCGAGTGTTGATCCTTAAGCATATGATCCGGGTTTGGGGACACAGTCTTAATACCAAGAAGCCGAAATCCTAGCCAATGGAATCACCCGAAATCCTTTACGAGGTTGCGTTGCGCATCACAAGGGTTGTTGACTACGGTGCAAACTTACAGGCAATAGCCGCGGGAAAGGCCGCTCCGCCTCCCGAGGGCGCTCGGTTCGATATATCGGTCGAAGGTTCCGTCGATGGCCCGAAGCTCAAAGGCTCATGGCACGGAGTGGACTATCTCAACATTCGTGCTGATGGTCTGCCCGAGCTTCACATCCATGGACAGTTCGACCTGACTGACGGGGGGAAGGTGTCGATGTTCGCCGACGGGGTCGGAACTATCGACGCGAAGGGGATCGTCCAGCTGCGGGAGAACGTGACGTTGAAGTCCAACTACCCGGCACATGCTTGGGTGAACTCGATTGTAGTGTGGGGAGTCGGGACGGTAAACTTGGCCACTGGAGAAGTTCGCGTAAAGGGATACAAAGCCTAATGACAGTCATCAGCCGATTCCCACCACGACAGAATATCAGTCGCTTTCCCACCAAAAATGAAATGTAGATTATTGGTCCCTCAGGCATCTCTGGCTACGCTCCATGGACGACCCTGCCGGAGTTGTTGCTTCTTATCGGTGGTGTTACAGCAGGAGTATTGCTTCTGGTCCCGGTAACGCACTATCGCAAACGAAAGATTGCCAGAGTCGGCAGAAATCCGTTGAATAGCACACATCCCAGAATTGTTGTTGTTTTCTGCAAATGTCTCCAGTCTGCACTTGTATATTTCTTATAAAGTGTAATTCAGTATGATGGCGCACGATAGACTGGCATTGCATACAGGTAGACCATCTTGAAAAGATAGGTATGGTGATCGAGAAATTCAGCAATGAAGGTTGGCGCCTACACACCTACACAACCGCCGGCCCGAGTAGCACGTTCATGGGCTATTCCGTAAATCACTACCTTCTAGTCGAACGGGAGACATCTTAGTTCAGAATCAGTTGCAAAATCGCAATGGCGTTAAAACGTATAATAGTAGGAAGCCAAAATGAAACTCTCAGCGCGGATGTGGCAGAGTGGTCTTCTCTTTAGGGAACACAATAATGCGTCGGCCTTGAGTCTGTCAGTATCTGGCCGGTGAGCCGATTCGCCTTCGGGCGATCAGGAGTTCAAATCTCCTCATCCGCGCCATTCTTATGTTCTCCTTGCAGAGTCTCTGTGGCGCCTGTCCTGGATTTTTTGGCTGTGCTCTGACTTGACGCGCCGCTCCAGCCTGCCTACCAGCTCCTTTGACGCAGATATGGGATCATAGCCTACCGCCTTGGCGTCAATCACTCCTCTGGCAGTTATGAGCCGCGTCCTGATGGAATATTTTCGAGTCTTGTGCTTGTCCACGTAGACTATGACAGAGCGCACGTCGCCAATCTTGCCCTGGATCTTTTTCAGGAATCGCTCCAGCTGCTCCTGGATCTCGGCTTTGTCTTCCCCATTTTCGATATGGGCCATGTGGATTGTAGGGGCAGACTTTTTCTTTGGCAGCACCAGCTCGAGCGCATCTTTTGGTGTCACGATTCCCATGGGCCGGCCTCCTCCTACAATGACCAGCTCGTCGTTTCGCCTAAAGATGTTGGTAATGGTACTCAGGCGTGTTCCCCTTTCAACTGAAGTCGCCCGTCTCATGATATCCTTGACCTTGATGTCGCGTAGGTTGGAAGTTCCGCCAGAAATTCCAGCGGACTGGCTTGTGCGTTCACGCGGGGCCACAGCGACAATTTTTCCGATGTCAAGGATGTTGACGATGCCCCGGAGAATTCCTTCGGTGTCTATTACCGGCAGCCGTGAGATGTTGTAACGCCTCATTTTTGAGAGAGCGTCGGCAATCGAGGTCCCTTCTTCTACTACGATGGCGCCTGTCATTATCTCGTCAACAGTAGCATGCCCAAAGTCTGCAGTTTGGATCAAGTCCGTCTCACTTACGATTCCTACAAGCTTGCCCCTCTCAACAACAGGGATGGCTCGGTTGCCACTTCCGATGATTAGTTGCGCTGCCTTTTCGACGTCGCTGTCAGGCGCGGCAGTGGTTGTGTTGACTATAAAGCTCTTGAGCTTTGATGTTGGCAGGGCTGACGACGAAATTAGCTGTTTTGCAAAAATCATGCCAGAGTATTTGCTGTCGTTGTCGACAACTGGCACTTGGCTAATCCTTTTGCTTTCCATCATGCTGTAAGCCTTTGCAATCGTATCCTCCGAGCCGAGTGTTAGGACTTCGCTGACCATAATCTCTGAAACTTTCATGACTACACCTGATGACTTCTCTTCGATTATTTTAAACGTTGCATTTTCAAGATCATAGCAATTATAACAGTAATCCGCGTCTTGCTTCGCAGGGATGGAAAAGGAACGCAGGTTGGCCATCGTGGCAATTGTCGTTGTAGTTGGGGCGGCGGTGGCTACGTTCTTTGTGACGCCTTCTCAAACTACTCTCCCAATCCCGCTGCCTGGATCTGGTCCCATCGCGGGAAACAACACAGGCGCAGGTATCAAAGTTCTCGCAGAAAACCTAGAGGTCCCGTGGGCTGTCGATGTGGCGCCTGACGGCAGAGTATTTTTCACGGAACGCGTGGGCAAGATCAGGGTTATCGGAGCCGATGGTAAGCTGATTGAAGAGCCTGCAGCCTACTTCAATGTGGAGCAGAGGGGAGAGTCTGGGCTACTGGGCTTGGCGCTGCACCCTAACTTTGAGCAGAACCATCTCCTTTACATATATCACACTTATTCGAACGAGACAGCTGTAATGAACAAGGTCTTGATGCTGACAGAGCAAGACAACAAGATTGTCGACTCAAAGGTCGTAATAGACGGCATACCTGCGTCGGACAGAAATGACGGCGGGAGAATAAAGTTTGGACCCGACGCCAAGCTTTACATTGCCACCGGCGACGCAGAGCAGCCCGACCTTGCCCAAAATGCAAGGTCTCTTGCAGGCAAGATTCTGAGGATAAATCCTGACGGCACGATTCCCGAAGACAACCCGATCGATGGATCTCCCGTCTACTCGTTCGGCCACAGGAACGTACAGGGCATAGCATGGAATCCGGCCACAAACGAGATGTATGCTAGCGAGCATGGTCCCGAGGGAAACGACGAACTTAACCTAATCAAGCCCGGGGAAAACTATGGCTGGCCGATAGAGACCTGTGAAGCAGAGCAGTTTGAGAAGCCAATCGTATGCTTTGACCCTGCGGTGGCCCCGTCGGGAATCGCTTTTGTAAGGTCTGACAGACTGGGATATCAGAATGATATTCTGGTCGCTACGCTCAAGGCCTCGCACTTGAGGCTAGTCGACTTGGACCAGGGGATTGAGAGCAACGTGCTTACCGGCTATGGCAGAATACGCGACGTGGTAGAAGCGCCGGACGGCTCGCTATATATTACCACAAGCAACAGGGACGGCAGGGCGATACCGGCGGCCGGAGATGACAAGATTTTAAGGATCACCGGTCAATAGCTCGGTGTCGGCAATGTCGGACAAGAAATTCTACGAAATGAGCAGACAGGAGCGCCTTGACTTCCTGAGAGGAGCTACAGGCATTTCAGATATCGAATCAATGCTTCAACCCCTGCCGTTTGAAGACGCAAACAGGATGGTTGAAAATGCAATAGGCTCGATGTCTATACCGATGGGGATAGCAACAAATTTTGTCGTAAACGGCAAAGAGCTTCTTGTCCCGATGGCAATCGAGGAGCCATCTGTTATTGCTGCGGCCAGCAAGGCTGCAAAAATAGCTAAAGTAATGGGAGGATTTACCGCTCATGCCGACGAGTCCCTTATGATAGGCCAGGTGCAGGTTGTTGGAGTCTCTGGTCCAAAAGCGATGGACAGGGTGCGCAGGCAGAAGAAAAGAATTCTAGAGATTGCAAGTGAGAAGAGCAGGTCCGTAGTAGCCAAGGATCTGCAGGTTAGGCAGCTTCGTGACGCGAGTCCGAACAAGTTGGGGCCCATGCTCTTAGTAGAGCTCGTTGTCGACACAAAGGATGCGATGGGTGCCAACGTGATCAACACAATGTGCGAAGCAATAGCGCCGGCCGTCGCTGAAATAACAGGCGGAGAAGTGGTGCTCAAGATCCTTTCCAATTACGCTACAAAGAGGCTTGTAAATTGCAAGGCAGTATTTTCCAAAGACGAGGTAGGCGGCCCTAATGTTGTCAGGCGAATCCTGCATGCCTACGCGCTTGCACATTCTGATGTATACCGTGCTGTCACGCATAACAAGGGCGTAATGAACGGAATAGATGCGGTCGCTCTTGCCACTGGCCAAGACTTTAGAGCAATTGAAGCGGGGGCACACGCGTACGCGGCGAGAGATGGAAACTATCGGTCCCTTACAAAATGGCACAAGACAAGGCAAGGAGATCTGGCGGGCGAAATTGAAGTTCCCTTGGCAGTAGGAACTGTGGGCGGCATAACCAGCTCGCACCCCGCGGTAAAGCTGGCGCTCCAGATCATGGGCGTGGCAAATGCAAAAGACCTTGCAATGGCGATGGCAGCGGCCGGTCTTGCACAGAACTTTGCTGCTATTCGTGCCCTGTCGGATGAAGGCATCCAGCGAGGACACATGAAGCTGCATGCAAGAAAATTCAAGAAATAGCCAGATAACGAAAAGCGATTTAATTTTACACACGAAGCACTATATGCCTTATTATCGCAATTATTGGTAACTAATGCAGTCGGAATACTTGAAATGTGATATTTGCGGTATGGCTTTAGCCTATTCAGAGGAATTGGCTAGCCATCGAGCCGCCGTTCACATGGACAAAGTGATTCAGTGTCTATCGTGCGCCAAATTCTTTGAAGACAAGCAAGAGTTTGAGAAACATTCAATCAAGGTTCATGGCAATGTCTCTCAATCGCGTTCTAACAATGGCATAA
>DASYRH010000073.1:0-16412 GCA_036004585.1 Nitrososphaera sp. | reverse complement strand
AACAGCAACGGCGGGCTTTCGCGATCTAAGAAAAAGCATTGCGCCGACTCCGCCTCCTGCTGCGACCACTGCGGCGATAATTACGAAAAGAGGCATCTGCGGTGCTTCAGGCCTTGCGCCTATTGCGGTGACTGCATCCTCCGCGGAATCTTTTGCTGTAACGTAATTGCCTGATGCAAATTCTGCCTTTGCTGTCTGCAGCAATCCTCCAGCAGAGGTTGTATCGCGTCCTTCACTTGTTGCCTGCCTTATTTGCTCCTCCGCGCCGGCTATCGCTGACTGTGCGGCTTCATAATCTCTGCCTGTGGCTTCTGCGGCGTCGTTGGCTTGGCCCGCCAGGCTTTCAGCGTCGGAGAACTTTTCGTCATCTCTTGCGTCCATTGCCTTCTGAAGAAGATCTTTGGCATTTGTGAGGACGATCCCACTGTACTTTTCAGTTGTCTCCCCGATGGTGGTCTCTGCAAGCCGAATGACAATATTGGCCTGCTCTTCGGTTCCCAGAACTCCAATTACGTATACAAATCTGATGTCGCCAGGCTTAAACGTCAAGAGCTGCTGATCACCAACAAGCCTTATGGCGGGAAAGTTTTCTCCTGGGTCAATCAAGACGCTGTCAGGTGGCATCTTTACAGCTACGCTGATCGAGCTAGAGTTTAATGAAAATCTCCATCTTCCCTGCGTCTTGTCGACGAGATCCGGGGTACTGTAACTTATTCTTGCGTTGGAAACTGCGGGCGTCTTTAGCACGATTTCATTCGGAGTGCTACCAAGATCAAAGTCAATTACATTGTCCTCGTAATCTACGACGATTAGGTTGGTGATGCTGCTTTGCGCAAAGAGCTTGATCTTGGTTTCCTCAGCAAGTGGATCCTTCAAATGTACGTCGTATTCTATCAGGGCGTCTCCATTGGAAAAGAGTGCGATAAAGAGCGACTCTGAAGTGTACCCGTTCTCTTGGGCGCTAGAATTTTGCGCTACAATAAGAACGAGGAGGATAAACAGTGTTCCCGCGAGGAAAAATCTGGTACCTTCTCCCCAACTACGCGTAGATACCATGAATATGTCTTTTCCAATGTTAAAACACAAGGCAGAAACGATATAAGTCTTCTGACAAAACTAGCCTTTCGGTTCAGGATAGAAGGTCCTAAAGTTCCTTTCCTTGTAGCCTTCGACCCACTTGAACTTGCGCTGGAGCGTAGCCGTATAGATCTTTGTCCAGTCAAGTTCAACAAAGTTTAGCCATGCTTTCATAACCCGCGGGTCGATATAATTTCGAAGAGACGTGCCAAGGCTGTAATCTCGAGTCTCCTGTTGCAGCTTTAGCTGGACTTGCATCCTGTCAAGCCTCTCTTTGAGCCGCTTCTCTTGGATTTCGGTTTTCCACTTTTTCGCCGCTATGTCTGCTCTTAAAAGTTCGCTCGCTGCTTTTCGCTTTGCTATTGATTCTTCGAATTTCTCTAACGCTTTCTTGGCAGCTGGATTCTTTGGGTCAACGCCTTTTTTGTGGTTGCAGGTAATTGCAGCCTTTAGGTTTGCCATCTTGGCGACATAGATCTTTTTCGATTCAGTAGAATTGCTGTCCACCCTTTCACTTGAAAGTGCTTTCTGGACTTCTCTTGTCGCGATATAAGTTCTAAAGACCTTGGCGGTCAGGCCGGGCATTATAGTCTGAAGGAATGCGTTGACCTTGCGCGAGTTTATTCCGTCAAAAATCTGATCTCCGGGATTCTTGCCCTGCATAAACTTTTTGAGACTGCTTGCCAACGCCCTAGTTTCATCTGAATCAATGTCAAGGCTCTTTTGCCACGGAACGCTATCCTTTCCAAGAAAGTTGAATTCTATGAATTCCTTTCCGCCTTCGTTCTTGAACTTGATGTGTTCAAGGCGGAGAGTGCTTGCGCCAACGGTGTCTGCTTCATCGGGATCCTTTTCGTCTCCGACTCTCATGGCTAGTCTGAAGATAAGGTACGCAACAGTGGCACTCTTGTCACCGCCTTTCAGAGTCCTCTTGATTATTTCGCGCCTTACATTATCAAATTGCTCTGCGAGCTTTTGGGCCTTGTCATACTTGGCCTTGTCGTTGTCCTGGCGAATGCCGGCCGAATCATGCAGCCACACGTACTTGCGCTTGTCAGTCAGGCTTTCTATCCAGGTGGCAAGCCACGTAGATGAGTGATCATGCACTATTTCGCGCCACGTCCCTTCAGGCACTGGTGCGCTGTCACCGAGGTTAAGAGTGACGTCCTGTGGTTTTACGCGGGGTTTCCACTTTCCTCTCATGGGGTGCTGGCCTCTTCCCATGAACAGCCCTGGCGGCTCAACAAGCCAGTTTGCGATATCCACCTCGACTCCGTCTACTACTGCCTTGCCGTACATGGCCTTAAGGTGTTCCTTTTCAGCCTTTTTGGCCAGTGCAAGTTTTTTCTTTTCTTCTTTTGGAAGGTTCCGGAGGCGTTCCTTTTCCTGCTCCTTCATTGTTTTTTCTTCGTCAGCAAGTCGATACGCGATAGAAAAATCAATGTCCTTTATTCCGATGCCCCTGAACTTTTCCGGCAGCAGTTTTTTTAGATCACCAAGAAAGTTTTCTTGAAATAATGGATCCTGCACATAATGTGTGTCTTTCTTTTTCGCCCAAGCATAGACGAGCTCTTCCTGATCTCTGCTAAGCGAAAGTTTTTCACCCCTAATTGTGATCATAATGCCTCTCGGCTGGTACTCTGGCGGAAATGCGACGCCCCTGTGCTCGAGGGTCTGCCATCTCATGCGCGTAGTTGCCGGCACCGAGGTAACTGCCTCTTCCAATTCTAGCTAGACGAAAATCGCGATGGACTACTCTTAAACCTTACCGGTCACACAAGAGCCCTGTCGCCCCAAATCTGTTCTCCGATTTCAGTTTTTTCGCCATCGATGATTCTGCTCACGACTTCTGTTGCAGCTTTTTTGTGCAGGTATTCGTTGTTGTTGCCGCATCGATACGAATAGGTGCATCTGGGACAACCGCTTTCACTTGTACACGGACATTCGGACAGGATGCGGAGCGTCCTGCCAAAGGCCCTGTCAAGCCTGTCGTAAAGTGCCCTGCTCGCGCCGTTTCCTCCGACACTTCCGTCGTACACGAATATCAGGCCTGAGGAGCCCAGGGAAATTCCTCCCAGATCCTGCGACGCCCCTCCGGTTATCATGGCGCTTCCCTCGATCACGACGTGTTCTGTGGCGTGATAAGCGCTCATCTCAACGTACTGCTCGTCCTCGACTTTTTCAAGTATCCTTAGCGGTCTGGGCGCACGGAATACGAAACCCTTTGTCACGAATTCATACTCTAGCCGTTTTTCAAGCATTACTTTTTTCCCCTGGGCGACCTCTTGGCCTATTTCGATATTTGCGTAGCCCATCAACTGTTTTTTGATTTTGAGCGAGCAGTATGCTACCTGGACTCCAAAGCAATTCTTTTTTTCATAAGTTTCAAGGATTGACGGCCATTCGTCCGTAAGCGCCTTCGTGTAGTATGGATAGTCTGCCGGTATTTGCTCGAGCTCGGCATAGGGCTGGCCTCCATTGCCCTGATCGAAATAAAGCTCCTTTACTCTGTACCTCCTCCCCGCGAGAAAGTATATCGCGTTTGGGTGCAGTTCTTCAAGTGCCTGCGGGAGTGCCCTGTCTCCGACTATTCTACTGTTGAATCTGATGTCAACCCGCGTGCCTATGCCTCGAATGCTGTATTCGTTGAGGACCTCCATCGCTCTCTTGAGATCCGCCGAGAATTTTGCGCCGACAGCCCTTACAAGTCCTTTTGAAACGAGCAGCTGGAGCGTATCCCAGACTGGTGTTGATTCGCCCATCGAAAGCGGCCTGTCGCAGGTCATCGCAAGAACTTGATACTCAAGAACAAATGGGTTTGTCGGGTCTGTGTAGGCATATTCGCGATCTGCCAGATAGTCATCGGGATGCTGCTTGTAGTATTGGCTGATGGGATCGTTGCCCAGAGCCAAGAACGCATATCCCTTCTGCCCTCTCCTCGCAGCCCTGCCCACCCTCTGAACGAGGCGGTTTATTGGCACAATGTTAGAAATTATCGCGTCCACGTCGCCGATGTCGATCCCAAGTTCGAGGGTGGGCGTCGCGGAAATGGCGGCAAGTTTTCCTGATTTGAACTGCTGCTCCACTTCCTTTCTGATCGCAGGTGCAAGGCCAGCCCTATGCACACGGATGCTTACTCCTTGGCGAGCTGCATAGAAGGCAGTCAACTCTGAGCCAAGATGAGAGCCTGAAAACGCTATCGTCTGGTGGTTCCTTTTTGTAGTTTGCCTCAGGAGATCAAGCGATAACGACCTGTTCGAACGCAATGACGGAAAAATCATTGCGAAATTTACCTTGCCCCGCCTGCCTTCTCCCTTGACAATTTGCAGCGGCCGTCCAAAAAGCATTTCGCAAAATTCTGAGGCGTTTGGAAGAGTCGCAGATGCTGCGACTATTTGCATCTTGCCGGTGAATCTTTCCAGTCTCTTAACGATATGATGCACATTGGCTCCAAATACGCCAGTGTACACGTGGGCCTCGTCCACAACGAGAAATCTGGCGGTCCTCAAAAGTCGCGAGAATCTTGTCCTATGCATCATGTGGTAATGGATCACGTCAAAATTAGTAACGATAATTTCTGGAGGAGCGTCAATGATTACAGCCCTGTCTTTCTGGGGAGTGTCGCCGTCAAGGGCCGCTGCCCTAATCCCAAGAGGCTCTGCTAGTTCTCGTATCTTTGGCAGCTGATCGCGTGACAGAGCTTTGGTAGGGTAGACAAAGATCGCCAGGATTTTTCCGCCCTTTGCAGGCCGAAGGGATCCGAAACGAGGAATCTGCTCGGCTATCTTTTGCAGTATAGGGATGCAAAATGCTTCGGTCTTGCCGGATGCGGGAGGCGCGGAAATAACAATATCCTTTCCCTGGAGGATGCGCTTGATTGCCTCTTCCTGAAACGTGTAGAGGCGCTCAAGTTTTTTTGAAGCAAGGATCTGGATTATTGTGTCGTCAATTGGCAGCCGGCGAACATCATCTCCGAGTTCAGGTGGGGGCTCGTCTATGACCCGAAAGTCAACAACGTAATCCTGCTGCGACCGCAGCGCATCTTCAAGCAGGGGATCTCCTGCCGCATCGCTGGCCGAAAGTAACGAATCGATCTCGGCTGAAGATCGGATTATTTTTTCCTGTTCCATCAGGAGTTTGAGGTCACCGGCTTCAGCAACTCCTATTGAATTGTCAAACCGGTCAAGAAACTCAAGGTAGGACTCGTCGAGCGATGATGCTGCTGGCACTATGGAACAGATGTTGCACCTGGAACATCGAAATATCAGCCGGCCATCAAAAATCCTTTCTACGCCTACTGAATGAAATGAGTTGCAGCGGGGGCATCGGTATTTGTTTGCCACCAAGACCGGCTAGTGACGTTTGAGAATAAAATGTTTATCCCATTTCTTGGCATCAAGTTTTTTGGCAATCGGAATAAGCGCGGGAGAGGATTACAATTTAAGCATCAATTGACCGACTTGCAATGGAAAACCTGAAGCCGCCTAAAGTTTTCTTCAAGATTACACCGGTCAGTTCACCGGTCCATATGGTTCATGCATTCTTTGAACAGAAAATGACGAGCTGATTTCAAAATCTGTAACGCAAGGCGACGACGGATGAAAGACGTTGATCATATCACTACCGGAAACGCAATGCAATCATCACCCATAAAGCTTGAGACGACGATATCGACTTTATGCTATTCTCGTCATGATGCAGTTCACGAAAGAAGGAAGTTTCTTTCCAATTGATAGCCGTCAGGCAATTCTAGTGGCAGGTTTGCCATCGCCCTTAGAGCATAAGTGGCCATCACAAAGATCATGCCGACGATCAGCAATTTCTGCAACGACTTGTCTTCACTCTGCCTTCCCAGCTTACCTCCCGTCCACATCAGGCCCATGACTGCCGCGACGTGAATTGGCGTATTGTAAAGTACCCTCGTCTGAAATTCCACGCTGCCTATTGCAACGGGAACTGACAACATGATTAGCATTGATAGCATGAGGATGCTCAGCCCGTTTTGCCTTGATCTTACCACCCAGACTAGTGCAAGCAGAAACAAAGCCGGGTTTGAAAGAAACCCTCCTACGTAGGAACCTAGTGTAACGTAGAGCCTATCCCACCTCGATCCCGGATCATGTGCCTCCATGTTCGATGCCAGCGCCGAATCATCTTCCGTGGCCGCAGGCGTACTGAAGTACAGTGATCTGCCATAGTCAACAGTAAAGCTAGCGAGAACGACTGCTATCATCATCAAGAGCTTGATCCTGGGTGCCGAGACTGTTTTTCGAGAAAGAAGATACGACAGGCAGCCAAATAGCAGAACAATGGCCAGCAGGTGAGCCCATGTATAGAGGTGTATTAGCATCGTAACCAGGAGAATCGCAAACAATGCCCCAAATGACACAAAGAAGTTCTTGCGATCTATGCTTTCCCATCCCCTTATCATGAGGTAGAACGCAGCGTAGGCAACAGTCAGGGCTATCCAATTTGCCAGAAGCCCCGCGTATTCTCCGACTACTATTTGGGGAGAAAAGATTGCCATGACAGCGCCTATTGAAGCAAACACCTTTACCCTGTTCGCCCCGAATTGCTTGGCGCTCAAAGTGCGTCTGAGCAGAAAATAATTAGATGCCACAAGCGCGGGTGCCAATGCCACCGGAAGGAACCTGATAACCATCAGGTCTGGAATATTTCCCAAGCTCGAAATAGTCAGAATAGCCAATAGTGTGAGCGGCCTATCGCCGTTATTTATCGTGAACGCGCTCGTCAAGATTTGCGCCCAGGACCCATCACCAGCGCTAATGCTTGCTCGGAAGAGCGAGATCCATCTCGAATAGTACTGCTCGTCTGTGCTGACTCCCTCTCCTCCTGGATTTATCCCAGGCAAATGAGGATAGATCATCAAGAGAGGGGCAACAACTAGCGCTAGCGCCAACAGACCCCTGTGAAGGTGTCTTGAGGTCAGGGTGTTTGTCGCGGCATAGGTCACGACAAGAGATGACGACTTTGTGCGGACCGTAGTCTCTACTTGTTTCTTGTGCTCTACCGGCTTGGCAACACTTTCTTGTTTTATGCTCTCATTCCGAGGTGGAACAAATGCCTTGCTAATCTTTCTCAAGCCGTCCACTAGGTACCACCGGAAAAGGAACGAGAACGCTAGGAGCACGACTAGGACAGGAGACAAAAGTCCCAGGCTGTGGAACAACGCGGATTCTAGCTCAGCAAACTTCCAAGAGATGTCGCCGTATATCTCTCCGGGGATGAACGGGTATGCGATCCATCTGGCAAGCGCACCTGCCTCAATCATTATCACAATGCCTAGAAATATCGCCGCCACTCTCTTGCCATCAAATGGCAAGCGCTTTGAGCGGCCATAGAGAGGCATTTTCCTGTCGGCATTTGCAGCTGTTATCAAAAGTGCAACTATGGCGGGCACGATGGCTAGCGCACCTAGAACCAAGGTCCATCCTGCCGTAAAGAATGCCGAGATTGCAGCGACAAAAAGCAGTACAAAGGCTATCTTTGAGACCTTTAACCGAGAGTTCAGCGCTAGAAACAGCAATCCTAATCCAATCGCCGCCAAGCTGTCCACCTCAAGAGAGCCAAATAGTGAGACATCAAAATTCTGCCTCATTGTTATCCTGTGAACTGTCTCTGTATAGTTGATCGAAAAGTACGAGAGAGCCACTGTGGGGTAGAGAAAGAACACTGTTGCTAGGCTTGCCGCTCTAGCATTCCTTAACGTAAAATACTCCATCGTGGCCAACCATTACTCCTTATCTTGGTCAGTTCCACGAGCGCACAAATGCTGTATAACATGTTGTATGTAGTCTAGTTGGCTCCTTGTATAGTATTCATTTACAAAAAAGTCTCAATGGCCAGAGGGCGACCAGATGTGACATGAGATTTTTCTCTGCATGCAAGAGGAGTTTGCCTCTTCAGGCGATTTGTGTGTATTATCCGAGGATATACAGCTCTATTTACTTTCCAAAGTAGAATAAAAGCGAGAATATTCTCATGAAGCATCAAAAATTGAGCATTCTTATTGAGAAATGCTGGGATACAAAAGACATCGATAGCCAATTTGACTTGCTCAAGGAAATCAACGCGTCTCTTCCATTTCATGATAGGATAGCGATGCCTTCACTCGTGACAGATGATTACTGTCGGTGGGCGCTTGAAATTATTGAAGATAGGATCAGCGGTACGCTAGGAAAATATGGTCGCGAATTTAGCTGGCCCTAATTTCACGAATGCAAGAATCTCCCTTTACTCCAGCTTCAAAGCTTTGGGTTGCGAAAACATTGCCGCCAAATAAGAAACCTCCAATCGGTGCGAATCCGACAGCAATTGTCAAGAGTCAGAGTCCCTTCCTTGAGGAATTGTTCATAGTTGTATTCATTTGGTTTCATTGTAATCCTCAGCGATCTGGTTCATTCATCGGTTGTACTACCACAATACACATTGTCAATGAAACACATGATGGCTTTGCACGTAAAAATCCCGTTTGCCTTTTTACTTAGACTTTGGACAGAGCTATCTGTGCGGATGCTTTCCGGTCTATTTGGTATTTTTTCCTAAAAAGTCCAGCAGCTCCCGGTTGACTTGATCAGCGTGAGTCCAGTTCAACCCGTGCGGTCCGCCCTCTATTACTACCAACTGGGATCCCTTTACATGCTCTCGCATGCGCATTCCCGTAGCATCTATTGGAAGGATTCGGTCGGCGTTCCCATGGATAACCAAAGTCGGGACATCAATGCTTTCAAGATCTTTTCGAAAGTCGGTCAGCCAGGCAGAAACACAATCGATGGTACCCTTGGGTGAAGCACCAGCTGCGACATTCCAGCTGAACTGGACCGCTTGGTCGCTCACGCGCTTACCAGCTAGGACATCTATGTTGTAGAAATTGGCAAAAAAAGCGGTTAGAAACGCCAAGCGATCTGCTGCAATACCTGCCTTGATCCCATCAAATACATTACTATCAACGCCGTTGGGGTTGTCAGCGGTCTTCAATAGGAATGGCGGGATTGCGGCCATAAACACGGCCCTCTTCACTCGTTCAGAGCCAAATGTACCTAGATAACGAGCCACCTCGCCACCACCCATAGAAAACCCAACTAATGTGATGTCACGAAGGTCAAGTTTTGTTATCAGCTTGTGTAGGTCCTGGGCAAATGTGTCATAATCATAGCCGTGTGTAGGCTTACTTGAATCTCCGAATCCCCTGCGATCATACGCAATTACCCTATAGCCTGCAGCTATCAAGACTGGCACCTGTTTTTCCCAAGATCGACCGCTGAGCGGCCATCCATGAATCAAGATAACCGGCTTGCCGGTGCCGTGGTCCTCGTAGTAGAGATCGATGGGCCCCGAGTTTTCCTGGCCTACGTTAACATACGGCAGTGAAAATTTCCTCCCTTTGACTTGAGCTCTTGAGCCACAAAACCGACATATTTTACTACGAGCAGTCTATCGCTTAAACCTGCCCCTTGAGCCAACATTCGCGTCAATTGGTCTTGATTTTGTGGTTTCTACTAATGATTCAGTGCCGAGATTTCCGTCTTGGCCGAAACCAACGCTGCACTCGGCAAGTGCGATTGTTCCAGGCAGCTTAACTCCCGTGCTCGAGACCCGGGATGGGTTTATATTCCATAAGGCGGCTAGCGTCTTGGGGTTCTAGGAAAGTGTCCATCAGAGAACTAGTATATGCGCTCGAACATCGCATTGTTCGGTTCCGAGATTCAAGATCTGCATTTGCACGGTCTTGTACCAGCAATATGCCCAGTTTATCAAAACCAGTGCGTGACTAATTATTGACCGGTTAAATGGCATGATGCGCGTATATACATTGGTGCACGATAGTGACTCTTCAAGAGCGTGGACGATCAAGATTTGGCAAATATCTCCTCTATGCTAGCCTGGGTGTCGCTTCGATTATCGCGATATTGCTATGGCTGCTGACTGATTACCCATTTCTTTGATACGTGATGCTATGCCGACAAATTGACAAATCGTTGTCTTGGAAATGGATTCTTGCGGCAGGAGTGATTGCTCGAGTGGAATGTCTTGTAATAATGCTAAAGAACATCCTAGCGTCAGGGTTTTTAGAGCTGTATCCCACTGCGTACCAGAAATGATGGCAACAAGCCGCGGTCGGGACTTCTTTCCTTTCCTCAAGGCTATCCTCGGAGCTGGAGTGCTTATCGGCATCCTATTCTTGATCGGTCTGCTTGGAGCCAACTTTCACAACTAGCCTTTTGCGTATTCGAGCTGGCCACTAATATTTGCGCGTGACGAGATCCCATAATGTAAGATATTTTCCAGGGATATGAATCAAACCTATTCCATGAACACAGCAGGCTTGAATGGCCGCGCAAATTTTGATTTCTGCCGGGGGTCGTACCTGTCTACATCTTCTTCTGAATAGATCATGATTTCTGACTTGTTATTTTCCGTCGATATCAAGGAGGAAGCATCTCGGAGCGCACCGGACTCGTCAAATCCTGCAAGCTCTATTCTCCTGTTTCTTGCGTCAAGAGGCGACGACAGGATATCTTCCATCATTTTCTGTACGAGCTTTGGATCGGTTTTTGCTCGCACAGTTTGTGGATCCGAAAGCAGTATCTTCATTATTTCGCCAAAATTGGTCTTTCCTTCAAGCACCCGGGATAGAACCACTCTGTAGACTATTGCCTTCCAAGGCGAGCAGGTGTAGATAGCTATTTTCTTGGGTACTATTTTCGTCACCTTTACGATGCTCTGGAGATCCGTCAGGAGAGATGAAATTAGAGACTCTGACTCTTCGGCATAAAGGTCGATAGCTTTTTGGCGCACCACAGGCCACCCTGATAGTGTGACATCTCTTTTGCCCATCCGCTCCCATATCTCGTCTGATGTGAAAGGCGCAAATGGGGCAAGGAGCCTGACTTGAGCTTCAAGGCATTCTGACAGCGTTGTCAGATTGCCTTCATTGCCCTTTGCGTTGGCCCGCTTGAGATACCACTGCCGGTCCTGGTCAAGCGAATACAGAATGTGATGTATGGCCTCCCTCATCCGGAGCTTCTCCATCGACGATGATGTTTCCGATATGATGCGCTGGAGCCTGCTGAGAAGCCATCGATCTTCGGGCTCGGGCGGTCTGTGATCCTTTTTACCAGAACAAAAACTGGCCATGTCAAAGATCTCGGCAAGTTTCGTTCGTATTCCCCTTACAGTGTCAAACGAAAAGTCGGCGTCCTGCAAAATTTCCGCAGAGACTAGCATTGCGACTCTGATTGTGTCGGCTCCGTGCTCGCGTATTGCTGCCCGGAGAGGGATAATGTTGCCAAGTGACTTTGACATCTTTTTTCCTTCCATCAGAACAGACCCATTGACGACTATTTGCTTTGGCCAGTTATCCCTGCCAAATATCGCCACGTGGTTGAAAATAAAGAACGTAAGGTGGTTTGGCACCAAATCCCGGCCAGAGTGACGAGAGTCTACTGGGTAAAAGTATCTGAATTCGCTTCTTACCTGATCGATGGTAGAGGCATCAATTCCGCTATCTTTCGAAACAGCTTCGGCACTCCCAATCCCAAGTAGGACATAGTCAAAGAATGTATCAGCCAAGCCAGATTCAGAAATCACCCCGCTGTTGACGTACTTCGCCAGAGTGTAATACGCCATATAGATGACGGAATCAGAAAGGCTTTCGATAATCCACTCGGGGTCCCAAGGCAACTTTGTTCCGAGGCCGGTTTTGCGAGCGCATGCCCTCTCCCGCAGCCAGTCGATAACATAGTCAAATTCTGGGCGGATATCCTGCGGGACAATGTCCATTTCCCTTGCGCACTCGTGGACGGTGGCTTTCCAGTCCTTGTCGCCATAATTCAAGAACCACTGGTCGGTTAGCAGCTTTACAAAGCAATCTGCTCCGCAGCGGCATTTCACTGGCTTGTTCACAAGCTCGTACATTATCCCTGCATTGCCTGATTGAACGATTTCCTCCCTTATCGCATTCTTTGCCATAGATACACTGACTCCAGAGTACTTGCCAGCATTGTCCATCATTTTGCCCTTGTAGAACTCATGGGAATAGAGCTCGTCTGTCGCAATCTCCAACTTCTCGTCGTTCTGGCTTGAGGCTCCGGACTTGCTTATCGCTTCTGCCGCCGGTATGCCAGTGTACCCTTCAGACTCGATTATTTTGATCGGACTGGCAACTTTGGATAAATTGAACTCGGCCCTCGTTTCGGCGTTCGCCCTTAGGTCTTCAAGCGCCTGGTAGTCGTAGGGAGCATGTGCGGGGACGGACATGACAACGCCAGTGCCGCTATCTGGCTCCACAAAAGATGCGGGATAGACAGGGACAGATGTTCCGGTTAATGGGTTGGATAATTCCAGCCCTACCAAGTTCTTGCCCTTTACGGTAGACTTTATCTCCACTTTGTGGTTTAGAAACTCGAGTTTTCGTGCTGCCTCTGTGCTGACGACCCAGAGTTCACCATCGATGGAGGCTTCGACATAGTCGGCCCCAGGGTTGACCCACATATTTGTCACGCCAAAAAGGGTTTCAGGCCTGAGCGTGGCAGCGGGGTAGACCTTGTCGCCTGACCGGAACTTTACCAAGGTATATTCAGTAAAATCGGGCTCGACGTCTCCCATCGTGTCATGCTGGCTGACGGGGTTTTGATCGCGGGGGCACCAGCCCACAGGATGCGACCCCTGAACTATCAACCCCTTCTTCTTGAGCGTGCGAAATTGCCACGAAATGAACTTTGAATAAACTGGATCAATAGTGGTAAACTCGCGCCTCCAGTCAATAGAGTAGCCCATCTCCTTCATCCCCATCTTTATCTCGTCGTGAAAGTAGCTGGCTATTTTGACAGGCTCTACAAAAGTAGAGATCACGTCATCAGAGAGTTTGTATATCTTGCGGAACGTGTCGAGGAGATCGCTGTCGCCGGCTGCAACGCGCCGAGACATTCCCAGAATCGGGGTGCCCGTGTAATGGAAGGCCATCGGAAAAAGGACATTGAAGCCCTTCATGCGCATATAGCGAGCGTGCGCGTCTGCGAGAGTGTACGTTCTGCCATGTCCGATATGCTGCGGAGAATTTGGATAGGGATATGCAACAGTGACAAAATACTTTTGCCTGGATTCGTCAGGATCAGTTTCGAAAAGTTTCTCTTCCTTCCAGCGCCTAATCCACTTTTGCTCAATTGACTGCCAGTCAATCCTCTTGCTTTCGCTCATTCTTCATCCCTCTGCCGATTGTTCTGCCAGCTGTAGTGCTTCCTTTATCCTGTCCTTGGATTTGCCGCCTCCCTGGCCAAAGCGCTCATTCCCTCCGCCAGATCCGTCAAGAATGGCAGAAACCTGCTTGGCGATTGTTCCTGCCTTGACCTTCTTGCGCGCCGCTTCGCCTGCAAAGACAATCACCTTTATCGCCTGGCCCTTTGAAAGCAGTGCGACATATACCAGTGAAGGATCTAACTCGATTGCTTTTTCGCCAATCGCAATATGATAATCCTCGTCGAGCTCTTCGTCGTAGGCACTGTAAATTCGAACGCCCGAGGCAGCGGGCTTTGCGTTAGAAGAAATGCTTTTGGCCATTTCGCCGGCTACTACCCGGATCACAGTCCTCAACTTTCGCTTGGCAGCTTCGCCATCTTCCATGGCCCTGTTGAATGACTCCACAAGCTTTTCACGGCTAGAACCCAAAGTCTGCGCGATAAAAGCTATCTGGCTTTCTTGCTGCTGCATGAAATTGACTGCCGCCTCCCCAGCTACAAACTCCAGCCTTACCACTCCGTCCTGTATGCGCTCTGATTTGACTATCTTGATGAGTCCAATGTCTCCCGTGCTCCGCACATGGGTTCCGCCGCAAGCCTCAACGTCCCAGTTGTCGATATTGACTATGCGGACGTTGCTTGTCGGCACGACTCCTCCCTGGTAGATGCGGAAACTGTATTTTCGCTCCGCATCTCCGCGGTCATAGGTCTTGATAATTACTGGGTAGTTTTCTCGAACGACTCTGTTTGCCTTTTGCTCTATTTTCTGTACTTCATCCTTGCCCAGTGCAGAGTGGTGCGTGATATCAAGCCTGCCATATCCCTCCTCCTTGAATGCAGAATTCTGCCACACCCACGAGCCAAGTATATTTCTAGATGCAGAATTTAGGACATGGGTGGCAGTGTGGTGTTTTGTTACCAAGTCACGGCGGCGAGAGTTCACGCTCGCATGAACATTCTGGCCTTCCGCAAGGCCAGCAGTGCTCTTGACCCTGTGGACTACAGCGCTTGCCTGTTTTGTTACTTCAACCACTTCTGCCGCTTCTATCTTACCGGTATCAGGTTCCTGTCCCCCACCGCGAGGATAGAATGCTGTTCTGTCGAGAACTACAAACTTGCCGTCAACAATTTTTAGTATCCTTGCCTCAAAGTCGCGGATAGATTCGTCTTCATAATATAGCAGCCTTGTATCCGGCAACCCCTCCAAGCCCGGTACCGGCTTGTTTGCCTGGGTCGCTGCTTGGCTATTGCTGTGCAACTCTGCGAGCCTTGTGTAAAAGGTGGACGGCACATTCTGAATCACGCCTTGCTCCAAAAGAAAGTCAGGAGTTATTCCGTCAGATTCGTAGAGCCGGAGCAAGTCGTCGACGGAAAGTTCCTGCTTCTTGTCGCCCTTTAATGTCAGAGCTATGGAATTCATTCGCTCGCGGGACCCGACGTAGCGACCAGCTTCAAGCTCAAGGATTGTCCGCGCGTCGTTTCTGTGCTCCTCGAGCTCTGGGTACATTTCCAGGAGGTAGTCTATGTGCATGTCTGCAATTTCGGCGACGCTTACATTCCTCCAGCCAAGCCTCTCCAATATTGACAAGGCGCGCCTAAGAATTACCCGGAGGTTATATCCTCCTCCAACGTTTGAAGGCAACGCTCCGTCAGAGATGGCAAACACCAGTGTCCTGATGTGGTCCGCAACGGTATAGATGGCTTCGTATGGCGACACTATCTTGGCTAGCCGGTCTTCTTCGATTCGCATGTCCTTTGCAATTAGCGATTTTAGGGCCTTGATATTTCCAACGGTGTCCAGCTTTGACGACACTGCCTCGAAATACCTCGCTAAGATTTGCTGGTCGACATCAGTGCCTGTCAGTTCCAGCAGCCGGTCAACGACAGGTCCAAAGCAACAATCATAGCTTGTCGGCGTGCCATTGGTTATCCACGAGAAACGCTCAAGGCCAGCCCCCATGTCGATTATCCTGTTAGGCATGACGCGGTAGTCGTTTTCGTTACCTTCAAATTCCGTAAATACCGCGTTGCCGAGCTCCAGTCCGCGCACAAAATATTCGAGAGAACACCCAAAGGCACCCGCCCCCATCCAGACGTCCTCTACAAAAGTAATCTCCTCCGGCGCGATCCCTAGTCCCTTTGTAAGCATGCCATAGTCCAAGTCTATGCATTTGTCCTTCCAGTAACCTCCCTCCGCGTCAGCATTGCAAGTCTGACCTATCATGCAAAAACCGGTATAGTGCCTGCCGCTCAACCCGACATTTTCAATGTCGTTGAAGCGCAGGCACATCTGCGGAACTACGAGCGGATTTGCCGGAAGCTCAAAGACAACCTTGCTTCCGACAGCGCGCTGAAAATCAACTATCGATGCAATCGTGAAATAGAGATCGTCGCGCCAACGACATACGACAGGGTAGCGCCTAACAATGGAATGCTCGTTTGAACTAAAGTATTTTTCTGTCTCCTTCCACGCGCCCACGTAGTCGAGCTTCTTTGAAGTAGGAGGCGTTCCGATGAAACTGTAACTTTCGTGGTCGGGGCAGAACTGCCTTGCCTCATCAAGCGACCAGAAGAATTTTTCGCACCTGCCGCACCTGTGCCGGGAAAAACCCATTTTGTCAAATAGCGCGACTTTGTAGTACCGGTCAGGATTTGATGAAAAGAGCGCGGCTAGTTCCTTTTTGCCCAATCGAACTTAGCTATTGAAATACCGTATTAATGCTTTCGTCACGAGAGAAAAAGGTCAGGCCTTTCCCAGCGAACTCTCGATGAACTTTATGTACGCTTCCTTTGGCGCAGCGCCAACTGTCCTGCCGATCTCCTTGCCGCCCTTGAACAAGATTAGTGACGGTATTGACTTGATGTCATACTTCATCGCAATTTCCTGGTTTTCATCGACGTTCACTTTCGCAACTTTGATCCTGCCAGACATGAGACGGCCTATCTGCTCGACCGCCGGCCCAACCATCCTGCACGGCCCACACCATTCAGCCCAAAAATCCACAAAGACCGGAATATCTGCCCCTAAAACTTCAGCGTCCCATGTCTTTGCCGTGACCTGGTTAACTGCATTGCTAT
>DASYRH010000072.1:0-6332 GCA_036004585.1 Nitrososphaera sp. | reverse complement strand
AAGGACTCGTACACTTTTGTCTTGAATCAGAATGGGCCTTATCCCTTGGCGAGGGGCGGCGAACCTATTGGTTCTCTAGCTAGCCTTGAGTTTGAACTGGAAGGCGACCCTGTTGACTTTGGAGCGCAGAATATCGCCTACACGCTTGTCGAGAACGATATCAGCAGTGGCGTCTTTACCGTAGAACTAGACATGGATGACATCGTAAACTTTGGTAACGATGGAAACATGTTGGATGTAGATGACGGAGATACCCTAGAAGTCACTTATGATGACTTCATGGATGATGTCGCGCGCAATAGTACTGACAAATTAACAATTGGAAAGGAAGTTGAGCCTGGCGAGGAAACATGCTTTGACATCGCAGCAACAATAGTTGGCACAGAAGGACACGACGTGCTAAACGGCACTTTGGGAGACGATGTCATTGTCGGACTCAGGGGGAATGACGTCATCAATGGCATGGGTGGAGACGATGTCATTTGCGGCGGACTGGGTCTTGACGAGCTCTCAGGAGGACCCGGAAACGACAGAATCTTTGGCGGAAACGGAAATGACGCTATTTCGGGCAACTCTGGCTACGATAGCTTATGGGGAGGCCAGGGATGGGATAGGCTGTTTGGTGGTCTAGGCAGGGATAACCTCTATGGTGGGGTAGGGAATGACTTGCTAGAAGGGGGAGACGGAGATGACAGGCTGTTCGGGCAGTCAGGGACTGACCGGCTTGACGGGGGACCAGGCGACAACCTTCTAGTCCAAGACTGACATGCTGATTACAAAGAGATGCATATTGATTTAGGAAGGATCGCCAATAGCAGCCGCCCAACTTCCGGGATCTAGAGCCTTAGTTTTTCACTTTTAACCAGAAACTCTTTGCCCGTCGAAGTGATCTTGTAGGTTTTCCTGGTTGAGTTATAGTCCAGCAGCTTCCTTGCAGTTACTAGTGCAAGGTACTCTTTGAACTGCTCATACGACATGTATGCCCTGTACATAATCTCTGTAGGTTTTGATTCATCTGCTGCAGCTTCCAACATAGCAGAAATCATTTCTAACCGTGACCGATGCCTAGCCAATCCAAGCAGTTGAATCATGTATCTATATTAGAAACTTTCTGTCATCGATCCTCGTAAGGCGTCAGCGTTTTTCTAAATGAACTATATACTTGAATTCATCCAATCTACAGTTGTGAGCTAGAGTCTTATTTTTTCGTATATACCGAGAAATTGCCTGCCTTTCTGCGTTGTAGAATAGGTTCTTGAGCCCTTGTCAAATGCCAGTAGCTCTCGCTTTTTAACCAGGTCGATGTATTGCGTGCATTGCTGATAAGACATGTATGCAGTAAACATAATTCTGGTAAAGTTCGAGCCCCCAGCCGCTGCTTCAAGTATCGCCGCAATCATGTCTGTACGTGAACGATGCCTCTTTGCCAATCCGAATTTGCGGAATATTCTCACTATTATTAACCTTTCAAAATCCAGTCGGGGAAATGCAATTCTGTTGTATCAATTTGATGACACAACAGGTCTAGATTCCTCTTGTTTTCAATTCGTGCCTTAACTGCTTCTTGACTTGTTCCACTGCGGAGTTGAGCGTCTTCAGATACATTTCCTTCAGCTCCGGCTTTGCAACTATGAGGCTTAATGCGATTTCGCCGGCAGTTGAAACGAGGCTGACTATTGCAACATCCGCACTGACTTGTTTTGATTCAAGAAGGGCGTGGAGACTGTCGACGATCTCTGCAACTCTGCTGGCTTCTCCTCGCATGAAATAGATTGCATTCAGCCATCTATTATTTCATTAGTTACATCGAGAGCCGTAGTTATGGAATAAGGACTGCGCGCGCCTCGATTTGCGAGTTTTTTAGCTTTGCAAGAACTTCGTTCGCTTCCTCAAGCTTGAATGTCTCTATCACGATCTTGAGATCGGAATCGCTCGCAAGTCGCACTAGCTCCGCCATATCTTTTCGTGTTCCGATTACGCTGCCTTTGATTGTCTTTTCTTCAAAGGTGGGAAAGTCTGTGACGTTGCCCAAGACTCCAAGAACAATTGTGCCTCCCTTTCTCACCGACTTGATCGCAGTGTCTATAACGCTATCGGAAGGGGCGAAGACTATCGCATTGTCAAGCATCCCTTCCTCCTTGCGTAGCCGCTTTAGAAATTGATCCTGAGAACCCTGCAAAGTGAGAACACTGTCGGCACCCAGCTTTGCCGCAAGGTCAGTGTGGTTCTTGCTGCGTGAAACAGCCACGACGCGGGAGCCTTTGAGTTTTGCGATCTGAATTGCGAGGTGCCCAACTCCTCCAATCCCGAATATGCCGACGGATTTGCCACGGGCCAGCCCGACAGCCTTGACTGCCTTGTATGCAGTTATCCCCGGACAGAACAGTGGCGCTGCGGATTCAGAGTCTATGCTGTCTGGAATTGGGGTGACGAAATCTTCTCTTGCCAAAATGTATTCGGCGTAACCTCCCTGCGCAGTTTCACCTGTTATCTCTGCGTCTTCACAGAGATTTTCACGAGCTTCCGTGCAGTATTGGCACTTTAGGCAAGAGCTAAACAGAGGCTGAATCCCTACCCTGTCTCCGAGCGAAATTGCCCGCACGCGGTCGCCTATTTGCCTTACTACTCCAACTACCTCGTGCCCTGGAACTATCGGCAGACTTGAAGGGACTCCAAACTCCTTCCAGTCTCCTTCGATAAGATGAAGATTGGACCGGCATACGCCACATGCTTGTATTTCTATTAGAAGCTGATTGCCTTTACGTATTGCCGGCTTGTCGATTGACTTGAGTTTCAGCGGGCGGGTTTCTATTGGCGCGAGCTTGCCTAGAACCATCGCTTTCATTTTTTCCTGCATCTTCGTCACTTCCCTTCTGTTTTGAGGATTGTATCGGTACAGCAGAGCAGGTATGATATCAGGGTGCCAGCGCTTTCGACTTTGCCTTGTGCAATCTGCTGCCTTAGCGTGTCTTTCGTAAGCACCTCAACGTTAATGTCCTCTCCTCCGTCATGCCTTGTCTTGCCTGCAACAAGGCCCGATGCCCTGAATACGTGAACATTTTGGTTCGACCTGCTGACAGACGGATGGTAGCGGTAGACGTGTTCCACGCTACTTGCAGAGTATCCTGTTTCCTCTTCGAGCTCTCTTTTTGCAGTCACGCCGGGATCCTCCCCTCCCTCGACATGCCCTGCTGGAAACTCCAGAAGAATCTTATCGAGAGGATAGCGATATTGTCTTATCATTACCAGCCTGTCGCTCGACAGGAATGGGACTACTATGACTACGTCAGATGCGTTATACCTGGTGTATGTAACAATCTGTCCCTTTGACGTCTTTACCCTGTCCTGAAAGAGCTCCATAAACGTCGACTTGCCGTCTCCCGCCAGCAGTATTTTCTCGCTCTCGAGCAGTTCCCAGGACGTTCCCATGGACGGTTTAATTTCGCTGCTGATAATAAACCAAGTGTGTCGGGAGAGGATTGCAGACGCAAATGATGACATCATGTTTCAGCAACTTTGCAATAATTCTGCAGAAATATTGTAAATAATGTGTGTTCTGGTGCCAGAACGATTGGTGGGCCAGCGCACCTTAAATCTGTCATTGCTGTCATGATCATCGTTTGCCATGAGCGAGGTCCAGAACACTGATTTTGAACGCAAGCTCCAAGGAAGAACGCTTCGAGTTTACCTTTACCTGGAGCGTAAGAAGACGCCGTCTGGGATCAGGGAAGTCCAGAGGGATCTGAGCCTCTCGAGCCCTAGCGTGGCGGACTACCAAATTGAAAAATTAGTAGAGATGGGCCTGGCGTCTAGGGATGAATATGGTCGAGTTTACATTGTTCGGCATGTTCGGGTAAAGGCCCTGCAGTCGTATGTCAGCCTCGGCACGTTCATGGTGCCCCGGCTAGCATTTTACGCTACCATCTTTACTGCAATCACCGGTTACTACCTCGCAGTGAGCGCCGGATCGACAATCATCTATGGCGTTGCAGTTCCTGCAGCAGCGGCCGTAATCTTTTGGTTTGAAGCGGTCAAGATGTGGCACGTCCAGCTAGGCGATAGAGGTCCTGCCAAGAAGGTCACTCGCGATAACCGCGATTTTTGGGTTTCGCTTGTTCCGGGGATGATAGCTCTGGCGGTGTTTATAGCAGCTGCCTTTTTCCTATTCTACTACTTGGCGCCGACTCGGATTGGGCCTGAGGAATTTCCAGTTGATACCGGTAGCGTGCCTGTACAAAACTCTGCGCCGCCAATAACGGTCGACGAAATGCAAAAGCTAGATCCACAACAGAGGGGTGTTAGCAGCCACGCTGACATCGTTGCCAACTTTCCCACGAGCTTGATTACTGGGTTCTCATTTGCCGGAGCCGTCGTAGCTGGCTTTTTGGTATACCTGCTAGTCAAGTACCGTACTCGTGAAAGCGTTCTAACAGTCGAACAGGACTAGTACCGGCGGTTCTAAACGCAGGATTATCCGACTCGCCTGCGTTAGCCTGCTTATGAACAAAATTCATGTAGTAGCCGCAATCGCAGCCGGACTTGTTGCTGTGCTTTCCGCGCAGCAGCAGTCCTACGCACTGTATGGCGACGGAATACCGGTTGGAGCGCCGGGCATTTCGGAAGAGACATTGGAGAAATGCACAGCCCTTGGAATAGACAGGACGCAATGCACTGAATCAAATGTTCTACTCAAGGAGCGAGGCAATCTAGTGGGTGGCGGCTCTGGGACGGGCTTTATTGCAAAGGAGGCAGGGCAGATGGTCACTGTGATCGGAATTCTCGGAGCGATATTTGGAGGAGTAGCTGCCGCGTTCTTTCTGATGGGAAAGGGAAAGCAAGTAAAGACTGTGTAGCATCCTACCTCCATTTTTTGGTGATATAATGGCATGCTGCAGCGGAGTGTGCAATCGTTACAGGTCGCGACGGCTCGCAGAATCGCGGCTGCGCTATGCCTTTGGCGATAAGTGGTGTTGCTACTGCAGCCTCTTCATGAAGTGCACTGAAGGGAATTGTCCGTGTTGCAATACGCGACTTCGCACAAGACCCGCAAGAAGGATGATGCTAAGAAACGCGATGTCGTGAGTGGGCCGCAGCTAGCCGTGATACCGATAGTGCCAGAACAACGGCAGCGATTCCGAATTCGGGAATGACCGTGGTTCCGATAGTGTCTATTGAGCCTACTGTGGCAGGATCCTAGATAAAGCAGATGGTTGTTGAATTCTGGTCACCAATAGCTGGATTGTGTATTTAGCGAAATCCTATAGTGGTTCTCCGTCCAGCAAGACTGTATAACCGCCGCCCAAGAATCAATGCGGCATTGTTATTTCGAAATAGCCCGAACCTATCTATTCATCTGCGTGGAGCTATCTGATTCCAGTATTTCAAGCTTAGATCTATCTGGTGCAGTATTGGCTAGGGGTAGTGTAAATCCGAATTTAGCACCTTGGATCCCATCTGTTCTATTCTCTCCCCAAATTTTTCCGCCATGAGCCTCAGTTATTTTCTTCGAAATGTATAGCCCGATGCCTGTACCATGCTCTGACATTGTGACAAATTTTTCAAATAACTTGGGCAATACTTTAGGGTCTATACCAGTACCCGTGTCTATTATTGTCACAATTGCCGTACTATTACTCATATCTCGTTGTGTTGTTATAGTAATTGCGCCATTCAGAGTGAATTTGATGGCATTTGTCAACAGGTTTGATACAACTTGAACTATCTTTTCTCTGTCTGCATCCACGAAAATGCCGTCTGGATAATATGTTATCGCTACCGCGTCAGGCTCGAGTTGAGAACGCACTTTCGCGTCTTTGATTGCCTCGGCAATAATGTAGCTTAGGCTGAAGGTTTCATTATTGATCTTCAGTGCACCGCTTTCAATTCTTGATATTTCAAGAATATCGGAGGAAAGGCGTTCTAGACGTTTGGCATTTCGAACAATCATTTCTATTTCTGCCTTGGATACTTCAATTTTATCCTTATTTCCAAACTGTGATTCCATGATCTCAGCCGCTCCCAATAATGGTTGAACAGGAGTCCTAAGTTCGTGAGCGGCAACATTTACAAATTCCCTTTGAAGCCTGTCATGAACTTTCAGCTCTTCGTGTGCCTTCGAAAGTTTGCGATTTGCAGAATCTAGGTTGCGATACATGTCCCCTAGTTCCTCAGTTCTTGCTGCAAGCTCGGCAGTTCGTTTCAAAACCAAAGATTCGAGTCTCCTGTTCCATCTTACTACAGCTGCTGAAAGTCCAACTGCAACGGCTCCGATGCTTGTTATGAGGATGACAGAGAGTATCCTAAGGTTTTCAAGTTGCAAGAATGTATCGGTA